>NZ_BAAJXA010000039.1:0-92496 GCF_057537855.1 Streptomyces diversicolor
CTCGCCGCCACCACATCGGGTGTTATCCCGATAAAGTGCACTATCACGCCATCAACTTCCGCTCTGCGGACCGGATGTGCGTCCCCGACCGTCCCGGACCGACCGGAGAGGAGCCACGGATGCCCACGAACCTCCTGAGCGGACCGTCGCTCCTGCGCCCGGCCGCAGTCGACCGCGACCGTCGCCTCACTCTGCGCCGCCATGTCGATCTCGGGCGCTGCGCCAGCGCCTTCTGTACCGCCGGCTGACCCGCGGACGCCGCACCGGCGCCGCACTCCCGCCGCGCCGCGCGGCCGCCCAGCCGTAACAGGCCCCCGGCTGCCCGCTCCACGTGGCCCCCGCCGTCGCCCCTTTGTCCGGCTGCCCGTTCCCGGCCCTCCACGGCGCGTGGGCGTGCGCCCTTCACCGCCCGCCCGCGGCCCGCTTTCCCGTCGACCCGGAGCATGACCATGAGCCCGTCCTCTCCCGCTGCCGGCCCCGCGCCCCGGCGGATACCCCGCAGCGGTCCGCGCCAGTCGACCGTGGGGCGGAGCGTGATGTGCCTGTGGCGCCACCCCGACAGCCAGGCGCACCGGTACCGTGACCTGGCCCACCGGATGGGGACCGCCCCGCTCGACGCCCACCAGGGCTCCGTCGACGCGGCCCCGCGGGACCGCATAGCCACCCCCAGCGGCGACCCGCTACTCCTGGTCGGCGCGCCGACCGCCGCCACCGCGCACCCCGGATGTGCGGTCACCGTCTCCGCCACCCACCAACGCCCTCTGGGGTTCGCCCGGAAGACGACCACGCTCGACCACCTGAGCAATGGGCGGATCGGTGGGGACACCGTCAGCTCGGCCCTGGAGGGCGCCGCCCGGGCCCGGCCTGCGGCGGCGGATCCGCCAAGGTGCATCCCGCCGACTACAGGGGAACCTGCTCAACGGCCCCCGCGGTTCTTCCCCTCCGCCGCCGCCGCCGTTGCCGAGGCCGAACTCCAGTTCCGCGGGCGGGTGTTGTGGACACGGAACGATTACCAGGGCGCCGCCCCGCGCGAGCACACGTGCGGCCCCGGCTGCCGTCGGCCCCCGCCACCGGCGCGGCTGACCCGCCCGCCGTGCCGCTTCCGCCTTCCCTTCCCACCCCCACCCGATCCGGAGCCGACGTGTCCCACATCCGTGTCATGCTCGACTACTTCCACCCCTGGCCCAACTCCGCGGGCTTCTTCGTGGCCCGTGACCGAGGCTGGTACCGGGAGGCCGGGCTGGAGGTCGAGCTGCGCGTACAGGATCCGGGCCGCGGCGACACCCTGGAGTATCTGGCCCGCCGCCAGGCGGACTTCGGCGTCTTCCCGCCCAACCGGCTGCTGGTGCGCCGATCCCAAGGGCAGCAGCTGGTCGCGCTGGCCGCCGTCAATCACCGTGCCCTGGAAGCCGTGCAGACCGTCACCGGCCGTGGCATCGAGCGGCCCCGCGACCTGGCCGGGCGGCGCCTGGCGTACAACCCGACACCGCGCGGCCGGGCCATGGTGCGCCACCTTGTCGCCGCGGACGGCGGTGACCCCGACGCCGTGGTGACGGTCGACTCCGGGTACCGCGAACTGACCGTCGACGAGCTGGAGTCCGGGGAGGCGGACGCCACCTTCGGCGTCTACTGGTCATGGGACGCGCTCCGCGGCGGCCTGCGTGAGGAGCGCCGCCTGACCTGGCCCGTTGACGAGATAGGCGCCCCCCGCTACCACAGCTATCTGCTGGGGGCGCACGAGGAGACGGTGCGGGTCGACCCCGACGCGGTGCGCCGGTTCCTCGCGGTCACTGCGCGCGGATTCGCCACCGCCGCCGCCGACCAGCCCGCCACCCTGGCCCTGATGGAACGCGTCATCCCCTACTTCCCGCGCCCGCTGATCGCCCGGTCCCTGGAGCTTGTGGCCCCGACCTGGACCGACCCGGACGGTCGGTGGGGCGTCATCGCCGAGGACCGGATGGGCCCCTACGCCGACTGGCTCGCCGCCCACGGCGTACTGCCCGATGCCGACGGCTGGCGCGCGGCGTACACCACCGAACTGCTGCCCCGCGCCGAACCGCGCGACCCCGCCGCGGTCCCGGCCGGCCAGGACATCGCGTGAACCCGGCACCGGCCGCCGCGAGCACCGGGTCCGGCCGGCCCCGCGACGCCCTGCCGTGTCCCGGCGTCGCCCGCCACCCCCCGGCCTTCCTCGCCCGCACCGGGCAGGCCCCCGCCCGCCGCCAGAAACGAGCCCGTCCCGTGAACCCGACCCACCCGCTCTCCCGCGCGTCGCACCGCACCGCCCGCGTCGCGGTGGCGGCCACCGCCCTCGCCACCCTGCTCGCCACCGCCGCCTGCTCCTCCGGCTCCGGACCCTCCGACGGCGGTGCCAAGGGCCTGACCCAGGTCACCCTCGCCCTCGACTGGACGCCGAACACCAACCACACCGGCATCTACGTCGCCCAGCAGCTCGGCTGGTTCAAGGACGCCGGGATCGACCTGAAGATCGTGCCCTACGGCTCGACCTCGCCCGAGACACTCATCGCCAACCACAAGGCGGACTTCGGCATCTCCTACCAGGAGGGGATCACCGCCGCCCGGTCGGCCGGCCAGGACATCACCTCCGTCTACGCCGTGACGCAGAAGACCGACGTCACCATCGCGGTCTCCGCCCGCCGCGACGACATCACCTCGCCCAAGGACCTGGACGGCAAGACGTACGCCGGGTTCGGCGCCGCCTACGAGAAGCCCCTGCTGCAGTCCGTCATCAAGAACGCCGGCGGCAAGGGCGACTTCAAGTCGGTCACCCTCAGCACCTCCGCCTACTCCGCCCTGTACGCGGGCAAGGCGGACTTCGCGATGCCGATGCCGACCTGGGAAGGACTGGAGGCGAAGCTCAGCGGCAAGCCCCTTAAGAACTTCGAACTCACCGACTACGGCTTCCCCGAGATCTACTCCACTCTGATCGCCTCCTCCGACCAGTACCTGAAGGCGAACGGCACGACGGCAAAGAAATTCCTCGCCGCGGTGGGGCGCGGCTACGCCTACGCCGTGGACAACCCCTCGAAGGCCGCCGACCTGCTCATCAAGGCGAACATGAGCGTGCTGACCAACACCGAACTGGTCCAGCAGAGCGAGAAGTTGCTCGCCGACTCCTACTACCGTGCCGCCGACGGCTCGCTCGGCACCCAGTCCGCCCGGCGCTGGCAGGCATTCGCCGACTTCGAGTACCAGGCCGGGCTGCTGAGCGACGCAGGCGGCAAGAAGCTCACCGCCACGCCGGACACCTCGGCGTGGTTCAGCAACGACTACCTTCCGGAGAAGTCGTGACCGGCACCACCACCGGCACGCCCGGCCCCGCCGTCCGGGCGGCGTCCACTCGGCCCGCCCCCGGGCCGGACCCGGCGAACCCCCGACCCGGGGCCGCCGGCGAGCCCCGGGCCCGACGTGGCCCGCGCCGCCTGTCCGTCGTCCTGCCACCGGTCCTGGTCGTCGCGGTGCTGCTCGCGGTCTGGCAGACCTACACCAGCGCCGCCGGCGTCGACCCGACCGTCCTGCCCGGACCCTGGCGGGTGGTCTCCCAGGGCTGGCAGAACCGGCAGGACCTGTGGGAGGCCACACTGCCCACGCTCCAGGAGACCGTGGCGGGCTTCGCCATGTCGTTCGCCGCCGCCTGGCTGGTGGCGGTCCTGCTGGACTTCTCCGTCTGGGCCCGGCGCGGCCTGTACCCGCTGCTGGTCGCCTCCCAGACCATCCCGATCGTGGCCGTCGCGCCGCTGCTCATCATCTGGTTCGGCTTCGGCCTGTTCCCGAAGATGCTGGTGGTCACCCTCGCCACGTTCTTCCCGCTCGCCGCCAACCTCGCCGCCGGGTTCGCCTCCGCCGACCCGGAGGCGCTTCGGCTGCTGCGCTCCCTGGGCGCCGGACGGCTGCGCGCGTTCCGCATGGTACGGGTGCCCAGCGCGATGCCCTACTTCTTCGCCGGACTGCGCGTGAGCATCACCTATGCCGTGGTCGGCGCGGTGTTCGCCGAGTACGCCGGAGCGGAGAACGGACTCGGCATCTACATGCAGGCGCAGAAGAGCGCCTTCCGCACCGACCTCGTCTTCGCGGCCGTGGCCGTGACCGCCGCCCTGAGCATCGCCCTGTTCGCGGCCACCTACCTCCTCCAGCGCATCGTCCTGCCCTGGTCGCGAGCGACCCGGCGAACGGAACGCCCCATTCGTGCTGGCACGCCCCGAGGGTGACGGGGGTGAAGTGCGACCGCGCGCTCCGCCACGGATCATCGCCCACAGGACACCGAGGCGTCGGCGCGCAAGCGCCGACAGGTCCTGTTCGCGGCCCTTCCAGATCAGACACCACGCCTTGAAAGGCAGGACGCCATGACCGCCCCCGGCGCCCCGGCCCCGTCCGGCCCCGACCCCCGACTCCTGCTGCGGCAGGTCAACAAGACCTACGACGGTCTGGAAGTCCTGCGCGGCATCGACCTGTCCGTCGCGCCCGGCGAGTTCGTCGCCGTGATCGGTCCGAGCGGCAGCGGCAAGAGCACCCTGCTCAACCTCGTCTCCGGACTGGACCGGCCCACCGCGGGAGAGGTCCTGGTGGACGGGGAGCCCCCGCGCACCCGCTCCGGCCGGGTCGCCTACATGCCACAGAAGGACCTGCTCTTCCCCTGGCGCACCATCCTCGCCAACACTGCGCTCGGCCTTCAGGCCCAGGGCGTGCGGCGGGCGGAGGCCCGACGCCGGGCATCCGCCCTGTTCGACGCGTTCGGCCTCGACGGCTTCCAGGACAGCTACCCCGCCCAGCTCAGCGGCGGCATGCGGCAGCGCGCCGCGCTGCTGCGCACCGTGGTGCTCGGACGGCCGCTGCTGCTGCTGGACGAGCCGTTCGGCGCGCTGGACTCCCTCACCCGCACCGATCTGCAGCACTGGCTGGCCGACATGTGGCAGCGGTACCGCTGGACAGTGGTGCTGGTCACCCACGACATCCGGGAAGCGGTGGTGCTCGCCGATACGGTCCATGTGCTCTCGCCTCGGCCCGCATCGGTGACCGCGCGCATCGAAGTGCCCCGACCGTCGCCCGCCGCAGACGGGCCCCGCGCCCTGGACCCGGTCACGGCCGCCGCCGTCGAGAAGCAGGTGCTGGCTGCGCTCGCCGCCCCGGCGGGAGCCGCACGATGACCGACGCCCACGACGCCACAGCAGGGACCCGGCCGGCCACCCACGGCCTGGGCTACGAACGGGTCGAGCCCGACTGGGCGCCGCTGACCGGCGGCGAAGCGGCGGACGTGCTCGGCGGCCCGGTACGGCTGCACTGGCACAGCCCCCGGCCACTGTCCGCGGCGGCCGTCGTCGAGCACGACGGGCAGCGGGTGTTCCTCAAACGGCACCACAGCTCCGTGCGGACCCTCGACGGACTGGCCGAGGAACATGCGTTCCTGCGCCATCTGCGCTCCCACGGGGCCCCCGTGGTGGAGGTCCTCGACAGCGCGGCACGCGGCGAGTGGACCTACGAGGTGCACTCCTTGGGCACCGGGTCCGACCTGTACCAGGACGCCCTGTCGTGGACACCGTTCGCCGCCACCCGGCACGCCCGGGAGGCGGGCGCCGCGCTCGCCCGGCTGCACCGGGCGGCCGTCGGCCACCACGCCCCGGCTCGCCGGGCCCAGCCCTTGGTGTCGTCCTTCCGGATCTTCTCGGCCCCCGATCCGCAGGCCGCGCTCGGCGCCTACACCGCCGAGCGTCCGGCCCTGGCCGAGGCACTGAGCTCGCATCCCCTCGATGCAGACCTGGCCCGCTGGCATCTGCCGCTGCACGCCGAACTCGCGCCGCTGCTGCACGAGTTGGAGCCGCTGTGGACACACAACGACTGGCACGCCTCCAACCTGCTGTGGGACACCGCGGACGGCGCGGAGACGGTCGCCACCGTGCTCGACTTCGGCCTCAGCGACCGGACCACGGCCGTGCACGACCTTGCGGTGGCCCTCGAACGCAATGTCTTCGGCTGGCTGGACCTGCCCGGCGGACAGGTGCCGGTGCAGTACGCGCACATGACGGCCCTGCTGGAGGGCTACGCCGGCGTCCGTCCGCTGGCGGAGGCGGAGGCCGAGGCGCTGCCCGCGCTGCTGCCACTGATCAACGCCGAGTACGCGCTGTCGGAGATGGACTACTTCCACGGAGTGACGCGCTCCGCCGCCAACACCGCGCTGGCGCGGGCGTACTTCACCGACCACACCCGCTGGTTCGCTTCGCCGGACGGACTGGCCGCGCTGCGTCATCTACGGGAGACCTGCCGGCTGCTGACCGCCCGCTGAAGTCACGCCGCGCGCATCCCCGCATCGGCCCGGACACTTCCGGCGGCCCGACCGCGGCCCAACCGCGCCGGCCGTGTCACAGGCCGATGACACGGATACCGGAGCGGGTCTTGTACCGCCTGTTGATGCTGACCAGGTGGCGGTGAGCGGTTCCAGGTGCCGGGCCAGGCGCAGCGCCCCCGCGTCGATGCCGACCCGGCCGATGATCGTCTGCGCGAGCTCCGCGGCCACTGCTTTCGCCTGCTCGTCGTCGCCGCAGACGAGCACGTCCTCGTGCAGCAGTTCGGCCTCGCTCCACAGGTTCACGGCCGACAGGTGATGGAACGCACCGGCCAGTTTCGCCTCGGGGGCGAGTCGCTGCGCCTCTCGGCCGCACGGCCGTCGGCGACGGCCAGACCGCAGGGGCCCCGCTGGTCGAAGCCGAGCGGGTTGACACAGCTGATCAGCACCTTGCCCGCCAGTCGGGGCCCCAGGTGCGCGACCAGTTCGGCGTGTCCCTGGTAGGGCACCCCGGGAACGACGACGTCCAGGCCCGGCCGGATGAGGTCGGCGAGCTCCTAGTCGACCATGCCGGGCAGTTCCCCGCCGTGCACAAGGGCCTCCCGGCCAGCTCGTTCGGACTTCGACAATCCCGAGCTGGACAGGAGGCCCCGCCTTCGTGCATGCCGGAGCCGAAGATCACGCGACCGAGTCACCACACTCGAACCGGCGTCCAACAAGATCGGTACAACAACGGCTTCTGAGCGCCCTGCTCACCGAGCGCCAGGAGCGGCAGCGGCGGGAGGGCGCCCTCGACTGGGCGGACCGGTGGAGCCGGTTGGCCGACGATCCCGTACTCGCCGAACCGGCTGCCCGCCGCTTCGCCCTGCTGGGCGACCCACGCGAGCCCCGGCCTGTCGGCGCGAAGCCGGACCGGCCCACCGCCACCCGCTGGCATCTGGACACCCTGCTGGAGCAGGGCTTCGCCGAGGCCCGCCAGGTGTGGTGCTCCGCGAGCGACGCACTGGTGGCCGCACTGCGCTGAGCCGACTCCGCGGCGCGCATTCCCTTTCATTGAGCATACCCGTGAAAATGCGGGCACCGAAAAGCTGCAACATAAATTTCATAATTCTCGCGGTGCGACTTGTGCGGCACGCAGGCCTGATACCTTGATTTCACAGAAAAAGGCTACCCAAAAGGGTCTCGGGAAGGGCGGGAGCGCCAGTGCCAGTCACTCAGCGCATCTATGGGGCATTGCGCTCGGGCATACGGGACGGTCGGGTCCCCTCCGGCTCAAGGCTCGACGAGGGCCAGCTCGGTCGCACGTTCTCCGCTCCGCGTGACGCGGTCCGTGTGGCTCTGCAGCGGCTGCGCGACGACCGCCTGGTCGAGCGTGCCCCGCGCCGGGGCACCGTGGTGATGCGCGGTCCCAGCCGGGTGGATGTCGGCCAGTTGTTCCGCGTGCGCAACCTCGACCCCACGGTGGCGGTGCTGGAAGTCACCACCTGCCCCGCACCACCGGGCCTGTTCGACGAGCAGTCGGCCACCACCGAGACCGTGGTGGTCGAGCGCCTGCTGGGCCATGGCGACGCCCTCTGCTTCGAGATCACATTCTCCCGAGCCGTCGACAGCGATCTGCACGCCAGGCTGTCGGCAATGCATTCCCAGGGCCGTCCGCGCTGGGAGGCAAGTCAACCTCTCGACGAGTACTTCACCGAAAAATATAGAGCCCAGCTCGGAAATGTGGCCATCACGGCGGAAGCCGTCGAGTGCGACCGGCAACTGGCCACCCTCATTCGTATCGATGAGGGGAAATCCGTTTTTCGCTTCGAGCGCCGCCTTTCCGATGCCGACGGACTGCTCCTCGAAGTGTCCCACGCATATTTTCCAGCGAGCGCGAACTTCCTCGAATTCACCGAGGGCGCCTGACGGAGACCAGCGCGGGCTGGAATGCGTGTCTCCACCTCGCTCCCGCCTGCCGTCCGGCCGGCGCCGCAGCCGTCCGACGGGCGCAGCCCTGAAAGAGGACGCCCGACATCCGCGGAAGCGGCGTCGCGCAATCCCGCGCAATCATCGCCGCTCCCCAGTGCTCCCAAGGGGTTCTGCCGGCAGACTGGCGCGCATTCCAGATCGTGAAACCGCGTGACGACATCGGCCTGGTCAGCGCATACGATGCGGCCCGGACTTCATGTCCGCCATCTCAGGGAGGCTCGATGTCGGTTTGGCTGCCAAGGACCACGTTTCGCGCGACGGCGACGGTCGTCGCCATGGGATGTCTCGCGTTTGTGTCCGGCTGTGCAGGCGATTCCGAGGGTTCATCGGCCAAGAAGTCGCTGCCGTCCCTCTCTGCGCTGGGAAATCCGGACCAGAAGGTCACGGTGACATGGCTGGACGCGGCCAACACGAACGTGAACGTGGGCTCGACCATCAAGAAGTTCGAGGCCGAATACCCGAACATCACCATCAGGTACGAGTCGATTCCGTACGCCGATTTCGAAACCGTTCTCCCGTCCCGTCTCACGTCCGGAAAGGTCGACGTGATCACCGTCGACCAGCCGCTGACGGCCCGCTACGTGGCCGCCGGCTACCTGTCCGACATCACCCCTGTGTTCAAGAGTGAGTTCGACGCGCTGGACAAGGCTTCGCTCGCCGGTTCGACGGTCGACGGGAAGCTCTACAACGCGCCCGAGCAGTCAGACAGTTCGTTCCTCTTCTACAACAAGGACCTGCTCCAGAAGGCCGGGGTGGCGCTGCCGTCGTCCGACCCCTCGAAGCCCGCGACGTGGGAACGGATCACCTCCGACGCGAAGAAGGCACAGCAGGCCAGAGCGGAACACGGCATCACGTGGGAGCGCATCTCCAACTGGTACTACCAGTGGCCCCTCGCGCAAGGACTCGGCGGCGGCTACGGAGCCGACGGCCCGGACAGTCTGACCCCGAACCTGGACAGCGAGGCCGCGGTGAAGGCGTTCAGCTGGTACGCCGGCCTCTACAAGGACAAGGTCAGCCCGCAGGGCGACGCCAACAGCGTCTACACGAGCCTGTTCGCCTCCGGGAAGTCCGCGTTCCACATCGGCGGTGACTGGAACATCGCCGAGCTGAACAAGAACAAGGACCTGGAGTACGGGATCGCGCCGATGCCCAAGTTCGCAGGCGGCCAGCCCGTCTCGAACGCCGGCGGGGTGGGCCTGGGGCTCTACACCGGGTCGAAGAACACCGAAGCGGCGCTGACGTTCATCAACGCGATGGTGTTCAAGGGCGCCGGAGCAGCGGCGTACAACTCCGAGACCAGCTCGCCGCCGGCCAACGACAAGGGCAAGAAGCTGTACTGGGCACAGGAGGTGTTCCAGGACCCGCGGGCGACCGACGCCCAGAAGGTCGTGGACTACCAGCTGTCCCACGGCATCGCCAAGCAACGGGTGTCCACCGTCGGCTGGAACGAGCTGAGTTCCGCGCTGTCCTCGGCCCTGCTGTCCATCACCAATGGTGAGGACGTCGGGAAGGCCCTGAAGTCGGCGCAGGCCACGGCCGGCGCGGCGCTGGAGAAGTACAAGTGAGCCGTCGTACTCCCGGGGTACGGCGCGGGGCCCGGACCGGCGTGCTGCTGGCCTTCACCGGTCCGGCCCTGGCTCTGCTGATCCTCACCAGGCTCGCTCCCGAGGGCTACTCGCTCGTCGCGTCGTTGGAGAAGGTCGACCCGTTCGGCAGCGCCTCGTGGACATTCGCCGGGTGGGACAACTTCCGGCGGCTGTTCACGAGCGCGGCGTTCTGGCAGGTGCTCGGCGTGACGGTGTGGTTCGTCGTCCTGGCTAGTCCCGTCATCGTGGTGGGATCACTCTTCCTGGCCTGGCTCTACACCCGCACGATGCCGATGCGCGGGTTCTGGCGCACGGTGGCGTTCCTGCCCAGCGCCATCCCCAGCCTGGGGCTGACGGTCATGTGGGGCGTGGCGCTGAAGCCCACCGGTGTGATGAACAACGTCCTCGACGCGCTCGGTCTGCCCGCCCAGGGCTTCTACAGCTCCACGGCACAGGCCCTGCCGACCATCGCGTTGATCACGGCCTGGGGCGGTGTCGGCTACTGGATGGTCTTCCTGATCGCCGGCCTGCTGGACATCCCGCGTGAGGTGCTTGAGGCCGCGCGGATGGACGGGGCGTCATCATGGCGCGAGTTCTTCTCCGTGGTCGTGCCGCTGCTGCGCAGGCCGCTGCTGTTCGTGCTGGTCGCCAACACCGTCTGGGTGTTCCAGATCTACGCCCCGATCCAGGTGCTCACGAACGGCGGGCCCTCGGGAGCGACCTCGACCCTGATGTTCGACACCGTCCGCACCGCGACGGTCTACTCCAACCAGCAGCAGGCGATGGCCCAGATGGTGGTCCTGCTGGTGCTGCTCGGCGCCACCGTCGCCGCGCAGTTCGCCCTGCTCGGGGAGCGGGAATGACAGCCCTCGCGCAGAAGCGGGTACGGCGGTACGGCCTGACCGTGCTCGGCGTGCTCAGCGGCCTGGTCTTCCTCGTCCCGGTCTGGTGGCTCGTCGTCGCCGCGTTCCGGGATCCGACGGAGGCGCTCAGCAGCACATCGGTCCTCGACACACTGATACCGCGGTCCTTCTCCTTCGCGGGCTTCCGGTCGGCGATCGAGGACGGCTACCTCCGTGCGGTCGGTGTCTCGCTCGCGGCGGCGGCCGGCACGGTCGTGGGCGGGCTGGCGGTGTCGTCCCTCGCCGCGTACGGATTCGTCGTGGTGCGGACCCGGCTTTCGAAGGTGCTGTTCGTGGTGATCGTGGCCAGCTTTCTGCTGCCGTTCGAGACGGTGTCGGTGCCGTTGGTGCCGGTCTTCTCCCGTTTCGGCCTGTCCGACGGACTGCCCGCGCTGATTCTGCCGGCTCTCGGCAACGGGCTGGCGGTGTTCAACCTGCGCCAGGCGTTCCTGAGCGTCCCGCTCGAACTGGCCGAGGCGCAGCACATGGACGGCGCGGGACATCTGCGCCGCTTCTGGCACCTGTACCTTCCGCTGAGCCGCCCGGCACTGATCGGTTCCGGGATGATCCTCTTCGTGTCGCAGTGGGACTCCTATCTGTGGCCGCTCCTGATCATCTCCGACAACCACAACGTCACGGCGAGTGTGGCGATCGCGTCGAACTTCGGCCCCCTGTCGTCCCACACACAGCGGGCGTTCGCCGAGGTCCTCGTCCTCGTCGTCATTCCGGCGGTCCTGCTGCTGTTCGCCCAGCGCCGGCTCATCGCCTCGTCCTCCACCAGCGGTATCCGATGACATCCAAGGAGCAGATCATTCCGGCACGCAACCGCCCCCTGATCTTCAACGCGTTCGAGATGACCGGTGTCGGTTACTACGCGCACGGCACCTGGACGCACCCTCGCAGTCACCGGGAACGTTTCACCGATCTCTCGTTCTGGCTGGACCGCGCGCGCCAGTTCGAGGAGGGCCTGTTCGACGCGGTGTTCTTCGCGGACGTGCTCGGGGTCTACGACATCTACCGGCGGTCCCCGGATCCCGCGATCCGCAGCGCCGTCGACTTCCCGCTGCTGGACCCGGTGACCGTCATCCCGGCCATGGCCGCGGTGACCCGGCACCTCGGGTTCGCGGTCACCGTCTCCACCACCTACGAGCACCCGTTCGCCCACGCACGCCGCTTCGCGAGTCTCGACCACCTCACCGGTGGCCGGATCGGCTGGAACGTCGTCACGTCCTATCTGCCGAACGCCGCCCGCAACTTCGGCCTTTCCGAGATGCCGGGGCACGCGGTGCGCTACGCCCGGGCGGAGGAGTTCCTGGAGGTCTCCTACAAGCTCTGGGAGGGCAGCTGGCTCGACGACGCGGTGCTGTACGACAAGGAGAACGCTGTCTACGCCGACCCGGCGAAGGTTCGGCGTATCGACCACCACGGGCAGCTGTTCGACGTGCAGGGCCCCTCGCTGGTGCCGCCGTCGCGGCAGCGTACCCCGGTGATCTACCAGGCCGGAGCATCCGAGCGGGGACGTGCCTTCGCCGGCCGTCATGCCGAAGCCGTCTTCGTCAACGGCACCCATCCCGGCGCGCTGACCGCGGCGATCACCGCGATCCGTGACGCCGCCGAGGCCGCGGGACGCAGGCGCGACGACCTGCGGGTGGTCACCGACCTGTCGGTGGTCATCGGCCGGACCGAGGAGGAGGCCCAGCGCAAGGCGGACCTGGTGCGGCGCTCCCAGTCGGTCGAAGGCGCCCTGGCCGGCTTCGGCGGCGCCAGCGGCATCGACCTCTCCACCGCGTCCGGAACGGAACGGCTCAGTCCCGCACCGGGCGAGCACTCCCAGTCCGAGGCCGCCCGGTTCACCAGGGAGAAGCAGACCCCCGACCGGGTGGACGACGTCGTCCGCCGCCTGACCGACCTCAGCCCGTACTCGGAGACGCTGATCGGCACACCCGCGCAGATCGCCGACGGGATCAGCCGGATAGCGGACACCACCGGAGTCGACGGCTTCAACCTGCACGAGTTCGTCACGCCCGACGACTTCACCGAGTTCATCGAGTCCGTCGTGCCGATCCTGCAACGACGGGGCCTCTACCGCACCGCGTACGAGCCCGGCAGCCACCGTCACCGGCTGCTCGGTGCCGGCGACCGGGTGGCCGGCACCCATCCCGCCGCGGCCTTCCGGGAGGTGTCGGCATGAGTACCCCACCCGTGCCCGTCCTGGCATCGGCGTCCGAGGCCGTCCGGGCGGCTCACGACCTCGCCGACGAACTCGCGGCGGACGCCTCGGAGCGCGATCGCGAGGGACGTTTCCCGTACCGGGCGGCGAGGCTGCTGTCGGAGTCGGGGCTGCTGGGCATCCGGATCCCCGCCGCGTACGGGGGCGCGGGCGTGGACCAGCGGACCGTCGCCGAGGTCTTCCGCGTCCTGGCGGCAGCGGACGGTGCCCTGGCGCAGATCCCGCAAAGTCACTTCGCGTTCCTCGACGCGCTCCTCGTGGCCGGCGACGAGACGCTCCGGCGCGAGGTGTTCACGGCGGTGCTCGCCGGCGCCCGCATCGGGAACGCCGCAAGCGAGCGGGGCGGCAAGACGGCCGCCGACTTCCGCACCCGGGTCGTGCAGAGCGCGGACGGTCTGCGGCTGCAGGGCACCAAGCACTACGCCACCGGGGCGCTCGGCGCACAGTGGATCGCCGTCTACGCGCTCCTCGACGACGAACTCACCGTCGTCTTCGTGCCCGGCGACGCCCCGGGCGTGCGTCTCGCGGACGACTGGGCCGGCATGGGACAGCGCGCCACGGGAAGCGGTACCGCCCAGTTCGACGACGTACCCGTGGCCACACACCGGGTGATCAGGCCGTGGACCCAGCCCGCCGCGCGCCGCGGCTGGTGGCTCGCCGGCCGGCTCGCGCACACCGCCATCGACGTCGGCATCGCCGAGAACGCCCTGCACGACGGCCTCGCCTATCTGGCCACTCGGGCGCGGGTCTCCCCTGGGCTGCCGTTCGACACCCCTGGGGACGACCCGCTGATCCAGCACGGTGTCGGCGTGGCCGCCGCCCGCACCCGAGCGGCACGGCTGCTGCTGGAGGACGCGGCCCGCGCGGTCGACCTGGCCTGGAACAGCGACGACGACACGGACGTCCACGAGGCACGCCTCGTCCTGGACCAGGCGAAGGCGTTCGCCGCCGACGTCGCCGTCGAGGTGTCCACCGACCTGTTCACCTGGACGGGCTCCAGCGCCACCGACGACCGGCACAACCTGCACCGGCACTGGCGCAACGCCCGTACCCACACCCTCCACGATCCGAACGGCTGGAAGTACGCCTCCGCCGGCGCGGCCCTCGTCCGCCAGGCCCAGGAGGACCGCGCCGCAGGCGACTGAGGCCGACCCCGGACACCCCGTCACCGCAGCGCACGGCGCGGCCGAGAACCCCGTACCCGCCCACCCCGACGCCCTCTTGGAGAACCATGTCGAACACCGCCACCTTCGACGACGAGCGCCCCGACCCGCACGACGTCTTCCGCGCCGACCCGCGCCGAGCCGCCGGGGTCGAGTACCGACGCGCCGGCCGCAGCGGTCTGCTGCTGCCCCCCATCAGTCTCGGCCTGTGGTACGGGTACGGGGACGACCGGGCGTTCCAGACACAGCGGGACCTGATCCGCTACGCCTTCGACCACGGTGTCACCCACTTCGACCTGGCCAACAACTACGGCCCGCCCCCGGGCGCCGCCGAGGAGAACTTCGGGCGGGTACTGCGCAAGGACCTGCGTCCCTACCGCAACGAACTGGTCATCACCACCAAGGCAGGCTGGCCGATGTGGCCCGGCCCCTACGGCCGCCTCGGCTCGGCCAAGTACCTGCTCACCAGCCTGGACGAGTCCCTGGAGCGGCTCGGCGTCGACCACGTCGACATCTTCTACTCCCACCGCTACGACCCGGACACCCCGCTGGAGGAGACCATCGGGGCGCTCGACGCCGCCGTACGGGCCGGCAAGGCCCTGTATGTGGGTATCTCCTCCTACTCGGCCGCGCGCACCAAGGAGGCGATCGCCATCGCGCGGAGTCTCGGCACGCCGCTGGCGGTCCACCAGCCCTCGTACTCGCTGCTGAACCGGTGGATCGAGACCGAACTGCTGGACACACTGGGCGAGGCCGGCATCGGCTCCGCCGTGTTCACGCCGCTGGCCCAGGGCCTGCTCACCGACCGTTACCTGAACGGTTTCGACGGGGTGCGGCGCAGCGGCGCGCGTCCCACGCTGCCCGCGGCGGCGCTGACCGACGCCAACCTGGTGAAGCTGCGGGCCCTGAACCAGATCGCCGAGCGCCGCGGCCAGACCCTCGCACAGCTCGCGCTCGCCTGGGTGCTGCGTGACACCCGGGTCACGACCGCCGTGGTCGGTGCGGTCAGCGTGGAGCAACTCCGCGACAATCTCGATGCGTTGACGAACCTCTCCTTCACCGAGAAGGAACTCGCCGAGATCGACGAGCACGCTGTCGAGGCCGGGGTCAACCCCTGGACGGCCTCGTCCGCGCTGTGACCGGCGACAGCGCCGCGGCGGTCCGGAGCGGGTCCTTCGCGCCCGTACGCACGGATGTCGTGGTGGTCGGCCTCGGCGCGTTCGGCTCGGCCGCCCTGTGGCGCCTGGCCGAGCGCGGGGTCGATGTGGTGGGCCTCGATCGTTTCGGGGTGGGGCACCCGTTCGGCTCGTCGCACGGCGTCACCCGGCTGTTCCGGGTCGCCTGCCAGGAGCATCCCGGGTTGTCCCCGATCGCGGGCAGGACCCGCGACCTGTGGCACGAACTCGAAGACCGCTACCGGCAGGAGCTGGTGCGGCAGAGCGGATGCCTGAGCGTGGGCTCACCGGGATCGACGCCGATCACCGGGACCCTCGCCGCCGCGGCCGGCGCGGGCCTGCCGGTGGTCCGCATGGGGCACGACGAACTCATCGCCCGCTACCCGCAGTACGCCGGTCTGGGCGCCACCGACGAGGCGGTCCTCGACCCGGAGGCCGGGATCTGTTTCCCCGAGCGGGCCGTGCGCGCCCATGTGCGCGCGGCGTCCGAGCAGGGGGCCGTGGTCTATACGGACACGCGGGTGGTCCGTCTCGAACTCACCGCGGACGGCGTCGTCGCACACACACCGACCACGCGTGTGGTCGCCCGGCAGGCCGTCGTCAGCGCCGGGGCCTGGCTCGGACAGCTGGTCCCCGGCCTGCCCCTGCAACCGCGCCGCGTCCCCCTGTTCTGGTTCCGGGCCCGCGACCCGCGGGACGAGGGGTTCGCTCTGGAACGGTTCCCGGCGTTCATCCGGCAACTCCCGGACGGCCGGGTGCTGTGGGGGCACGGCTCGGACAGCCGGGAGGGCTTCGGCATCAAGATTGGGATGGAGGATCAGGGGCACAACTTCTCGGACACCGATCCCGACGAGGTGGACCGCGGCATCCATCCGGACACGGACATCGCCCAGCTGTCCGCGTGGGTCGCCGACGCGTTCCCTGGTGTCGATCCGGTACCGGCCTGCGCAGCCCCCTGCATGATCACCACGACCCCGGACCACCAGTTCGTCGTCGGACGGCCCCGCGGCGACCCGCGTCTGGTGGTCGCCGGCGGGGACTCGGGCCACGGCTTCAAGCACGCCGCCGGCATCGGTGAGCTGCTGGCCGGATTCACGCTGGGCGAGACTCCGTACACCGACGTCGGATTCCTCTCCCCCGACCGCTTTCCCACCTCGGGTAACGAGCCGGCACCGAGCTGACGCCGGTCCCGTGCCCGGTTACCGCCGGCCCTGAAGAAAGGCGTCCAGCGGTGTCGCGGTCCGGGCGGGGCTTCTTCGGGCACGTAGTGGTCGCAGGGCAGCGCCTGGCCCCGTACGTCGGTGGCGTAGGCGCGCCAGACGTCGAGGACGTCGTAGGTGCGGCCGACGAAGCTGTGTGCGCCCCACAGTGCCAGCAGGGGACAGGTGACGCGGCGGCCCGCGGCGGCGTCCGCGTCGTCGTGGACGAGGTCGATGCTCGCGGCGGCGCGGTAGTCCTCGCAGGAGGTGTGGATGGCTGCCGGGTCGGAGAAGCAGCGCACGTACTCGTCCAGCGCACGAGGGTCGAGGGGGTTCCGCCGAGCCGAGCCTCCTCGCGCACCTCTGAGTCGGGGTGATGGAGGAAGGACTCGATTACTGACGTTGTCGTCGTGATGTCGTCGAGGTGAGGCCGGTTTCGGCGAGACATCCCATGCCGGCCGCGGCCTGACAATCGGACGCGCCCACAGGGGAGGCAGGTGCGAGCGCCTCCCCTCAGCTCAGGTGCGTGTCTCGGGATTTGGGCGATCCTTGACCGCTCCCGTCCGCGGATGCCAATCTCTCGATCATGTCGTGGACCCCGCTGACCAGCCGCCGGGTGGTTGATTACATGCTGATCGCCACCAGCGCCTGTCGCTTCTGCTGACGGTTCTTCCCGCTGGCCGTTCTCATCGGTCGATCGCCGGATTCCGCTAGCCCGTCCATTGCGTTCGCCCCGCCTCTCGGGTCGCCCGGCTCCTTGCGTGCCGGTGCATGAGCGACGATGCTTCCCTGCCGCGAACATCCCGTAACGCGCTAGCTGTTCCTGCTGCCTTGCCCGCTGCCGTTGTTCGCTCTCAGGCGCCCATCGGCAGGCACGGACTCTCCCCGTAAAGCGCGCCACCTATTCCAGCTGCCCTGCCCTGCTGTCCGTCGCCGTTGTGCGCTCTGACGCGCCCACGGGGGGCAGCTTCGCGCGGCCCAAGAAGGAAGACCGATCAGGCCATGACCACGTCCCGTCCGCGCCGCCCAGCGTTTGCGCTCGGCGCCATTGCCACCGCCTCCGCTCTGCTCCTGTCGGCGTGCGGTTCCTCGGGCAGCAGCTCAAACCCGGGTTCGGGTGGCGGTTCGCCGCAGACCGGCGGCACGCTCACGTTCTACGACCCCGTTCAGTACCAGAACTGGCAGACCACCAACTCGCTGTGGTCGGTCAGCCAGGTTACCGACAACATCGGCGAGCGCCTCATCTGGCAGGATCCCAAGACCGGCAAGCTGGTGCCGTGGCTCGCCCACTCGTGGTCGGTCAGCGCCGACCACAAGACTTACACCTTCCACCTCAAGCCGAATGTCAAGTTCACCGACGGCACCGCGCTGACCTCCCAGGTGGTCAAGGACAACTTCGACCAGCACGGCTTCGGCGACAAGAAGCTGGGCATCCCGGCCGACCCGTTCTGGAACGGCTACGCCGGCACCAAGGTCATCAGCGACACGACGTTCCAGATCAAGCTGAACACGCCGGATGCCGGCTTCCTGCAGGTGCTGTCGAACTACCGCGCCTCCACGATCCTCGCCGAGTCGTACGTCAAGCAGGACCTGGCAGGGCAGAGCAAGATCCAGAACTGGGTCGGCACCGGCCCGTTCAGGTACGCTGGCGGCGACGGTGTCAACGAGGTCATCCTCAAGCAGAACCCGCGCTATACCTCGTGGCCGACCGGCTCGGCCCACACAGGCCGGCCGTACCTGAACGAGATCCACTTCAAGTACGTCCCGGAGGAGAGCACCCGCATCGGCGCCCTGCAGTCCGGCCAGGCGCAGATCGTCCGCAACCTGTCGCCCACTGACGAACAGACCGTCAGCTCCTTCGGCGGCCGGCTGGAGTCGTTCGCCGTGCAGGGCGAGACCAACGCGCTTGCCGTCCAGGTCAAGCCCGGCCTCATCACCGATGACAAACGGGTGCGGCTCGCGCTCAACGCGGCCACCGACCGCAAGGAGATCAACCAGACCGTTCTGTCGCCGAACTACGGCATCCCGATCGGCCCGCTCGTCAAGGGCACGCCGCACGCCCCCGGCCTGTCGAGCTATCTCGCTTACGACCCCGACAAGGCCAAGCAGCTGCTGCAGAACGCCGGCTGGACGCCGAACCCGGACGGCTACCGCTACAAGAACGGTCAGCAACTGCACTTCGACATCTGGGTCGCGCCGTTCTACCAGGTCTCCCAGCAGGTGCTTGAGGTGCTGCAGTCGCAGTGGAAGAAGGTCGGCGTCAACCTGACGATCCACAGCGTCTCACTCGACCAGTACCAGTCGATCCGGGCGGCCGGCGGCACAGGCAACGAGAAGTTCTCGTTCAGCCAGGGCCAGACCTCGACGGCTGACCCGAACGTCCTTCGCGTCGACTACGACACCACACGCGCCAACGGTCTGGGCCAGGACGTGAAGAACCCGGACACGAAGCTGAACGAACTGGTGCGCAACCAGGCCGAGATCTTCGACCCGACCAAGCGCGCGGCGGCCGTCAAGGAGATCGGCGAATACCTGTACCAGCAGGGCTACAGCATCCCGCTCTACGACGAGACGCAGGTCTTCGGCCTGTCGTCCGCGGTGCACGGCTTCGGGACCGAGTCGACGGCTCGCGCCTGGCTGTACGACACCTGGCTGAGCAAGTGACGGACGGGGACCAGTGAAGGGGGCCGTTGAAGAGTGATGCGACGCTACATCCTCAAGAGACTGGCACAGGCGCTCGTCGTCCTCTGGGCGGCATACACCCTGTCCTTCATTCTCCTGAGCGTGCTGCCCGGCGATGCCATCAGAAACCGGATCAACGCTCCGGACTCCCTCATGACGCCGCAGCAAGCGCAGACGCTCCTGGAATACTACGGATCGAATCGACCGCTCATTGAGCAGTACTTCCGGGGGCTGGGTGGCCTCTGCACGGGCGACCTTGGCTACTCCATCACCAACGGCGGCACGGTCTGGAGCCTGCTGACGCTCAACCTTCCCTCGACGGCGAAGCTGACCGGCCTGGGCCTGGTCATCGGGCTCGTGTTCGCGGCGATCGTCGCACTGCTGATCAACTATGCGAGGTTCGGCTGGCTGAAGGACATCTTCAGCTTCCTGCCGGCGCTCTTCACCTCGGTGCCGATTTTCGTCATCGGCATCATCGTGCTGAATGTCTTCGCCTTCGACCTGCACTGGATCCCGCCGGTGGACAACCACACCTTCACGGCGCTGATCGCACCGGCGGCGACGGTGGGGCTGGTGGTCTCGGGGTCACTGGCCCAGGTGCTGAGCAATTCGATCCGGCTGACTCGGGGCCAGCCGTTCGTCCATGTGATGCACGCCAAGGGAGCGGGGGAGGGCTACATCTTCCGTAAGGACATCCTGCGGAACTCCGCGTTGCCAATCCTGACGCTGCTCGGCCTGACGATCGGCGAACTGCTCGCCGGCGCGGTCGTCACCGAGAGCGTCTATGCCCGCGCCGGCCTGGGACAGCTGATCGTGACGTCGGTCAACACCCAGGATCTGCCGGTCGTGCAGGGCATCGTGCTGCTGACGACGGCGATTTACGTGACCGTCAACTTCATCACCGACATTGTCTACCCCTTCATCGACCCGCGTATCGCGCTGGATGAGAAGACGACGCGCGCCACTCGCATCAGGCGGGTTGTGACGGCCGAGGAACTCGGCGGAGATCTTGTCGAGGCGGCTGAACTGTCCAACGAGCGCTCCCGAGTTGAGGTGACAAAGCCATGACCGCAATCGCCGACACCACTGACCACGTCGCCACCGAGCTCGAACAGCCGGCTCCCGGCAACGATGGTAAGTCCCGTGTGGTCAGCGGCCTGGTGTGGCTCTCCCGGCACTGGAGCCTGGTGCTGGCGGTCGCGATTGTGGCGATCATCCTGCTGTGGGCGATCGTCCCCAGCCTGTTCACCAGCCACGACCCGCTGACCATCGTGCCCACGGCGCGGTTCCTCCACCCGTCGTCCGAACACTGGTTCGGCACCGATCAGCTCGGCCGCGACGAGTACGCGCGCATCGTCTACGGCGCCCGCCCATCGCTGACCGGCTCCGCCCTGGCTGTTGCCATCGGCGTCGTCGTCGGATCCCTCATCGGCGCCGTCTCCGGGTGGTTCGGCCGGTGGGTGGACGCCCTGATCATGCGAGGGATCGACGTCGTGCTGTCGATCCCCGGTTTCCTGTTCGCGATCGTCATCGTGGTCGTGCTCGGATTCGGCGTCATCCAGGCCGCGGTCGCGGTCGGCCTGACGTCCTCGGCCACCTTCGCCCGCCTGATTCGCGGCGAGGTGCTCAAGGCCAAGGCCAGCAACTACGTCGAGGCGGCGGTGACGAGCGGCACCTCCTCGCCTGCGATCCTGCGGCGCCACGTGCTGCCGAACTCGATCGCCCCGACTGTCTCACTCATCACGCTGCAGTTCGGAGTGGCCATCATGTGGATCGCCTCGCTGAGCTTCCTCGGACTGGGCGCCCAGCCGCCGCAGCCCGAGTGGGGCCGCCTGGTCACCGACGGCCGTAACTACATCGCCACTGCCAACTGGCTCACGCTCTGGCCAGCCGTCGTGATCATCGTGGCGGTTCTGGCCACCAGCCACATCGCGCACTTCCTCAGCAAGAGGAGCAGCTTCCGATGACCCTCACCAACGAATCCGCCCCCGGCAGCGTCGATGGCACGAGCGTCGAGCCCCTGCTGGCGGTCGAGGACCTCAACGTCGCCTACAGGGTCAATCGGCGGCTCAAGCCGACCCTGCATGACGTCAGCTTCAGTATCGCCCCAGGTGAGGTGATGGCGCTCGTCGGCGAGTCGGGTTCGGGCAAGACCACCACCGGCCATGCCATCCTCGGGCTGCTGCCGGAGAACGGGCATGTCACCGGCGGCAAGATCACGTTCCGTGACCAGGTGCTGACCGGGCTGTCGCCGAAAGGCTGGCGCTCCTTGCGGGGCCGTGCCATCAGCCTGATCCCGCAGGATCCGACCGTTTCGCTTGACCCGCTGCGCCGTGTGGGCGAGCAGGTCGAGGACACACTGTCGCTGCACAGCGACATCGACGCCGCGCAGCGCCGGCAGAAGGTCCATGAGCTGTTGGAGACCGTCGGCTTCCGTGATGTCGAGTTTCGGTATCGCCAGTACCCGCACGAGCTGTCGGGCGGCATGAAGCAGCGCGTACTGATCGCCTCCGCGATCGCCGGCGAGCCCGACCTGATCATCGCCGATGAGCCGACCTCGGGCCTGGACGCCACCGTCCAGAAGCAGGTACTCGACCTCATCAGTGACCTGAGTCGCCGCAGCCGGACGGCTGTCGTTCTGGTCACCCATGACCTCGGGGTCGCCGCCGACCGTGCTGACCAGATCGGCGTCATGGAGCGCGGTCGGCTCGTGGAGGTCGGCACCCCCGACCAGATCTTCGACGCCCCGCGGCACCCGTACACCAAGCAGCTCGTCGGGGCGGTGCCGTCACGGATCACGGTGCCCGTCCGCGATGTCGCAGCGGTCGAGAAGCGCGAGCCGGTCATCACCGTCACGGACCTGCACAAGTCGTACGGCGACATCGACGCGGTTGCCGGGACGTCGTTCGAGGTACGCCATGGCGAGACGTTCTCGATCGTCGGCGAATCCGGCAGCGGCAAGTCGACGACGGCCCGCGTGCTCCTGGGACTCACGGAAGCAACCTCGGGTTCCGTGTCCGTGCTCGGCAAGGACATCACCCAGCTCGACCGGCGCGGGTACCGGCCGCTGCGCCAGGACATCCAGATCGTCTACCAGAACCCGTACTCGTCCTTCGACCCGCGATTCGACGTGTTCGATGTCGTTGAGGAGCCACTGCGCGCCTTCCAGCCCCCGCAACCGCCTTGGAAGCGAAAGAAGGCCAACCGCGACCGGATCGTGGCGGCACTTGAGGCGGCTGCGCTGCCGCCGTCATTCGCCGACCTGCACCCGGCGGAGCTTTCGGGCGGCCAGCGCCAGCGCGTCGCCATCGCCCGAGCGCTCGTGGTCGAGCCAAAGATCCTGGTGCTCGACGAGCCCATCTCGGCGCTCGACGTCTCGGTCGCGGCGCAGATCCTTCAGTTGCTGGAGAACCTCCAGAAGGGGCGCGGTCTGACCTACGTCTTCATCTCGCATGATCTGGCGGTCGTGCGGGCGATCTCGGATCACGTGGCAGTCATGCAGAACGGGCAGATCGTCGAGCAGGGGTCCGTCGACGACGTCTTCAGCCGGCCGTCGTCGCCGTACACGCAGAAGCTGCTGGCGGCGACCGCCGGCCAGAAACTCGTCCACCTCTAACGATCGAGGATCATGAACACCACTGTTGCCGCAACCTCCCTCCGGGAGGCGCGGGCCGCGTTCGACACGGTCTTCACGGAGTTTGCCGAAGGAGCAGGGGAGCGGGATCTCAGCCATGACAACCCCATCGACCTTGTCCGGGCCCTCACGGACGCCGGCTTCGGCCGACTGCGGGTGCCGGTCGAGCTCGGCGGCTTCGGCGTGGACCTCCCGACGCTGTTCGAGCTGCTTGCACAGGCAGGCGAAGCCGACTCCAATGTGCCGCAGATCTTGCGTGGTCACTTCACCACGGTCGAGATTCTGCGCCACGCCGAAGACCAGGAGACCGCAGCCCATTGGCTGCGCAAGGTGGCCGCGGGCGCCGTCTTGGGCAACGCGCAGTCAGAACTCGACGGAGCGCCCTTCGCGACCACGACGAAGGTCGAGTCCGTCGATGGGCGGCATCTCGTCTCGGGCACGAAGTTCTATTCGACGGGGTCGCTGTACGCCGACTACATCCGCGTCGCGGTCGCGGACGACGAGGGCAACCGCTGGTTCGCCGTGGTCCCCGCCCGGCACCCTGGCGTCGCCCACCTCGACGACTGGGACGGCATCGGGCAGCGTCTGACGGGCAGCGGCACGACGGTCTTCGACCGGGTGCCGGTCGCGGACCACGGCGAACTGGGCCGCTACAAGGAAGACCTGCGTTCGCTCAACTCCTTCGTGCAGCTGGTGCACCTGGCCAACTTGACGGGCATCGCCCGCAGCCTTGTGGCCGAGACCTCCGCCGTGGTGCGGGGGCGCAGCCGCACCAGTCTCCACGCCCTGTCCGACAAGGCCACGCAGGACCCCGACGTACTCGGAGTGGTGGGGCGCCTGTATGCGCACCGGTTCACCGCAGACGCCGTGCTGCGCAAGGTGTCCGAGGCATTGGAGAGCGCCGAGACCGCCGACACCCCGGAGGCCTTCGCCCAGGCCTACATCGAGACCTCGGCTGCCCAGGTCGCGCTCATCGACATCGTTCTGGAGGCAGCGAACCTGGCCTTCCACGCCGGCGGTTCCTCCACCGTACGCCAGCGGGCGCATCTGGATCGGCACTGGCGCAACGCCCGCACGCTGGCCTCGCACAACCCCGTCATCTACAAGCCGCGCGTGATCGGCGACCACGTCATCAACGGCGCCGAGCCAGTCAACGGCTATGACAGGGGCCGCGCATCGGCGGCCGCCGACAACTGAGAGGTCCGCATGGCCAACCAGCTCCACATCAACGTCAACATCCTGAACTCGGGTGTCTTCGGCGGCGCCTGGCGCCTGCCCGGCAGCGACCCGCTCGCCGCCTACTCGATCGACCACTACACATCGATCGCCAAGAAGGCCGAAGCGGCCGCACTCGACGCCGTCTTCCTGGCTGACGGCCCGGTCATCGAGCCGATCATTCGTCACCGTCCCGGCAACAACTTCGAGCCCTCGACCGTGCTGGCGCGCATCGCAGCCCAGACCGAGCGCGTCGGCCTCATCGGCACCCTGTCCTCCAGTTACAACGACCCGATCGAGCTGGCTCGCCGCATCGGTGACCTCGACCACATCAGCGGCGGTCGGGTCGGCTGGAACGTCGTGACCACGGCCGGCTCCGCCGCAGCTCGTAACTTCGGCCGTGACGAGGAGCCCGACCACGCGCTGCGCTACCGCCGGGCCGGCGACTTCACCGAGCGAGTCGTGGCCCAGTGGGCCGGGCGCGAGGAGTTCGCCTCGCCGCAGGGCCGTCCTGTGGTGGTGCAGGCCGGCGGCTCAAGCGACGGCAAGCGGCTCGCCTCCCGGGTCGGCGAGGTCGTCTTCTCCGCTTCCCAGGACATCGACGACGCCAAGGTCTTCCGCGACGAGATCCGCGCCGGGACCATTCAGTTCGGGCGCCGTCCGGAGGACATCGTGATTCTGCCGGGCCTTTCCACGGTCGTAGGCAGCACGGAGGAGGAGGCACGCAAGCGCCGGGAGCTGCTCGACGACCTGCTGCCGCTGGCGTACGGCCGTACCCGGCTCGCGGCTCAGCTCGGCTTCTCGCTCGATGACCTCGACCTCGACCAGCCGATTCCGCAGGAGCTGTTGACCGACCCGGACGAGGCCGGCGGCTCGCAGAGTTTCTACAAGATCGTGCGCGCGATCATCGAGAAGGAGCAGCCGACGCTGCGCCGACTGCTTCGCCGGCTCTCCGGCAGCAACGGCCACCGCATCGTCGTCGGCACACCTGAGCAGATCGCCGACGACATCGAGCACTGGTTCCGTTACGGCGCCGCCGACGGCTTCAACGTCATGCCCGACGTCCTGCCGTCCGGCTTCGACCACTTCGTCGACGGTGTGATCCCCGAACTCCAGAGCCGCGGCTTGTTCCGCAAGGAATACGAGGCGGACACGCTGCGCGGTCACCTCGGCTTCACGATCCCGCCGGCCCCCATTGCGTTCGACGTGTCCGAGCAGACGCTCGATACCGCACGCTGAGCAGGAGAGAACACCTGATGAGCATCGTCATCGTCGACCTCGTGGTCGGCACCACCATCTCGCCCTCCGACGCCGCCGACATCACAAAGGCCGCCACGGACGCCGGGGCCACAGCGATCCGCGTTCTCGACGGCGCGCCGGGCCAGACCCTGGACGCCTCGGTCATCGCCTCGTACCTGGCCGGTACGGATGCCGCTCCGCAGTCGAATCTCGGCTGGATCCTGGAGGCTTCGACGAGCCACAACGCGCCGACGAACCTCGCCCGCCGCTCGAACTCGTTCGACCGGGCCACCGGTGGGCGTGCGGCGCTCGCCCTGCGCGCCGGCGACGGGGACGAGGTCAGCGACCCGGTCGCCCAGAAGCCGGGCAGCGACCGGTCGGCTCGCTGGGACGAGTACGCCCAGATCCTCAAGGGCCTGTGGACGTCCTTCCCGCCCGCGGCGCTCGTCGGCGACCAGGACGGCGAGGTCTTCGCCGAGCAGACCCTCATCAAGCCGCTCGACTTCGAGGGTGACTACTACCGGGTGGCCGGGCCGCTGGACGGCCCCGCCTCGCCCCAGGGCGGTCCGCTGCTCGTCGCCGACGATGTGGACATCCTCGGCTGGGACGTCATCGCCCGCAACGCCGACGTCGTTGTCGTCGACCGGAAGTCGGTGCCGACGGCGGATGCCGATCTGTCCGCCGCCCTGGCGCGAGCGGGCCGGCGGCGCCGGAGCGCCGCGCTCATCGTCCGCGTCGACGTGACCGAGCCGGAGACGGCGGCGGCCACGGTGCCGGCCCTCGTGGCCGAGCACGGGCTGGACGGCGTCGAGCTCGTGGCCGCAGGCGGCAAGGACGAGGTGCTGGCCCTGATCGCGGACGTCCTGCCGGCCCTCGCCCCGAGCACCGACGCGACACTGCGCAGCGCCTTCTCGCTGACGCCGTCTGCCTGAGGCGTCGCAGCGCACGCGGCTGACCCCCACGCGTCCCATGAGGACCCACGTCACAGTTCTGGAGGTGCGGCTGATGCCGGCCCAAGCAGCCGTTGGGGAGACAAACACCCCAGCCACGACCGCCCCAACCACGACCGCCGCCGCAGCGGTCGACGCCGCCGACGAGCGACCACTGGTAGCCCGCACGAAGAAGTACGCCCTGGAGAAGCTGGCACCCGCGGCGCTTCGGACCGACCGCGAGCACGTCTCACGGGAAACGATCGAAGACCTCCGCGGCCTGGGTCTGCTCAACCACCTGGCGCCCCCGGAGTTCGGCGGCGCCGGCCTGGACCGCTACGCCGACCGCCGGCTGCACGAGTTGCTCGCCTACGCCGACCTCAATGTGTGGCTGATCTGGGCCCAGCACGCCCCGACCGTCGCGCGCGTCGCCGGCACGCTGAACTCCGCGGCGGGCGCATCCCACCCCCTGGCCGAGCCGGTGCTGCGCGGTGAGTTGCTGATCGGTGCGGCACTGAGCGACGTGCGCCGCTACCCGACCGGCAATCTGACCGCGCGGCGCTCCCGCGACGGATGGACGGTGAGCGGCACGGTCTCGTGGTTCAGCGGCTGGGGCCTCAACGAGGCCGCTGTCCTCGCCGCGGTCGACCCTGAGTCCGAGCAGGTCATCCTGGCCCTCGTCCCGATCGACGAGCACTACCGCGCGACGCCGCTGGCACTCCAGGCACTGTCCGGCAGTCGCACCGAGCGCGTCCGCATCCTCGACGCGGTCGTCCCGGACGCCTACGTGCTTACCGTAAAGCCCCTGGCCGAATGGCAGCACAGTGACGTCTCCACCGCCGGCAACGCCGGCTCTCAGTTCTTCGGGCTGGGCAGGCGCATCCTCGATGAGATCGCCGGCGAACCGCACGGTACCGGCGTCGCCGAGGCCTGGCTCCCGTATCTGCGGGGCCTGCGGGCCCGAGCGTATGGGCTGGCGGACGCGGTGCTCGATGGCGGTGACCCCGATGCCTCGCTCGCGGAACGGCTCTCCCTCAAGATCCGCGCCGGTGAGGCCCTGACAACGCTCAGCCGCGCCCTCATGGTGGCTCGCGCCGGCCGGGGCTTGCCCGCGGACAACACCGCACAGCTGCATGCCCGCTCCGCTCTGTTCCTTCAGGTGCAGGGACAGACCAGGGCAGTGCGCACCGCGCAGCTCGACGCGATCACCGACAGTGTTCCCCGGCTTCCCTGAGACGCCACCCGAGACAGGACACCGACATGAGCTACCTGTGGTACATACCCAACCAGATCGAGCCCGGCCACCGCGGCGACGACACCAGCGGCGACCAAGGCTGGGGCACCCTCGGCTACTCCGCCGACCTGGCCCGCACCGCCGAGGACCACGGCTGGGAGGGCGCGCTGCTGGGCACCGGCTGGGGCCGCCCCGACACCTTCACGCTGGGCGCCTCGCTGGCCGCCCGGACCACGACCTTCAAGCCGCTGATCGCCGTGCGGCCCGGCTATTGGCAGCCTGCGCACTTCGCGAGCTCTGCCGCCACCCTCGACCACCTGAGCGGCGGCCGGGTGCTGGTCAACATCGTCAGCGGCCTGGACAACCTCGCGGCCTACGGCGACTACACCACCGACCCGGCCAACCGCTACGAGCGCACCCGCGAGTTCGTCCAGCTGGTCCGGCGCCTGTGGACGGAGGAGAACGTCACCTACAAGGGCGAGCACTTCGCCGTCGAGAACTCCACCGTGCTGCCGCGCCCCGACGGCTATCCCGACCGGCACCCCACCCTCTACTTCGGCGGCGCGTCCGAGCCCGCCGAGCGCGTGTCGGCCGCCGAGGCGGACGTGCAGTTGTTCTGGGGCGAGCCGCTGGAGGGCCTGGCCGAACGCATCGAGCGGCTGAAGAAGCTGGAGGGCGAGGTAGAGCGCAGGCACAAGCCGCTGGAGTTCGGCCTGCGCATCACCACACTCGTCCGTGACACGTCCGAGGAGGCGTGGCGCGACGCCGAGGCCAAGGTCGAGGAGATGGCGAGGAAGACCGGGAAGGGTGAGACCGGACCCGGCTGGGCCGCCGTCGGCAACCGGAGGACCGCGGTGGGCCAGCGGCGTCTGTTCGAACTCGCCGAACGTGGCGAGGTGCTCGACACCTGCCTCTACACCACGCCCGGCACGGTGGGCGGCGGCGGAGCGGGCACCACCTGGCTGGTCGGTTCGGCCGACGAGGTCGCGCAGGCGCTGCAGCGCTACCGGGAGCTCGGCATCTCGCACTTCGTCCTGTCGGACACGCCCTACAAGCGGGAGATCAGCCGCGTCGGCGACGAGCTGCTGCCCAAGCTCCGAGCGCTCGACGGCACCCGCTGAGCGCCACGACGTCACCCGTTCCCGTTTCCCCCTGAAAAGAGCCCGCGCAGATGAGCCTCACCGACACCTCAACGATCAACCCGGCTGGTATCCGCTACGGCGACCCGGACTTCGTCCTCGGAGCGACCTCACCGGTCATCGAGCACCAGCTGCGTCACCGCTCGGTGCGCGCGTTCCTGCCGACGCCCGTCACCGAAGAGCAACTGCGGGCCGTCGTCGCCGCGGCGTCCTCGGCGTCGACGTCCTCGAACCTGCAGGCATGGAGCGTCATCGCGGTGACAGACCCGGAGCGCAAGCGGCGGCTGTCGGACCTGGCGGCGCGACAGGAGTTCATCGTCGAGGCGCCACTGTTCCTGGTCTGGGTGGCCGACCTCGACCGCAGCCACCGCCTGGCGGAGCGTGACAGCAAGCCGCTCGGTGCCACGATCTACCTGGAGGCCACGCTGCTCGGCGTCATCGACACCGCGCTGGCCGCCCAGAACGCGGTCGTGGCGTTGGAGTCACTCGGCCTGGGATCGGTCTTCGTGGGCGCGGTCCGTGACCACCCCGAGGAGTTCGCCGAGGAACTGGGCCTGCCGCCGCACAGCGTGGCCGTCTTCGGGCTCGCGGTCGGGCACCCCGACCCCACCGAGGACGCCGACGTCAAGCCCCGCCTCCCGCAGACCGCCGTCCTGCACCGCGAGACCTACGACGCCGTCAGGGCCGACGCCGACCTGCCGGCGTACGACGAGCGCCTGGCCGCCTACAACCGCGCCCACGGGCTCACCGGCGCGTGGACGGAACGCGTCCTGGCCCGGCTCGCCGGCGCTGCCAGTCTGGGCGGTCGCGACAGGCTCCGCGACCTCCTCGAACGCCGCTACCTGCCCTCCCGCTGACCACCGTCCCGGGCCGCCCGGTTCACCCG
Source organism: Streptomyces diversicolor (assembly GCF_057537855.1). Taxonomy (NCBI): domain Bacteria; kingdom Bacillati; phylum Actinomycetota; class Actinomycetes; order Kitasatosporales; family Streptomycetaceae; genus Streptomyces; species Streptomyces diversicolor. The sequence continues at coordinate 29,483 of NZ_BAAJXA010000039.1, forward strand.
TTCCGCCGCCCAACCATCCGGAGCCTTCCATGAGCAGCGACCAGTTCCACCTCAACTTCTCCCTGATGTCGCCCGGCCACTACCGCGCCGCCTGGCGGCTGGCCGAAGCCGACCCGCACGCCTACCTCGATGCCGGCCACTACGTGCGCCTGGCAAAGATCGCCGAAGAGGCCGGCATCGACGCCGTGTTCCAGGGCGACAGTCCCGCGCTCGGGCCCGAGATCGCGACCGGGACCTCGGGCGGCCTCGACGGATTCACCCTGCTGGCCGTGATCGCCGGCGCCACCGAACGGATCGGTCTGCTGCCGACCGTATCGACGACCTACAGCACGCCCTACAGCCTGGCCCGGCGCCTCCAGAGCCTCGACCACCTCAGCAAGGGCCGTGCCGCACTCAACGTGGTGACCACGGGCAACCCAGCGGCCGCCGCGAACTTCGGGACGGCCGCCCACCCCGACCGCGACGCCCGTTACCGCCGGGCGCACGAGTTCCTGGAGGTCATCACGCGGCTGTGGGAGGCGTGGGAGCCCGGCGCGATCGTCGCCGACAAGTCCACCGGGCAGTTCGGCGACCCGAGCCGCATCCACGCCATCGACCACCACGGCGAGTTCTTCGACGTCGCCGGCCCCCTGCCGGTGCCCACCTCGCCGCAGGTGCGCCCCGTCATCTCCCAGGCGGGCGAGACGCCGGCCGGCCTCGAACTGGCCGCCCAGTACGCCGACGTCGTGTTCGCCGCCGGCCACACCGTGGCCAAGGCCAAGGCCTCGCGTGATGACATCCGCGCACGCGCGCGGGCACACGGCCGGGACGCCGACAGCATCAAGTACTCGCTCGGCCTCATCGTGCTGGTCGGCACCGACGAGGAGGACGCCAAGCGCCGCCACGACGAACTCAACGCCACGCTGCCCCCGGTGGAGTACCTGGTGTCGGTGGTCCTGTCGTCGCTCGGCCTGCAGGCCGACGCCTTCGGGCCCGACGACGTCATCCGGCTGGAGGACGTGCCGGCCGAGCCGAACCTCAAGGCCTTCTCGATCGGCCTGTACAACAACACCCGTGCCGTACTCGCCGAGGGCCCGCGCACGCTGCGCGAGCTGGTGGCCCACACCGCCGGCATCGGCACCCACCGGCTGGTCGTCGGTTCGCCGGAGCACATCGCCGACGACCTGGAGTCGTGGTGGCGCCGAGGAGCCGCCGACGGCTTCACGGTGATGTTCGCCGACACACGCGTCGACCTCGAACGCTTCGCCACCCGGGTGGTGCCGATCCTCAAGGAGCGTGGCCTGTTCCACCGGGAGTACCCGGAGGGCACGCTGCGCGACCGGCTGGGCCTGCCAGTGCCGGGACTCCAGCCGGCCGGCCAGCGGCCCGCCGCGAGTCCGGCCTGATGACGACCGCGATCAACGACTTGAATACCACTCGGAAGGCCCTCATGACTCTGGATGTCGCAGACGCCGTGCCGGGGAGTCCGTCGGCTCCCGCCGAGCCGCTGACCGTCGCCCGGATCCGTACCGCGATCGCGCCGATCCTCGCGCGGCTGGCCGCTTCCGCCGCGGAACGCGAGGCAACGCGCGACCACCCCTTCGACGACGTGCGTGCCCTGGCCCGTGCGGGCGTCGCCCTGGCTGTGGTGCCGCACGAGGAGGGCGGCGCGGGAGGCTCCCTGCGGGAGGCCGTGGAGGTCGTCATCGAGATCGCGCGTGCCGACTCGAACGTCGCCCAGGCGCTGCGCTCCACCTTCATGACCGCGTGGGCCGTGACGTCCCGGCCGGACACCCCGCACCGCGACGAGACGCTGAGTCGGCTCCGGCGCGGGCACATCCTGGCCGGCACCTCGAACGAGCGGAGCGGAGGCGCCAGTGGGTCGGTGAACACCACCGCCGTGCACAACGGCAATCAATGGGTGCTGAACGGCGAGAAGTACTACTCCACCGGCGGGCTGTACGCCGACTGGTTCGGTGGGACGGCGAAGACTCCGGAGGGTACGCTCCTGCGGTTCACGGTGCCCGTCGACCGCGAGGGCGTCGAGCGCCTCGACGACTTCGACGCGGTCGGTCAGCGGCTCACCGCCAGCGGCACCACCCGCCTGACCGACGTCCTGGCCGGCGACGACGAGGCGGTCCTGGCCGCCGCGGACTCACCGGTCGCGGACAACCCGTGGCAGGGCAGCTATCCCCAGCTGCACCTCGCGGCGATCGAGGCGGGCATCGCCGCCCGGGTCCTCGACGACGCGCTGTGGTGGGTGCGGGAGAAGGCCCGGCCCATCAAGCACAGTTCGGCCGACAAGAGCGTCGACGACCCCTACATCCGGCGCCGCGTCGGGGAGATATCGGCGTACGCCCGCGCGGCGCGCTCAGCCGTCCTGCTCGCCGCGGAGGAACTCGACTCGGTGCGCGGCCTGCACGGCGAGGAAGCGCACCGCGGCGGTGCCCGCGCCGCGGTCGCCGTCGCGGAGGCCTCGGTCATCGCCATCGACGCGGCCCTCTCGGCCGCGCCGCTGCTCTTCGATGTAGGCGGCGGCACCCTCACCAACCGCGAGTGGGGCTACGACCGCCACTGGCGGAATGCCCGCGTCATCGCCAACCACAACCCCCGTGACTGGAAGCTCGCCGTCGCCGGGGCCTTCCGGCTCGGCGTCGCCGAGCCCCCGACCACCGGCCTCTTCTGACCGTCCCCGAGAGGAATCACCACACCCATGACCATCGGCTTGACCCGTTACCTCGGCCGGACCGGCGTCCGCGTCTCACCGCTCGCCCTCGGCACCATGAACTTCGGCCGCTGGACTCAGGAGAAGGAGAGCCTGGAGATCATCGGGGCCGCGCTCGACGCGGGGATCAACGTCGTCGACACCGCTGACGTCTACGGCGACGGCGCCAGCGAGGAGATCGTCGGCAAGGCCATCAAGCACCGCCGCGACGACCTCTTCCTGGCCACCAAGTTCCACGGCCAGGTCGGCGACAACCCCCAGCACGCCGGCAACAGCCGCCGGTGGATCGTCAAGGCCGTCGAGAACAGCCTGCGCCGCCTCGGCACCGACCACATCGACCTCTACCAGGCACACCGGCCCGACGAGCACACTGATCTGCTGGAGACCATCCGAACGCTCGACGACCTGATCCGGCAAGGCAAGATCCGCTACTACGGCACCTCGGTCTTCCCGGCTCACCAGAAGGTCGAAGCGCACTGGCTGGCCGAGAAGCACGGCCTCATCGCCCCGCACACCGAACAGGCGCCGTACTCCCTGCTCGTCCGCGGGGTCGAGCGCGAAGTCTTCCCGACGGTCCGGAAGTACGGCGAGGGTGTCCTCTCCTATGGCCCGCTGGCCGCCGGCTGGCTGTCGGGCAAGTACCGCATCGGCGGCGAGCAGCCTCAGTCGGCCCGTGCCGAGCTGATCGCGGGCCGCTTCGACATCTCACTCAAGCGCAACCAGCGCAAGCTCGCCGCCGCCGACGCGCTCGCCACGCTGGCCGAGGACAACGGCCTGACGCTGACCGAGCTGGCGGTCGCCTTCGCACTCAACCACCCGGCGGTCAGCAGCGTGATCATCGGGCCCCGCACCCAGGCCCACCTGGAGACCTACCTGAAGGCCGCCACGGTCGAGTTGAGCCCCGAGATCCTGGACGCCATCGACGAGATCGTCGACCCCGGCACCCAGTTCCTGGAGCGCGACACCGGCCGCGACACCCCCTCGCTGCAGCCGGCCGTGCTGCGCCGCTGACTTCCCGCCCACCCCTTCACGCAAGCCCCGACGAATCCGACAAGAGAGCACCTGATGAGCGAGCAGTACCCGAACTACGAGGACGTCTTCAAGGCGGCCGACAACCGTTACGACTCCCTGCCCTACCGCCGCACCGGGCAATCCGGGCTCGACCTTCCCGCCCTCTCCCTGGGCCTGTGGCAGAAGTTCGGCGCCGATTACGCCTACGACACCCAGCGCGACATCATCCTGCACGCGTTCGACCTGGGCATCACCCACATCGACAACGCCAACCGCTACGGCCCGCCGCACCGCGCCGCCGAGCAGACCTTCGGCCGGGTGCTGCGCCGGGAGCTGGCGCCCTACCGCCATGAGCTGATCCTGTCCAGCAAGGCCGGCGGCGTCTTCGGGCCCAACCCGAACCTCCGAGGCGGCAGCCGCAAGGCGCTGCTGACCTCGCTGGAGCTGAGCCTGCGCGACCTCGGCACCGACTACATCGACATCTTCTACCACCACACCCCAGACGAGACGACGCCGCTGGAGGAGACCGCGAGCGCGCTCGCCACGGCCGTCAGGTCGGGCAAGGCCCTGTACGTCGGCATCTCCAACTACCAGCCCGACCGCGCCGAGGCCATCGCCCGGCTGCTCAGGGCCGAGGGCGTGCCGCTGCTCATCCACCAGCCGCGCTACTCCCTCTACGACCGCAGCATCGACCGGAACGGCCTCGCCGACCTGGCTGTCAAGGAGGGCTTCGGTCTCATCGTCTACTCGCCGCTGGCCCAGGGACTGCTCACCAACAAGTACCTGGAGACCATCCCGGACGGTGCCCGCGCCCAGAACAGTGACTTCCTCAAGCCCGACCAGATCGACGAGACCTACCGGCACCGCACGGCGCAGCTGAACAAGCTCGCCGAGGACCGCAGCCAGTCGCTGGCCCAGCTCGCCCTGCAGTGGGTGCTGCGCAACCCCGCCGTGACCTCGGCGCTGATCGGCGCCAGCTCCAAGGAGCAGCTCGACCACAACCTGGGGGCGCTGAACGGCCCGGAGCTCACCGACGACGAGCTCGCCGTCATCGACGAGTACGGCGTGCACGGAACGGTCCGGCGCGGCTGACACCGCCGGGGCGGCTCAGAACGTCCGCACGGGGCGGCCCGGGGCGACTCGGCCCCGGGCTCCCACAGATCCGCACGTGACGGTCCGCCGTCGTACGGTTGATGCCAAGGAAGGAACTGCTCAGATGCTGATGCCCAGATGACCGTGCGCACGGCCCCTGAGGCCCAGCGGCACGCTCTCCGTCCCGGCACGTCGGAAGGCCAGTGGCTGGTGGTCATCTTCGCGATCACCCAGACCCTGGGCTACGGATGTCTGGCGTGTCGACGTACGATGCGGCGTTCGCTGTCGTGGTGGTCGCCACCCCGAAGGGCCGCCGCGACGGTGCCATCGTGACCATCACCATGATCACGGGCTTCCTGACGAGCTTCTTCTACCCGCTCATCGGGTGGCTGCAGGGCGGGCTCGGGTGGCGCACCACACTCCAGGTGCTGGCGATCGCCATGACGCTCATCGTCATCCCCGCGCACCTGTGGGCCGTACCGGGGCGTGCCACCCACCACAGCCGGATCACCAAACGCACCGGGTTCCAACTGGGCGACGCGATCAGGACAGCGCGATTCTGGCTGCTGCTGGTCTCATTCGTCGCTCAGGCCGGCACCACGTCCGGCTTCCTGGTCATGATGGTGACCTACTTCCAGAACGTCGGCTTCAGCGCGCACACGGCTTCGACACTGCCGCTCGCCGTCGGTGTCCTGCAGCTCACCTCGCGCCTGGCACTGGCACCGCTGTCGGCGCGATTCGGCATGCTGCCCGTGACGATGTTCTCCTTCGCCGCGCAGGCACTCGGGTTGCTCCTGCTGCCATCTGCCGGCGCGTCCATCCTGCCCACGGTGCTGTGCATCATGGCCTTCGGACTCGGCTACGGGATCAGCGTGGTCGCCCGGCCGTCGGTCGTGGCCGGCACCTTCGGGGTCACGCGGTTCGCGAGCATCATGGCCGTCACCGCGGTGCCCATGGCATTCGCTCGTGCGGGCATGCCGCTGGTCGCCGCGTGGCTGGAGAACTGGCGGTTCCTGATCCTGCTGGGCTCGGTCACGGCTGTCGCGGCCGTTGCCCTGGTGCCGCTCGCGCACCATCAGCACCGAGCGGACAGGTGATCCGCATGAGGCCGCCGAACGCGTTCTCCCGGCCCAACACCCCAGTCAGGGACGGGTGTTCGGGGTTCAAGACACTGCTTGACAAGGAATACCGGTCCGCCACAGACTCAGTCCCCATGAGCCTCCTGGACCCTTTGCTGACCAGCGAGCGCTGTGTCGACCTGCTCAGGGTTTCCAGCGCGCGGTGTTGACGACCCGCGTGGCGTGATCCACACCCTGGACGACCGTCTTCGATCGTCCGCCCCGTCTTGAGTACCGGCGCGGCCCTGGTCCCAGCGGACCGGTCGGCGGTACTTCTCCCCTGACGACAGCGTCGAAGCGGACGGTGGGCTGACCACCGGCCTCCGCGGACGCACCTGTTGTGATCCGTTCTGCCGCGATCCGGCGGAAGGCCCACACCACCCCACATCTCACCGCGCCCAGGGGCGACACCGGCCGCGGGCGCGTCGACGCGCCGCACCCCCATGGCCGGCGGCGGTCGCCGACTTCCCGAAGGAGCACCATGAGCAAGGCGTCCATGACGTCCCCGACCGAGGCATCGACCAGTATGGCGACCACGGGGCCGGTGCCCGTGACCGAGACGGCGGGTGCGGTGGGAGCCGGAGCGGCGGACGGCCGGCCCTTCCGGCTCGGCTTCCTGCTCCACCTCGACTCGGACCTCACCCCTGCCGCGGCGTACCGCCAGGCCATCGACCTGTTCGTGGCCGCCGAACGACTCGGGTACGACTCGGGCTGGGTCATCCACCGCCACTTCCGCCAGGGGAACGAGCATGTCTCCGCCCCGCTCGTGCTGCTGGCCGCGATCGCCGAGCACACCACCCGGATCCGGCTCGGCACCGGTGTGCTCGTCCTGCCGCTCGCGGACCCTTTGACCGTCGCCGAGGACGCGGCCCTGCTCGACGAGCTCAGCGGTGGGCGGCTCGAACTCGGTGTCGGCTCAGGTCCGTTCCCGACCGCCTGGGAGGCATTCGGCCGCAGCATCGAGGACCGGTACGGGCTCTTCGACGAGAGCGTGGCGAGACTGCACGGGATCCTCGAAGGACGACCGGTCAACAGCGCCGGGGAGGTGCTTCACCCACCGGGTGCCGGTGTGCGGCGGCGGCTGTGGCAGGCGACCACAGGTGAGCCGACGCGGGCCGTCGACGCGGCCGTTGCCGCCGCGAAGGCCGGCGACGGGCTGCAGCTCTCCCGGGCCGGCGACTGGCCCGGCCGGCAGACCGCCCGGCGGCAGGCCGACATCGTCGCCGCGTACCGCGAGGCCGCGGCCGGGGCGGGCCACGAGCCGCGGGTCCAGATCTCACGCGCGGTTTATCCCCATCCCGACCGGGCCAGTGCGATCCGCGCCGTCACACCCGGTGTGCGCCGGTGGCAGTCATGGGCTGCCCAACGCCGTGAGGCCGCCGAGCTCGGCGTGCAGGAGTACCTGGAGCGCGACCGGTCCCTGCTAGGGCCGTCCGAGGCCGTCGCCGAGTCCCTCGCCGCCGACCCGTCCCTCGCCCACGTCACCGATCTGCTCGTCAGTTTCGTCCCTGGTGTCCCCGAGTACGACGAGCACCTACGCCTGCTCGCCACCACCGCCCAGGAGGTCGCGCCGCTGCTCGGCTGGCGTCCCCTCCAGGGCTCGTGAGCCAACGCCCCACCCCACGCCGAGCCCGCTGTCACCCGTCCATTCGTCACGAGGAAAATGATGTCCGACCTTGGCAGTTCCATCGAACGAGCCGCGCCCAGACGGAAGAAGTGGCCCTGGGTCGCCGGTGTCGCCGTCGTCCTCCTCATCGCCGTGAGCGCCTTCGCCCTCACCCGCGGCGGCCGCTCCGGCAACCAGGCTGCCGGCGACGGCAAGCCCGTCCGCGGCGGCACCCTGCAGTTCGCGCTGATCGACTACCAGCGCAGCCCGGACCCGCAATGGGGCACCAACTACGCCGAGTCGCTCATCGGCAACAACATCACCGACAAGCTGACCTGGCAGGACCCGGACACCGGCGAGATCACGCCATGGCTGGCGAAGTCGTGGGACTACAACAAGGACCTGACCGAGTTCACGTTCCACCTGCGGACGGATGTCACCTTCAGCGACGGCACGCCGTTCGACTCCGCGGTGGTCAAGGCCAACTTCGATCAGTACGTGCACGGCGACCAGAAGCTCGGCATCCTCCCCAACGGCGCCACCCTGCTGCCCGGTTACATCGAGACCCGGACCCCCGACAAGTACACCGCCGTCATCCGCTTCGAGAAGCCCCTCGCGAGCTTCCTCCAGGCCTCGTCCTTCACCGCCAACGCCCAGCCCGGCTTCCTGTCGCTCTCCACGCTGAAGCTGAGCGTCGAGCAGCGGACGGATCCGAAGAAGGTGATCGGCACCGGCCCGTTCGTGTACCGGTCGTGGAAGCCGCAGGTCAGTACCGTCCTGGTGAAGCGCAAGGGCTACAACTGGTCCCCGCCGGCGCTCAAGCATCAGGGCGAGGCGTACCTGAACAAGATCGTGTTCAACACGATCCCGGAGGCCAGCGTCCGGACCGGCTCGCTGACCTCCGGCGCGATCGACGCCACGCTCGACGTGGGTACCACGGACGAGAAGTCACTGGCCGACCAGGGGTTCGAGATCATCCACCGGGCGGTGTCCGGCACCTCCATCTTCTTCAACTTCAACTCCCGGTTGTTCCCGACCAATGACATCGCGGTGCGCAAGGCGATCCAGCTCGGCTGGAACCGGGAGGCGCTCAAGAAGACGGTGCTCACCGACTCCTACTCGGTGGCGACCTCGGTCCTCGGGCCGTCGGTGTTCGGATACGCGGACTACAGCGGCTCGGTCCTGACGTACGACCCGGAGAAGGCAGGACAGCTCCTGGAGAAGGCCGGCTGGAAGCGGGGCCCGGATGGGATCCGGGTGAAGGGCGGCAAGAAGCTCGTGGTCAAGCTGCTGGGCATCAACAACCTGGTGGTGAACAAGCCTGCCTACGAGTCGATCCAGCAGGACCTGAAGAAGATCGGCGTCGACCTGCAGCTCACCGTCGTCCCGATCCCGGACTACTCGGCCAACGTGGCCAAGGCGAAGACCGACTGGAACATCACCGCGGCCAACCGCTCGCGCAACGACCCGGCGGTCCTCAACCTCCAGTACAGCCCGCTGCTCGGCAACGGCTCCTACCTGGGCGAGGACTCGACCGGCGTCGACGTCGACGAGGTCACCAAGACCCTGGGCCGGCTGGAACTTACCCTGGACCCGGCCGAGCGCAAGCAGTACACCAAGGCGGCGCAAGACCTCCTGCTGGACAAGTACGCGCTGGTGAACCCGGTTTACAACCCCTCGCAGGTGATCGCCCAGGCGAAGTACGTCCACGGGATCATCTTCGACGCCCAGTCCCGCAACCACTTCGTGAACGCCTGGAAGGGCAACGGGAAGTGACGTCCCGTGGCCGCCGCGCCCCGAGAGGCGCGGCGGCCACTCGCACGCCCTGATGGAAGGATCTTCGTGCTGCGCTACCTCGCGCTGAAGGTCGGGCGGGCCCTGTTCGTGACCTGGGCCGCGTTCACCCTGACCTTCGTGCTGCTGTTCGTCCTGCCGGCCAACCCGGTGGATCTGCTCTTCGACCCCGCCGAGCTCAACACCGTCACACCGGAGGTCCGCGAGCAGGCGGCGGAGAGCTACGGCTTCAACAAACCGGTGTTCCTGCAGTACCTCCTCCGCCTGGGACACGCGCTGACCGGCGACTTCGGCAACTCCGTGCAGTCGGGCCGGTCGGTCACCGCGACCATCCTCGACGTGCTGCCGAGCACCCTCGTCCTCGCGTCCGGCGCTCTGCTGCTGGCCCTGCTCATCGCCTTCGCGATCGCGCTCATCGCGACCTCGACCCGCCGGGCATGGGTGCGCAACCTGATCGAGGCGCTGCCGTCGGGCGCGGTCTCGGTGCCGGTCTTCCTCTCCGGCATTCTCATGCTGCAGGTCTTCTCGTTCCATCTGGGCTGGTTCCCGGCCTTCGGCGACCGCGGCGCGAAGAGCCTCGTGCTGCCCGTGATCACTCTGGCCATCCCGGTGTCGGGGCCGATCGCGCAGCTCCTCGTCCGCAGCTTCGCCACCGAGTTCCGCTCCGGCTACGTCACGACGAGCTGGGCGAAGGGGGCCACCCGCGGCGTCATCGTCGTCCGTGACGTCTTCCGCAACGCCACTGTGCCGGCGCTCACCATCGCCGGCATCACCTTCGGCAACCTGATCGCCGGGTCGGTCATCACCGAGACCGTCTTCGCCCGTCAGGGCATCGGCCGGATGACCCAGGCCGCGATCAACACGCTGGACGTCCCGCTGGTGCAGGGGGTCGTCGTGCTCGTGGCGGCCAGCTTCGCGGTGATCAACCTGATCGTCGACCTGATCTACCCGCTGCTGGATCCGCGACTGCGTGCTGCGCTCACCGCCGGCTCGCCCCGGGCGGCCTGAGGAGGAATGTGATGACCGTCGAACTGGACACCCTCGCCCCGCCCGCCCGGCCCCGCTCCGGCCGCGCGTCGCTCAGACGCCTCGGTGAACTAGCGCAGCAGCCGGTCCTGGTGGCCTCGTGGATCACCGTGCTGGTCGTGATCGGCTGGGCCCTCGCCCCTCGGCTGTTCACCTCCTACAGCCCTTATGACGGCGACAGCGCCGCGAGCTTCGCACCACCGAGCGCGGAGCACTGGTTCGGCACCGACCGGCTGGGCCGTGACCTGTTCGCCCGCACCGTGTACGGCGCGCACACCACCCTGACCGCGACCCTGCTGGCCGTCCTCATCGCCTTCGGTATCGGCACGGTCGTCGGGCTGATCGCCGGCTTCAGCGGAGGGATCGTCGACACCGCCGTCATGCGACTGGTCGATGTGTTCCTGGCGATCCCCAGCCTGCTGCTGGCGATGGTGGTGGTCTCGGTCCTGGGCTACTCCACGCAGAACATCGCCCTGGCGGTCGGCATCTCCTCCATCGCGTCGTTCGCGCGGGTGATGAGAGCCGAGGTGCTCACGGTCGTGAACCAGGACTACGTCAAGGCGGCGTACGGCCTCGGGGGCGGCCGGACGGCCGTGCTGCTCCGGCACGTCGTGCCCAACTCGCTGAACTCGGTGATCGCGCTGGCCGCGCTTGAGGTCGGAACGGCCGTGCTCGCGGTCGCCTCGCTCGGGTTCCTCGGTTACGGCGCACCGCCGCCGCTGCCGGAGTGGGGCCTGCTGGTGGCCGAGGGCCGCGACTACGTCGCGACCCACCCATGGCCCTCGATCATGCCCGGCCTGGCGCTCGCGCTCGTCGTCATCGCCACCCACCGCATCAGCACCTCGTACCGGAAGGAACACCGACGATGACGGACGTGCCCGAGGGGAAGCAGGACCCGCTGCTGCGGATCGCCGACCTCGCGATCGACTACCGGACGGGGCGCCGCCGGTGGACACCGGCCGTCCGCGGCACGGATCTGCACGTGGACCCGGGCGAGTTCGTCTCGCTCGTGGGGGAGTCCGGATCGGGCAAGACCACCCTGGTCCAGGGCGCGCTCGGCCTGCTTCCGCCCGCCGCGCGGATCCGGGCCGGCTCGATCGCATACTCCGGTGTCGATGTCACAGGCTGGAGCGACCAGCGCATGGCCCGGGTGCGGGGCAACTACGTGGGCTTCGTCCCCCAGGACCCCAATACCTCGCTCAACCCGGTCAAGAAGATCGGGCAGCAGGTGATCGAGGCGGTCCGGTTCAACGCGCCGGAGGCCCGCACCGCGGCAGAGCACCGGGAAGCCGCGCTGGAGAGCCTGCGCACTGCGGGCCTGGGGGACGCCGAGCGGGTCTTCCACCAGTACCCCCACGAGCTCAGCGGCGGCATGAAGCAGCGCGCGCTCATCGCGATCGCGCTGGCGGGCAAGCCGAAGATCATCGTGGCCGACGAACCGACCAGCGCACTCGACGTCACCGTGCAGAAAGTGATCCTCGACCACCTGGTGCGGCTGCGCGAGGAACTCGGCATCGGCATCCTCCTGATCACCCACGACCTCGGCGTCGCACTGGACCGCTCGGACCGGATCCTGGTCATGCAGGACGGCCGGATCGTGGAGGAGGGCCCGGTACACCAGGTGCTGGAGAACACCACCCACGACTACACCCGCCGGTTGCTCGACGCGGCCCCCGCGCGGCAGGCCGGCCGGCTCGAACCGACGTCAGGCCCGCGGACGGTCCCCACCGACAGCTCGCCAATCCTGCGAGCGCGCGCCCTCACCAAGAGCTACCACCTGCGCGGCGGCCGGGGCCGGCGGCGACACTTGCGGGCGCTGGACGGCGCCGACCTGGTCGTGCGCAAGGGCACCACGCACGCCATCGTCGGAGAGTCCGGCGCGGGCAAGTCGACGCTGGCGAGCATCCTGGTCCAGTTCACCGCCGCCGACAGCGGCACGGTGCACGTCGGCAACCGGGAACTGACCGGCCTGGGCCGCGGACAACTGCGGGAGATCCGCCGGGACCTGCAGTTCGTCTTCCAGAACCCGTTCACCTCGCTCGATCCGCGGTTCACGGTCGGCAAGATCGTCGCCGAGCCGCTGCGGGCCTTCAAGCTGGCGACCGGAAAACAGGAACGGACGGCCCGGGTGGTCGAGCTGCTCAGGGCGGTGGCACTGGACGAGAGCCATCTGCACCGGCTCCCCAGCGAACTCTCCGGCGGTCAGCGGCAGCGGGTCGCGATTGCGCGGGCGCTGGCACTCAACCCAGGGATCCTCGTGCTCGATGAGGCCGTGAGCGCCCTCGATGTGTCGGTCCAGGCTCAGATCCTGCAACTGCTGGTCGATCTGCAGGCCGAGTTCGGACTCAGCTACGTGTTCGTGACCCACGACCTCGGGGTCGTACGTCTGATCGCCGACGACGTCACGGTGATGCGGGGCGGCGTCGTGGTCGAGACGGGCCCGGCCGAGCAGGTGCTCCGCTCGCCCCGGCACGAGTACACCCGGGAACTGCTGGAAGCCGTTCCGGGAGCCGGGTTCACCGGCGCCGGCCCGAGCGGAGGAGAGCGGGTCGGCACGTTGAACGCACACCAGCCGTGACACCGTGCGCCGGCGGTGCGGGGTAAGCGGAAGGCTTCTCAGGCAGTATGCGTGCTGTGGCTGAGAGCCAGGTGAACGCATCCGTGGCCGTTGTGGAATATGGGCTGCGGAGGGCCGCCTCGCGTCCGCTCCTCCCTGCCGGACGACTCCGGCAGGTTCTGTCCGTTCAGCGGAAGTCAGTGGATGTGCGATCCGCCGTTCACGTCGTATGTTGCTCCGGTGATGTAGCCGGAGTCGGAGCGGCACAGATATGTGATCAGGTCGGCGACATCGCTGACACGACCGTTGCGTCCGACGGGGATGCCGGCGATCAGGGTGTCTTTGCGTTCGCCTTCCAAGGCGCCCCCGGTGATGTCGGTGTCGATGAGGCCCGGGGCGACACTGTTGACCGTGACTCCGTGTGGTCCGACCTCGCGTGCCAGCGCTCGGGCGAAGCCGAGTTGGGCGGCCTTGGCCGCTGAGTAGGCGACGCCGCCGAAGACGCCTCCGCCTCGTTCGGCGGATACGGAAGACAGGAAAACGATGCGGCCGAAGCCGCGTTCGGTCATCCCGGGGGCGACCCGGCGGGTGATGTTGAAAGCCCCGCGGACGTTGACGGCGAAGATGCGGTCCCACTCGCTGCCGTCCACTTGAAGGAAGGGGGTGGGCGAGGTGATGCCCGCGTTGTTGACCAGTGCCCCGATCGGGGGTGCGTCGGCGTTGAGGGTGTCGACGGCTGTGGCGACGGCGGCCTCGTCGGTCACGTCGCAGGCGAGTCCGACAGCGCGTACATGGTGCCGGTCCGTGATCTCAGCTGCGGTGTCCTTGGCTGCGGCTTCGTCGAGGTCGAGCACGGCGATGTTCCAGCCGGCAGCGGCGAGAGCATGGGCGGTGGCGCGGCCGATGCCCCGCTGCGAGGCGGCGCCGGTGACAACGGCGGTCAGTTCATTGACGTTCATGGCTGAATGCAACTCCTGGAAGCAGGGGGGTCAAAGGGAGGACTTCACGCGTGCGCACAGTGCGTCGGTGGACAGCCCGTAGCGGTCGTGCAGGGTGGGCAGGGCTCCGGCGGCAAGGAATTCGTCGGGGAGCGCGGCGGGGACGATCCGGGCGCTGATGCCTGCGTAGGCGACGAGAGCGGCGACGGCCTCGGACAGTCCGCCGATCACGGTGTGGTTCTCGCAGGTGACCACCAGTCTGTCGCCTTGGATCTGGGTGGCGATTGTGTCGGTGTCCAGTGGCTTGATGGTGGGCACGTGCAGAACGGCCGCGTCGATGTGGTCATTCTCAAGGCGCTGCGCGGCTTGCAGCGCCCGCATGGTCATCAGGCCCGTGGAGATGAACAGGACGTCGCGGCCGGGGCGCAGTTCGGCAGCCTTGCCCAGTTCGAAGCGGTAGTCGTACTCGTCGAGGACGGTGGGGACCTTGCCGCGCAGTAGGCGCATGTAGGTCGGGCCGGAGTGGTCGGCGAGCGCCGGTACAGCCTGTTCGATGTCAACTGAGTCGCAGGGGTCGACGATGGTCAGGTTGGGGCAGGCGCGCAGGATCGCGAGGTCCTCGGTGGCCTGGTGGCTGGGCCCGTAGCCGGTGGTGAGGCCCGGCAGGGCGCCGACGACGTTCACGTTCAGACCGGGTTCGGCGATGTCGAGGCAGAGGAAGTCGTAGGCGCGGCGGGTGGCGAACACCGAGTAGGTCGACGCGAACGGGACGAGTCCGACCTCGGCCAGTCCTGCGGCGGCGCCGAGCATGGCCTGCTCGGCCATGCCCATCTGGAAGAAGCGGTCAGGGTTCGCGTCGCGGAAGACGTGCATGTCGGTGTACTTGGCGAGGTCGGCGGAGAGTCCGACGATGTCCGGGCGTCGTGCGGCGAGCTGGTTCAGTGCGTGCCCGAACGGTGCCGGTGAGGTGCGCTGGCCGGGATCGGCGAACGAGGCGATCATCGCCGAGGTGGTCAGGCGCTTGCGAGGGGCCTGTGGGGTGGTACTCACTGCTGGGCTCCTTCGAGGTGGGCGCGGGCGGCCTGCCATTCGTGGTCGGCGACGGGCATGAAGTGGGCTTTTTCCCGGGTCTCCAGGAACGGCACGCCCTGGCCGATACGGGTGTCGCAGATCAGAACCGAGGGGCCGCCGGTGTGGTCGCGGATGCTGTCCAGTGCGTCGAGGAGAGCGGGGATGTCGTTGCCGTCGACGCGTACGGCGTTCCAGCCGAAGGCCTGCCACTTCTCGGTGACCGGTTCGGTGCGCAGCACTGCAGGGGTGGGTCCGTCAGCCTGGAGGCCGTTGACGTCGACGATCGCGGTGACGTTGTCCAGGCCGTGGTGGGCACAGGCTATGGCCGCTTCCCAGGTGGCTCCCTCATCGAGTTCGCCGTCGGAGAGCAGGTTGAACACTCGGGCCGGATGGCCGAGTCGGCGCAGTCCGAGGCCCATCCCGCAGGCGATGCCGAGGCCGTGACCGAGGGAGCCGCCGGAGATCTCCATCCCGGGCGTGTAAGTGGCCATGCCCGACATCGGCAGGCGGGACTCATCGGTGCCGTAGGTCTCAAGCTCCTCTACCGAGATGGTCCCGGCTTCGGCGAGTGCGGCATAGAAGGCGATCGCGTAGTGACCGATGGAGAGCAGGAACCGGTCACGTCCGTCCCAGCCCGGGTCCTCAGGGCGCAGGCGCAGCTCGCCGTCTTCGCGGGCGTAGAACACGGCCAGGACGTCGGCGACACCGAGCGCCTGGCCGATGTATCCCTGGCCTTGGACCTCACCCATGGTCAGCGCGTGGCATCGGATGCGCGTCGCCGCGGCCTGCAGACGGGCGATGCGTTGTTCAGGCCCTTGGGCCAGGGCCGGCGGCTGGTCCGTAGTCACCGAGGTCATCGGTTCGTTCCTCCTGTTGATCGTGCGGTGCGGCGTGAGGTCAGGGACTGGCAGTCAGGTTCCCTGACCACGTGTGAGGGGCGGCGGGGCACGTCGGCGGGGGCGGCGGCAAGGTCGCGCTCAAGGGCGGCGACATGGTCTCGCTCAGCGCTGCCCCAAGTCTCGCGGGTCATCAGCGCGGCGCCGAGGCCGAGCAGGCCGTACGCGCTGAAGAGCAGAGCAGGTCCGATCCAGCCGGTGTGCGAGAACAATGCGGTCGCGATCAAGGGCGTGAAGCCGGAGACGACGGCGGAGAGCTGGTAGGCCAGCGACGCGCCGCTGGTGCGGGTGCGGGCGTTGAAGAGTTCGGAGAACCAGGCGCCCTGCACGCCGGCCAGGCTGTTCTGGCACACGGCGTAGCTCACGGCAAAGGCGAGCACGATCGCGGTCGCAGCGCCGGTGTTGAGGAGGAGGAGGCGACCGCCGTCCGCACGCCGCACACCGGCGCCAACGCACCGCTCCCGCCGGCTGCGGCCGCCCGGCTAGACGCGGCCGTGGTGCTGTGGCGTGCCGCGCTCGCGGCCCACCTGCCCGTCGGCACGCTGGCCGGGGTGGGCACGTTCGTCGACATGGCTGTCGGCGAGGCCGTGTGGCTGGAGTTGATGCGGGCGAGCGCCGGGCAGTCTGCGGCCTTGGCGGGTGGGGACCTGGTCGCCGAGCGTGCGGCCGGTCATCCGGGCAGCCAGGATGCCCTGCTGCTGGCTGCGCTGCTGGTCGCCCGTTCCGCCGGGGAGCCGGTCCGGCGGCACGTCCGCACGCTGCTGGAGGCCGCGGCGGCCCCGCCCCCCCGGCGCACCCGCCTCCGGGCTGGAGGAACTGAGAACGGCGCTGGTCAACCCCGGGGACGTCGACGTCGCCTGCAGGTGAGCCGCCCGACGCCGGGCCCGGACCGTATCGGTGCAGGCCGTAGCCGTTCACGAGCCTGAAGAAAGCCGACATGCCGGGAAGTCGCGTTCATGCCAAAGGATGCCCAGCCAAGCCCGGCCCCTTTTTCCTTCAGGGGGCGGTCTGCTGCTCGCCGTCGTACGAGGGCTTTGCCCAACGCGGGCCGGACGGTCATCACCCATTGTTCTGGGTTGGGTTGGGGGAGGATGAGGGGCATGGGACGAGCCTCTCGACGACGTGCAGAACGCCGCAACGCGCCTCAGCCCGATGCTGCTCCCGGTGTCGTGGTGCTGGAGCGGTACCTGATCCGCCCTGCCACCCTGGACGACGACCCCGAGGCGGTGCGCGCGCTCCTGGAGCCGGTGGACTTCATGGATGCGGCGATGCCCGGAGAGATCGTCGACCGGATGCGCACCGGCTGGCGCCTGCCGGCCCAGTTCGGCACCTCGACCCTGCTGCTCGCGCAGGAACACCCGGCGGGAGAGGTCGTCGGCCTCGCCCATGCGATCCCGCCGGTAGAGTGGCTGATGGCGATGGAGGCAGTTCTGGGGCGGCAGCTGTGCCTGAGGCTGTCGAGGTCGCTCGTCGAGCTGGAGGTGGTGTCGGTGGCCGACAGCGCCCGCGGCCAGGGGTTAGGTCACCGGCTCGTCGATGAAATGGTCCGCTCCTACAGCGACCGGGACTACGAGGCGATGCTGGGCGGCATCCACACCCGCAAGCCGTACCTGGCGCCGTACTACGAGGCGGACGGCTTTCACGTTCTTTCGCCCGGGGCCCCGCTCGACCTGGAGCTGCCCGTCGGCCGTCTCCGGTACCCGGCGAATGTGTCGATGCGGCACCTGGTGCGCCCGCTTGTCCCGCAGGTGTCGTACCGGGCCGGCGTTCTCGCCGGCCTGCTCGCCGGCCGGTGACGCCCGGAGCCCGCCACGATGGCGTACAACCCGGCAACGCTGCCCCTGAACGGCTCCGGCCCCCGGCGACGGGATGTCGCCGAGGGCCGGATGGTGGTAGCGGGGGCGGGATTTGAACCACGCGACCTCTGGGTTATGAGCCCAGCGAGCTACCGAGCTGCTCCACCCCGCGTCGGTCTAGTCAGGGTACGGGATGTCGGCGGGCCGGGCGGTGGATTTTCGCGCTGCGGCGCGGGGGCCAGGCTGACGCGCGGGCCCCGTTTCGTCGTCTCCGCATGTGCGGAGGGGCTTCCCCAGTGTCCAGTGGCGCGGCTTCACTGTAGCGGCCAGCGCAGGGACTGCTGGAGCGACTGGCGGGGGATTCAGCCGATCGTGTGAGGGTACTCGATGTTGCTGCTCCGACGCGCGGGCCCGGCTGCGGGGGCGGCGCCGGCGGCGAGCGCGGCGACGGTGGTAGGTCTCGCCGGTGCTGCTCGCCAGGAGCCGTTCTCGGCGCCCCGCCGGCACGGAGCAACCGCGCTGCCCTGGTCGATGCCGGCGAGGTGGATCTCGCCCGGACGTAGCCCCCGCGCCGCTGCGCCCTTGGCTGAGCGTCCGGCCGGTGCGGGGCAGGTGTGCCGGGCGCCGGTGGGCGCCGGCGGGCTCGATGCCGCCTGGGCCTTGACTCCCGGACCGGCCTGTCCAGGTGTGCCGCCGTGACGGCCTGCACGGCCGTGGTGCGCCCGTGGTGTGGGTGTGCCCCGGGTGTTCCTGTGTGCCGGTCTCCCGGTGGTTGTGTGGATGCTTTGTTCGCTGCGTGGGGGTCTGTCGGTCCCTGGTGGCGGCGGGGAAGGGTCGGGCCACACAAGAAGACACATATAGCTGAGCTTTGGCGTCCTGGTGAGGTAGATTAATGGTTGTTGGCAGTGAGGCAAGCGCCGTCGGAATTCTACGAGTTGGCCGCGAGGAGCCCCTGCGACGATTCAGGCTGTGACGACCGCCCCCGAACCGTGCTCCGGGCAGACGAGCGTCGGCGTCGGGGGACAGGGTCGGCATGTCCCGCAGACGCCGGAGAGTGCGCCAGGGGGGTCCGGACAACGCGCGTCGGCTGATCGGTGCGAACGGCGCGGTGCGTGCGTACGTGACCGGGAGTGGCACCCGGCTGCGGATTTGAGTTGGCGGACGGCCTCCTGGCGTACACGCTGTCCACCGTGCCGGACTACGCGTACCAGGGGGCGTAAGACGGCTTCGCGGCCCTTGCGCGGGGGCTGTCGACTTCATCCGGGACGCGGCAGAGCGGGGGTTCGGAGGCGTCAATGTGTCGGTGTACGGCCCGCAGTACGAGCACCTTTCAGACGCATCTCCCGCGTATCTGAGGAACGCGCGCTCGGTCCTTTCGGAGCTGGGCATGGGTATCGATATCGAATCGAACTACACCTACCCCGAGCGGCTGCGTGGCCTGCTCGACATCGGTCGGGAACTCGGTGCGGGATTGCTGAGGACCTTGGTACAGGGGTCTCCCCAGGACCCGAACCGCATCAAGGACGCAATCGCCAACCTCCGCGCGATCGTTCCGGTGGCTGAGGAATTCGGCATACCGATCGCTGTCGAGAATCACGAAGACGTGACCGCGCGCGAGGTGGCGGAGATACTTTCGGCGGTCGACTCTCCGTGGATAGGCGCCCTCTACGACTATGGCAACTCGATGGTACATGGCGAAGAACCAGCCGAGGGCCTCGAAGCATTGCTGCCCTGGGTGATGAGCGGGCACTTGAAAGATCAGGCAGTGATCGCCACAGAGGAGAGCGCCGATGACATCATCCTCGGCCTCCCCATTGGTTCCGGAAGACTTCCGATACGCCAGTTCACCAACCGGCTTCTCGAATCGGGAGTTCGGCGCATCTGCTTCGAGAACACCTGGGCCTATCAGACTCCAGCACCGCACCGAGGCCCTGATGATCACCGGGGGAGCCTCTTCGATCCGATCGACCTACCTGAGCACGACATGGAGTACTGCATCGACACCTCGCCCTTGAGCAATCCGGACCTCGTGGAGAGGGAAGCTCTCATGCTGGACCGGAGCATTCGGGGGCTGAACCACGCCCTGACCGGTTTGCCGATTCGGGTGCCATCAGCACTTCCCAGGGAGTAACGGATGGGCAGTTGCCCCCGATGACGTGACGTGCTCGCAACCGCCGCCCGGCCGCTACGAACCGCGGTGCCGGTTCACTACGGCGCTGACGCGGGCCGGGAAGGTGTCACTGAAGTCGGGGGCCAACCCCCACTCGATGATGAGGACCTCGCCGACCAGGTCCGCCGCGCCGTCGGGAAGCTCGCCGGCGTTGTTGCGGATCAGGGTGTCCGCGCCGGCCAGTCGGGAGATGTCGTCGTGGCCGATGAGGAAGCGTTCGGGGCTGGCGTCGTAGTACTGGCGGACCAGAGCGGCCATGCGGTCGAGGCCACGGTTCGTGGGGGCCGCGACGATCACGCGGCGACCCTCGCCCAGGGTGGCCAGACGGCGGAGCATCGCGGACGAGGGCGTCGCGATGATCTCGATCACGTTGTCGAAGGAGTCGACCAGCGACTCCAGGTCGCGCAGGTGGAAGATCGGGGCGGCGACGATGTCGTACTCGTCGTCGAGACGACGGCCGGTCGCCTCGGACAGCAGGACCGGTTCCACGGGGATGCCCGAGGCCGTCTCCACCAGCGCGCTCATCCTCCGCAGGTCTCGGGGGTTGCATTCGACGAATGCCACCTTCGGGGCCGGGCCCAGGTCGGTCAGCGTGTCCGCGATCATCCGCTGGATCTCAGTGGCGGACAGCCCGGCGGACTGGGCGCGGCTGAGGAGTGTGTGCAGGTCACGGCTGAAAGTCTCGGCGTTGACCGGCGAGATCTGCGGAAGGCGGATGATGATGCTGCCCTGCCGGGGAGTGGTCCGCACCAGGCCCGAGCGGGCGAGTTTCTGGACCGCACGATCCACAGTGGAGGGGTTGGTGCCCAGTTCGGTGGCGAGTGTCCGGCAGGACGGCAGCCGGAAACCGACGGCGTAGACGCCAGAGGCGATCCGGTCGCGGAGGATGCGGTGCACGTCGGTCAGCGTCAGCATTACGCCACTCATTCGGGTTCCCCGATCAGTACCAGGCTGTATGAGACCAGGATGGCTCTTGCACCACACCCAATCCTTGAGGATGTCAAAAGATCACGCGGAGCCAGCCACGGTCCGTGCGTGCCCTGATGTCCCACGTGCGTCATGAGGTCGAACGACGGGCCGATCGGGCCGGGTTCGCCCTCTGGGGTCTCGACGACCACGACCACGACCACGACCGGGCCGCCGGGCACGGGCACGGGTGAGGGTGCGGCGTGGGCGGCGGCGAGCAGGCGTGCGCCCTGCTCGCCGACGGGGCCGCGCGGCGGCGCCCGCGGCGGTGAGCAGGGCGCGGAGTGGGCCGATGAGCCGCTCGCCCCACCCGAAGAGAGCCGGCTTTGGACCCGTCCCTGGGGTGAGCCGCTGACCGGTGGGTGTGCACCTTGACGAAGCCGGGGACGAGCAGGCCGGTGGCCGTCGCCGGTCACCGGCCCGGCGAGAAGCCCCGCGCGCCGCGGGGACGGCCCGGCCGCGAGGGTCGCGCCGTCCGGGATGTGCGTGGCGCTGTCCGGGATGTGCGTCGCGCCGTTCCGGATGTGCGTCGCGCCGTCCGGGATTTCTCCACCGGGCCCGGCCGTCAGTACCCAGGCGGCCGGGATGGGGGTCTCCTCCCGAGCGGGCTGTGTCACGTGAGGTTCCGGAGGACCGCGCGGAGCACGCCGACGAACACGTCGATCTCGCTGGCGGTGATCACCAGCGGCGGTGTCACCGAGACCGTGCCCTCGGAGTTCAGTGCCGAGCCGACCAGCACGCCGCGTTCCTGCATCGCCTCGGCCACCGGCTGCGCCGGGACGCTCAGCTCGAACGCGCACCACAGCCCACGCCCGCGGATGTCGGTGAGCAAGCCGGGAAACTGGCCGCGCACCGACTCCAGCCGCTCTCGCAGATACGCACCGAGTCGGGCCGATTGGGCGACCAGGCCCTCCCGCTCGATCACGTCGAAGGCCGCGACGCCCGCGGCGCAGGCCACGGGGTTGCCGCCCATGGTGGTGAGGTGGCTCGGCGCGGGCTCCAGGGACGTCGCGGACACCTCGGGCAAAGCCAGCACCGCGCCCAGCGGCAGGCCGCCGCCGACTGCCTTTGCACAGATGACGATGTCCGGGCGCACGCCCCAGAGCTGGTGGGAGAACCAGGCCCCGGCACGGCCCATGCCGCCCTGGGCCTCGTCACAGACGAGGAGCGCACCGGTGCGGTCGCACAGTTCGCGCAGCCCGGGCAGGAAGCCGTCGGAGGGGACACGGACGCCGCCCTCGCCCTGGATCGGCTCGACGATCACGGCGGCGGTCTGCTCGTCGATCGCCGCCGTGGCCGCCTCCAGGTCGTCGAACGGCACGCGTGCCACCCCGGGCAGCAGCGGTTCGAACGACGTATGCCACTGCTCCCGCCGGCTCACCGACAACGCGCCGAGGGTGTGGCCGTGATGGGCCTGTTCCATCGCGACGAACTTCGGTCGCCCGGTGTACTTGCGGGCCAGCTTGAGTGCGCACTCGGTCGACTCCGCGCCAGACGAGGTCAGGTATGCGGTGGTCAGCCCGCCGCCGGCGACCCTGGCCAGCCGCTCCGCGATCTCGACCTGTTCCGGGACGACGAGCCGGCCGTACGCGTTGACGTGCGCGTACCGGCTGATCTGCCGTTGCACGGCCTCGACCACGTCCGGATGGGTGTGGCCGACGTTGGCGACCGCGAGGCCGGAGGTCATGTCCAGGTAGACGCGGCCGTCGGCCGCCTTCACGGTGCACCCGCTCGCGGCGGCGACCACGAGTTCCGTGCGGTCGGGGACGGTCTGGGACAGGTGGGCGGCGAACCGGTCCCGGTACGACGCCAGCTCCTCCTGGCTCATGGTCGCGGAGGGCTCCAGGGCGTTCAGCATCGTCTTTCTCCTTATGTGGGCCGCTTATGTGCGGCCGCTGGAATCAACGGGGCGGAATCGGCGGTCGAACCAGCGGCGGGCCCGGGCCAGTTCGACCGCACTCGCGGCTTCCCGCTCGTCCCACTCGGCGTCGCCGATGGGGCGGGCCGCGCGCGGCAGCGGGGCGAGCACGATCCGGGCCCGTTCCTCCAGGGCGTACAGCCGGGTGGCGGCCGTGAGCGGGTCCGGGCCGACGGCGAGGGCACCGTTGGCCCGCAGCAGCAGTGCGACGTCCGGGCCGAGCCGGGTGGCGACGGACCGGCCGCGCTCCGGGGTGGCGACCAGGGCGACATCGTCGTGCACCCGGACCCGGCGGCCCGCGAGCAGGCCGAGGCCGTGCAGTGCGGGCAGGTCGGTGTCGCCGGTGCCCCACGCGATGGCCGCCGGCGGATGCCCTCGGCAGATCGCGCCGACGTCGGGGCGGGCGGAGTAGATCTCCAAGTGCAGCCAGATCTCCAGCGGGACGTCGTCCAGCGCGCCGCACACAGCCGTCCCGGCGGCGTCCAGGACGAGTACATCGGCGGTCCGCGCCTCGGCGAGCGGCCGGGTCGAGGTGATGGCCGCGCCGCCGCCCGGCAACCGGGCCGACACATGCCCGAACGCCTCGGCCAGCCCGGCGGCGGCGATCATCCGCGCGGTCCGCGCGACCTCCGCGCGGACCCGCTGGACACTCCGTGTCCCCTCCCCATGGGCTTCGAGGGCTGTCACGAGCGTGAACCCGTCATGTCGTCGATCCAGCCGATGAGGCGGACGAGCGTTTCGGGCAGCGCGAGCGGGGTGTCCCGGCCGTCGCCCCGGGCGAAGACCGAGCGTACGGCGCCGGGCGTGGCCGGACGGCCCTCCTCGGCCAGCCGGGCGGCCAGTACCCGGATCGCCGCGTCGAGTTGGGCGCGGCTGGGCATCAG
Source organism: Streptomyces diversicolor (assembly GCF_057537855.1). Taxonomy (NCBI): domain Bacteria; kingdom Bacillati; phylum Actinomycetota; class Actinomycetes; order Kitasatosporales; family Streptomycetaceae; genus Streptomyces; species Streptomyces diversicolor. Next base: position 53,030 of record NZ_BAAJXA010000039.1, read on the forward strand.
GGTGAGGGCCCCGGGCAGCAGGTCGAGCACGCCGGTCAGCGGCCTTTTTCCGGTCGCGCCGCGCCGGGAGGCGGGCAGACCGTCGGCGCGCCGGCGGTCCCGGTCGGCCAGGAAGCTGACATGGGTGAGGCCGGGCGACACCCAGGCGCCGATCCCGGCGTACCGCTCGCCGACGCGGCGGAGCACATCGGCGAGCACCCCGACCATGACGTCGTGCATGTCGGCGTAGGCTTCGCGCTCGCCGGGTCCCCACTGCCAGGTGCCGTCCTGTCTGGGCACGGCCGTGCAGTCATCGCGGTACGGCGTGACGGAGGCGCCGCGCGACTCGAACAGCCCCGGGTCGTCGTAGGAGGTCGCCGGGGACTGCTCGCCATGCCACCGGTAGACGTGGTCGTACGGGACCAGGGCGAGCGGCTCGCTCACCACGAACCGGTCGAGCACCCATCCGTCGCGGACCATCGGGGAGACGTCGAGCAGGCGGGGGTCCTCCCTCGGATCCAGGCACTCCGGGAGCCGCTTGGGGACCGGCCCGCCGACCGGCTCCCAACCCGCGGCCAGCAGCGCGGCGTTGACGCCCCGGTGCTCCCGGCTCGTCGGGTACGGCTTGTACTTCGTGCAGGGGAGCAGGAGCCCCAGCCGTCCCGAAGTCGCTCCCGGCACAGGAGCAGGCGTCCACTCGTGCCGCACGAAGTCCAGCCACGCGGCCACCCGGGGGTGCCGGAGGGCGTCCACGTTCTCCTGCGGCGAGTAGAAGCACATGGTCGGGTCCAGTGCGAACGGCGGCCTGATCTTCCTGGCGGACAAGGGCAAGCGCGCCTGCCTGGTCAGCTCCGTCGCGGTGGTCATCGGCCCTCCTCGGCACGGACGACCAGCCGCATCGGGGTCGGGTCGAAGTTGTTGCACGGGCTGAGATCCTGCGGGCAGGCCGAGACCAGCACGACGAGGTCGCGTTCGGCGCGGAGGGTGATCGTGGAGCCGGCCGGCTGGAGCGCCGGGTCGGTGACGACCTCACCGGTCGCGGTGACCCGGTTGTGCATGAAGACGTTCCAGGCGTTCTCGCCACGGACTCTCAGGTCGAGGCCGAGTAGGTCGCGGGCCTGGAGCAGGTTGTCCAGGCAGTTGGCGTGGCCCGTCACGCCGTAGGAGTACTCGTACCGCTCGCGGTCGCAGCACGGCACCACGATGTCGTGCTTGCCCACGTCGTCGCGGACGATGGTGAGCAGTGGGTTGCGGTGGTTGGAGTACACGCTCTGCCCGGCCTTGAGAAGGACAGAGGTGTTCACCGCCGCGGTGTGCGCGGGGGACAGATACTCCTCCGGGTCGTCCGCGTCGTAGGCCACCAAATCCGCCACCTGGCTGCCCTGGACGTCCACCAGGTCGAGCAGTTGCCCTGCGGCCAGCCGTACGCCCCGGCCCTCCCGGGCGGGGATCGGCACGTCCTCGATGATCACTTGTCGTTCCTCCTCAGCAGACGTGAGCCGAACCGGGCGGCTCGGGCACGGACGGTGTGACGCGCGCCCGACGCGCCGACGCCGGAGTGTTTCGGCTGGTTAGCGCCTTGATCTCGCCGTCAATCAGGACGAGGCTGATACCCGGGATGTCGCCGCGGGCCAGCGCGCCGAGCGCGTCCGGCGCCTGAGAGCCCCAGGGGGCGTCCAGCACCACCAGGTCGGCCGGCCGGCCCGGCGCGACCAGCCCGGCCTCGATCGAGTAGACCGAGGACACGTTGCCGGTGGCCCAGGCCCAGGCCATCGCCGGGTCCACCCCGGCGAGCGAGCTGAGTTCTGCCACCGTCTTCAGCACACCCAGGGGCATGGTGCCGGTGCCGGTCGGGGTGTCGGAGCCGAGCACCACGCGCCGTTCGGCGCCGTACTCGCGGACCATCCCGACCAGCTCGATCGCGCTGCGCAGGTTGCCCGCCTGGACGATCTGGAGGGCCATCTCACCGTCCCGGACGATGGCCCGCAGTCCCTCGCCGCCCAGGGAGGTCGGTCCGCCGTTGATATGACCACAGACGTCCGGTCGCAGCAGCATCAGATGGTCGGCGGTGATCGGCGCGCAGCCGGGGATGGAGGCGCCGCCGGAGTGGCAGGTGACCACGATCCCGGCCTGCTGCGCGCCGCGGACCTGGGGCAGCCCGTCGGCCGGGTCCCGGTACCGGCCGAAGCCGAACTTGGCCCAGCGCACGCCCTGTGCCGCCAGCTCGCGGAAGTCCGCGTCGGTGAGCACCGGTTCCAGCACCACCGAGCCGCCGTTGACCTTCATCCCACCGGGCCGGTACTCGCTCCAGGACCGCTGGGCGAGCACCGCCAGGGCCTTGACCCCGGCCGCGTCGTGCGGCCGTCCGGGCAGGTGGATCTCACCGGGGGAGATCACGGAGGTGATGCCGCCGTGTACGTACGAGGCGAGGAAGCCGACCGCGGTCTGCCGCGGCGTGTAGTCGCCGAGCACTACATGACAGTGCGAGTCGATCAGGCCGGGGGCGACCGTGGCGCCGCCCGCGTCGATCACCCGGTCCACCGCCTCGGCGGTGACCGTGGTGTTCAGCTCGGCGATACGGCCGTCCTCGACGAGCAGGTCGCCGGGCTCGGCGACCGGCGCGGACACATCGCCGGTGAGCAGCGTGCCGATGCCGGTGATGAGCGTGCGGGTCACCGGGCGAGCTCCGACAGGTGGGCCAGCCCCGCGCGGCGCACCAGTGCGCGCGCCGCCGGGCGGGACCGTTCGACGGTCTCGGCCACGTCCACCGTGACGACATCCCCGTCCGCGACGCTCACCCGGCCGTCCACCAGCACCTGGGCGACCTCCCGCGATCCGGCCACGTACACCACGGCCTGGTACGGGTCGTGCACGTTGGCCAGCGCCGGCGACGAGCCGTCCAGCACGACGAGGTCGGCGGCCTTGCCGGGCTCCAGCGAGCCGATCAGGTCGGCCATCCCGAGCGCCCGGGCGCCGCCGATCGTGGCCATCTCGAAGGTCTCGCGGGCGGTCATCGCGGTCGCCTGCATCGCGTGCACGCGGGCCAGCAGCGCCGCCGACTTCACTGCCTGGAGCATGTCCTGGCTGTCGTTGGAGGCTGCACCGTCCACGCCGATACCGACGTCCACGCCGAGCGCCCGCAGCTCCGCGACCGGGGCCGCGCCCGAGGCGAGGATCATGTTCGACACCGGGTTGTGCGCCACGCCGACACCATGCTCGGCGAGCAGCCGGCGGTCGTGGCGGTCCACCCACACACAGTGCGCGGCCAGCGTCGGCGCGGCGAACAGGCCCTCCCGGGCGCAGACGCCGATCGGTGTCGCGCCGTACTCCTGCACGGTCGCGGTGACCTCCTCGCGTATCTCCTGAAGGTGGATGTGCACGCCGTGACCGCCGCCCGTGGCCAGCGCCACGGAGGCCGCGAACAACTTGGCGCTCTGCCCGCCGACCGCTCCGATGCCCACGCGGAACGTGCTCAGACGGCTCGCCGCGGCGGCCTCCCGGAGCGCGGCGTGCTCGTCCAGCAGCGCCTCGATCCCGCCGGGCGTGGGCCGCCTGTCGCCGGCGCCGAAGGACACGACGCCGCGCAGGTTCAGCTCGTCCAGGGCCGCGACCACTCCCGGTGTGGCGGACTCCTGCCGGGGGTCGCAGACGAACATGTCGTTGGCGGTGGTGATGCCGCTGCGCAGCATCTGGATGCCGGAGATCATGGTGCCCAGGTAGGCGGCCTCGCGGTCCAGGTGCGGCGCGACCGGTTCGATCAGCGCGTGGACCCACTCCCATAGCGTGAACTGTTCGGCCAGCCCGGTGATGAGCCCTTCGGAGAAGTGCCCGTGCGTGTTGACGAACCCGGGGAGCACCAGGTCGTGCGGGCCGCCCAGCTCGGTCGCCGCCGGGTGCGCGGCGCGCAGCTCCCGGTACGGCCCGACGGCGGCGATCGTCGTTCCGTCGACGAGTACGGCGGCGTCGCGCAGCGCTCCGGCGGGGCCGGCGGTCAGCACATGCCCGCCGCGGACCAGGGTCGTGCGCGTCACTTGGTGACCTCCGCCCGCGGAGTGTGATAGTCGAACAGGTCGTCGCGGGGCGCCGCCAACTCGCCGTACAGCTCGGGGCGGCGGGCCCGCAGCAGCCCGGGGATCGAGTCGAACGCCTTCACGGCGCCGAGCTGGTCGTCGTGCTCGCGCAGCCAGCGGAGCCGGGCCAAGTCCACAGTGGCGACCGCGAGTTCGGCCCGGCCCGCCTTCACCAGCGGATGTTCCGGGCCGGTGATCATCGCAGAGCCCGACTCGACGTCGTACAGGTTGTTGGTGAGCGCCACATAGCATTGGTTCTCGATGGCGCGGACCCGGGCGATCGCCTCCCAGTTCGGCGCCAGGCTGGTGAAGTCCCCGCCCGCCGGGGACAGCAGGATCTGTGCTCCGCGCAGCGCGAGCACCCGGGACGGCTCGGGGACCCACAGCTCCGAGCAGACCACGACACCCATCGGGATACCGTCCAGCTCGAACGAGCCGAGTACCGGGCCGGGGGCCACCCAGCCACCGGTGTCACCCGGCGGCACGGTCGCCGGGTGGCTGCGCTCGTACCGCAGTACCTGGCCGCCGGCGCGGTCGGTGACATACACGACGAGCCGCCACAAGCCGTCGGCGCACTCCTCCATCCGGCTCCAGCAGACCGCGATGCCGTGCTCGGCGGCGGCCTCGGCGATCGCGGGTGCGGCGTCGAACGACTCCGCGGGGCTGAACGGGCCCGGGCAGTGCTCCGGGAAGAGCAGCAGGTCGGTACCGCGCCGGGCGGCTTCGGCGATGAGTTCGACAGCGTGCGTCACGTTGTCGGCGCGGCGTTCCTCCGGCGCGGTCCGGGGCTGGGCCACCGCGAGGGTGTAACTGTTCCTGGGCATGGCAGAGTTCCTCACTGTTGGTGGGGGAGCGGGGCACGGCGGGCGGGTCGCGCCCCGGAGGGTCAGTTCAGGCCGATCGAGGTGTCGATGAACTTGTTCGTCACCAGGTCGTCCGGTGTGATCCCGGCGACATCGGCGTCAGAGTATTCGGCGACGATCTGGATCAGGGTTTTCACCCGGGCCATGTCGAAGTTGCCCAGCGTCCGGTCGTGGCCGTTGCCGACCAGGCCCTGAGAGATCTGGGCATCGTCGGACGCCTTGGCCTGCTCGGCCGTGTAGGTCCAGTTCGTCTTGTAGTCGTTGACGAGCTTGAGGATCAGATCGTTGGTCCTGGTCGCGTCCTTGATGTAGTCGACCTCGGCCTGCTGCATGATCGGCACCAGTTTGGACAGGCAGGCCGCCTTCTCCGTCGCGTCCTTCTTGCGCACCAACAGGGTCTGGAAGTAGTCGGGAAAGCCGGTGTCGTGGATGAGCTGTGTCCTGACATCCCGGCCCCAACTGGGCAGGTGCTTGTAGGTGTAGGGCTCGGCGGTGATCAGGCCCAGCTCGGCGTCCTTGCCTCCGGCGGCGACGAACGTGCCGGGCTTCTGCGCGTTGCTCCGGTCCATCTGCGACTTGTCGATGACACCGGTTTTGACGAAGTAGTCCTGCCACACCTCCGACCCCGTGCCCATGAGGATCGTGACGTTCTGGGCCTTGAGATCGGCGATGGTCTTCGCCTGCGGGTATGTCTTCGGGTCCCAGTAGATCGCGTACGGGCTCTTCTCCAGGGTGGCCATCACCGAGACCACCGGGGTCTTCTTCAACGCCCCCATGTACTCCGACACCCGCCCGTACCCGAACATGATGTCCTTGTCCTGGTAGAGCATCGACTCGGCGCCCTGGTAGCCGATCGAGGAGCCCCCGATCCGGATCTCCACATCGACGCCGGTGTCGACACCCTTGGCCATCAGGGGCCCGCTGACGGACCTGCGCCGGACATCAGCGGTGTACTTGTCCCCGAGCAACGCGTAGACGCCGCCGTGCTCCGCCTCCGGATCCCAGTCGGTCTGGATCACCACCTTCGAGGGACAGACACCGGACAGGACTCCGGAGCGGGGAGCGGAGCTGCCTTCTTCTTCGGCGCCACCGCAGGCGGTGGCGAGCAGACTCATCGAGGCGAGCACGGTGAACGCGCCCAGCCTGGACCGGGAGGGTGATCGGGGCATGGCGATGTCCTTTGTACGGCGCCGCGGATACGCGAACCCGGAGGCGGTGAAAGGAGAGCAGGAGACGAGGAGGAGCGGGCGGATTCGACAGCGGGCCCGCGACCGGCGCCGGCCGTCAGGAGACGCGGGTGGACGGCGCGTGGGGCCGCTCCGCGGCGCCCCAGGCATCGGACCATCGGCCGACCAGCCGACGGCCCAGGACACCGAAGCTCCAGAAGACGACCACGCCGAGCAGGGAGGTGGCGATGACCGTGGCGAGCATGGCGGCGGACTGGAGGTCGGCGCTGTAGCGCGACAGCAGCAGCCCCAGGCCGATGTCACCACGGCCGAAGAAGAAGTCACCGACGACGGAGCCGATGATGGACAGTCCGGCGGCGGTCTGCAGGCCCACGAAAACCTGCGGCAGGGCCGAGGGAATCTGCAGCTTGGCCAGCCGGGTCAGCCGGCCCGCGCGCGCCAGAGTGAGCAGGTCGTGCAGGCCCCGGTCGGTGCCGAGCAGGCCCTGCAGCGGGTTGATGATGAGGGGGAAGACGGCGATCATCACGCACACCACGACTCGGGCGCTCAGCTCGTAGCCGAACCAGAAGCCGATCACCGGGACGATGGCCAGGATCGGGACGGTCTGCAGGAACACCGCCCATGGGTAGAGGGAGCGTTCGATCCATCGGGCCTGGGCCATCAGCATCGCCACGAACGTGCCGAGGACGAACGAGATGGCCAGGCCGATCAGTGCGACCTTCAGTGACTGCCAGCTCGCGTCGAGGATGTCGTTCCGGATCTCCGTGTTCTGGAACTCCCGGAGCACCTCGTGCGGCGGCGGCAGCAGGAAACGCCGGTCCTTGGCGAGCACCTCGTACGTGATCAGGTACCAGGCTGCCACCACCAGGACCAGCACCCCGAGGGGCGGCAGCACCAAGCCGAGCCGTGCCTTGATCCTGCGCGTACGTCCGTTCACGACGCCTCCTCCAGGGCCTTGGCCACCCGGCCGGCCAGGTCGGCGAACTCGGGGGTGTACCGCAGCTCGGGCGCCCGGGGGAAGGCGAACGGGATCGTGAACTCCTCGACGATCCGGCCCGGCCTGGCCGACATCACCAGCACCCGGTTGGACAGGAACACCGACTCCGCGACCGAGTGGGTGATGAACAGACCGGTGAAGCGGAGCTCCACGAACAGGTCCATGAGCTGGAGATTGAGCCGGGCCCGCGTGATCTCGTCCAGCGCGCCGAAGGGCTCGTCGAACAGGAACAGCTCTGGTTCGAGCACCAGCGCGCGGGCCAGGCTGGCCCGCATCCGCATGCCACCCGACAGCTGCCGCGGCAGGTGCTCGCCGAAGTCCGCCAGGCCGACCGACTCCAGCGCCTGTTGGGCGCGTTGCCGGACGTGGCCGCGACTGTCGCCGGACAGCTCGCCGAGCAGCTCGACGTTGCGCCGCACGGTGCGCCAGGGCATGAGGGTGGCGTCCTGGAAGACGTAGCCGATGTGGTCGGTCGTCCGCGTCACGCTCCCCGAGCTGGGCTCATCGAGCCCCGAGGCCAGCCGGAGCAGGGTGGACTTCCCGCATCCGGAGGGCCCGATCACCGCGACGAACTCGCCCGTGCCGAGCTGTACGGTGACCGGGTCCAGGGCGCACACGCCGCCGAACGTCCTGGTAACGGCGTCGAACGAGAGCAGCGGACCCGGCGTGGTCATATCAAGCCGTCCTCTCCTGTGACGTCGGCCGCTGCCAGGCCGCCGAGCCGGGCGCCCAGCCGTCCCCGGTTGGCGACGGCCACCGCGACGAGAACCTCCCCCGGGTGCGGCGCGTCGGCCGGGTAGAGGGTGACCGCGTCGTAGTGGTCGCGGACGTACAGGGCATCCTTGTGTGCCAGGGGCAGGGTCAGCGGCGTGCCCGCGGCGCCCACGCAGGTCGCCGAGGAGATCCACGCCTTGCCGCCGCCCACGGCGGCCCGGAGCGCGTCCCCGAACGGCGTGGTGACGAACGCCACCACATGTTCCTGGACGCCGTCGGTCCCGGCGATGCCGCCCTTGCCGTAGCTGAGCGCGGGCTCGCCGAGCGCCGCTACCGCACGTTCGCCGAGCAGCTTGCCGAGCTCGGGCGACCATTCCACGGCGGCGGACAGGTCGGCGTGGTAGGAGCCCGCGAACGGGTTGGCCAGCACCGCCCCGACCACCACCTTCCGCAGCGGCCGGCCGGCGATCACACCCTCACTGCTCAGGTCCTCGGTGACCTGCGTGACAAACCGCCTGATCTCAAACATCAGGTCTCCTTCGCAGCCGCGGCCGCCGGGGGAAACACGGTGTCGAACAGACCCGCATCCAGCCCCTCCAGATAGTCGACCACCTCATCGGTGTCGGTCACATCGGCGTACTTCATGTGCACGTCCATCAGGGCGACCTTGTGGGACAGCTGCGAGCGGTCGAACGCCGCCTCGTGCGGGATCGTCACCTTCAGGTCGTAGGAGATCGCGTCGACCGCCGTGGCCCGGACGCAGCCGCTGGTGGTCGAGCCCACGAGGATGAGCGAGTCGGCCTTCAGCTGGTTCAGATGACTCATCAGCGGGGTGCCGAAGAAGGCCGAGGGTTTGCGCTTCTCGATGAAGATGTCGCCCTCCTGCGGCGCCACCTCGTCCACGATGTCGTTGCCGCGGTGCCCGGTGACGTCCACCACGTCGTCGGAACGGTGGCTCTTGTCGGTCCACACTCCGAGGTCGAAGCCGTCCGGGCGGCGCGGGTTGGTGGTGTAGACGACCGGCAGACGCTTGCGCCGCGCGACCTCCAGCAACCGAATGATGGCCGGAACAGCGCGAGACCACGCCTCGGGTCCGCAGGCGTACCGCCAGCGCTTGATCGACTCCAGGATCGACTCGGTGCCGTCGCCACAGAAGTTGTAGTTGACGTCGATGACCACGATCGCGGGGCGTTGCCCGAACCCGGCCCGTCGGCCCCAGCCGGCGGCCTCGAACACCGCCCGGTCCGTGTCGCCGAGCACATCGTCCCAGGGGGCCACCCCCCGCTCGTACAGTGCGCCCATGTCACTCGCCCTTCATGGCCGTGTAGCGCACGGTCTCCGGGGCGAAGCCCGGCCGTACGAAGTCACTGGTCAGCCAGCGGTCGCTGGGCGCCACCCGGGTCGGCTCCGTGACGGCGAACGCCTGCCTGGCGCCGGCTGGCACGCGCGGCAGGTAACTGCCGCGGGGATCGCCGACCGGCCGCATGCCGGGGGAGTCGTCGGCCCACTCGGCGGTGACCTTGCCGCGCAGGATGGTCTTGACCGGCCAGCCGGTGAAGGTGTGCCCTTCCATGATCGACCAGCCCGAGCGGGTGTTCAGATGCTCCTTGCCCACCGTCACCTCGCGGCTCGCGTCCACGATGGTGATGTCCGCGTCGAAGCCGGGCAGCAGCGAGCCCTTCTTGCCCCAGAGCCCGGCGGTCTTCGCCGGGTTCTCGCAGACGACCTGGACCAGTCGCTCAAGGGAGATCCGGCTCTTGGCCACGCCCTCCGACAGCAGCACCGGCAGCAGCATCTCCACCCGGGAGAACCCGGTGCGGCAGTCCCAGATGCTGGCGTTGTACATCTCCTCGTAGGTCGCGGGTTCCCAGCCCACCACGTGGTCGGAACCCACTACGTCGACGACGCCGTCCGCGAGCGCCACCCACAGCGCCTCGATGTTGTCGCGGCGGCGCAGCGGCACATTGATCCGCCAGCCGTACTCCGGCTCGGCCCACAGCCAGGCCGGACCGGTCTGGGCGTACACGTCGACACCTTCACCGCGCGCCTTGAGCACCTCGTCGAAGCTGAGCTGGGTTGTGCAGTGCTGCAGATACAGCGAGACCCGGCCCGGGGTCTGCTGCGCGAGGTAGGAGTAGGCCCTGATGTGCTGGGCCTCCAGGAAGTCCGGGGAGCGGTCGGTCCAGGCGCCGAAGTCGGTGCGCCCGGCCTTGCGCAGCCGCTCCTCGAAGATGCGGCCGATCTCCCAGTTCTCCGGGTGGATGTGCACCATGCCGCCGTAGTGCGCGACCTCCTCCATCACACGGAAGACGGTGCCGTCGTCGATACCGGTGCCGAGACCGGCCCGGCGGGAGGGCCAGTTGTTGTCCTCCTGGTCCGACATGCCTTTCATGCCGCGTGTCTGGAGGTAGAGCTTGTAGTCGGTGACGCCATGCTGCTCGACGTACTCGGGGATCTCGTCGGCCTGCTGGTCCGTCTCCAGCATGTAGGTCAGGTACGCGTCGGTGTGGGAGACCTCTTCGATCACCTTGCGCGCCGACGGGAACGCCTCGTGGAAGGAGACCACGTCGGTCTTGTGCACGATCTCCTTGAAGGGTGTGGTGCCCATCCGGGTCACCGGCGCCTGGATGCCCCAGGTGGTGATGCCGGCGCAGGCCGCGGCCCGCGACTCGGTCCGCATGTCGTAGTCGAACGGCACGTAGCATCCGGGGTGTGCCTCGGAGTCCACCACGCCGGGGATGATGTAGTTCCCACGGGCATCGACGACCTCTTTCGCGTCCGGGAGAAGGTCGTCGGGGGCCAGTGCGACGATCACGCCGTCCTTCACGCCGATGCCGGCCTTGTATCGGCCGTCACCCAGCACAACGGTGCCGTTGATCACTTTGAGGTCGAGTTTTTCCTCAGCCATGTTGTTCCTCCGGCAACAGGAAGGCTGCGCTTGGCGTCGTCGTCCTGTCTCCTGTTGCTTACAGGGATATAAGCAAGGAAGGATTGAGCTGGGAAGGCCCCGCGGTCCGATTAATCAGAAATTTTTCTGCGGCGCTGCTGGTCCACACGGCCGTCACCGGGGCTGTCGGAGCGGGACATACAACGGAGTGCGAGTGCGGCCTGTGGCTGCCGGAGAGACAGGGGTCGCGCTCTCCAGGTGCGGACCGCGTTCGTCACTCACGGGCGCGGAGTTGGATCGACAGCCGAGGAAGTGGCCCGTCAGGCAAAGAGGGCGGCGGATCAGACAACCTGAAGCGGCCTCACGTTCCCTCGCATTCAGCGAAGTCACCACCCGCCAGGATCGGGAGGGCATCGCGGGCGAACCCGGCCGCAGCGCTGCGCTGACATCGCCCGTCGTACGAGCAGCTCGTCACCGAGCTGCTGGAGCAATCGGCGCAGTAGTGGGTGGTTCGGGAGATCCTCGGGGAGCACCGGCCTGTCCCGGAGGGCATCCCGCCCGTCCTTCACCTCCAACTCCGGCCAGGGCATGGGCGAAAGCGGCCGCAACGGGGAGGTCAGACCCTCGACCACGCCCGGAACCGCGTGGTGACCCGCACGCACCACGGGATCCGGCGGCGGGGTGCCGCCACGGCAAGGGATCGGGTTCATCCCGTGGGCGGCGAAATCACCCTCGGGATGAACCCGATCCCCTGCTGATCTGGAGGACGAGGTGTTGCTATGCAATCGGCGTGCCGGTCATGGTGTTGTGGTCAGACGCCACAGGGACGTGGTCTCGGCGCTCCGTGCGGCGTAGAGCGGGTCGGTGGTGTCCTTGGACCGTGGGTGCCGGGGCTTGGTGTCGATCTTCTCCGCGACCTGGAGGCGTGCTGCCCGGACGGCGGCCAGCAACTGTCGGCGACTCCTAAGACCGAGGTGCTCTGCCAGGTCCGACAGGATGAGCCAGCCCTCTCCGCCGGGACGGAGGTGGGCGGACAGCCCGGCGAGGAAGCCGTGGAGCATGGTGCTGTCCGTGTCGTAGACGCCCTGCTCGATGGGGCCGGTCGGACGGCCGGGAAGCCAGGGCGGGTTGCACACGACGAGGTCGGCGCGGCCTTCGGGGAACAGACAGGGGCCCGACACGTCGATACGGTCGGTCAGTGCGAGCCGGTGGACGTTCTCCTTGGCGCAGGCCAGAGCGCGCGCGCTGATGTCGGTGGCCACGACGCGGTTGATTCCTCGGCGGGCCAGGACCGCGGCGAGAACGCCCGTTCCCGTGCCCAGATCGAATGCGGTGCTGGTGGTTGGGCTGTGCCAGGTCACCGGTGGCAGCGGCGTGTGGGCGACCAGGTTGACGTATTCGCCTCTGACGGGTGCGAACACGCCGTAGTGCGGGTGGACGCGGGTGCCGAGCGCCGGCACTTCGACCCCCTTCAATCGCCACTGGTGAGCGCCGATGACCCCCAGAAGCTCCCTGAGAGAGACCGCCATGGGCCCCGTCGGCGGGCCATAGGCTTCCCGACACGCCTGGCGAACGTCGGGGGCCCGGCGCAACGCCAGGGTGTAGTGGTCGTCCAGCAGTACCAGGAGCTTGCCGAGGACACGGGCGCGATGGCTGCTGGCCCGTCGATGCTGGTGGAAGGACTCGCTCCGAGAGGCGCTGGACCTGGGCGGCTTGCGATCGAGGCGGCGGCTCATTGCCTGCAGCAGTTGCCGGGCGCCCTGGAAGTCGCCTCTCCAGAGCAACGCCGTTCCCTCGCATGTCTGGCGGTAGGCGTCGTCGGCCTTCATCCGGTCGTCGGCGACGACGGTTCGTCGCGGGCAGGGAGTGCTGTTCTCGGAATGCCAGCGGGCGGACTGGCGGGTGGGGCCTTCTGCCCAGTGGAGCGTGGACACGCGTACTCCTCGTGATCGAACGTGCAGGACACGAAGAGCGCTTCGAGGAGGGCAGAGTGAACCGACGTCTGTCCACCCGGACAGGCGTGTGTGTTGAGGCAGGTGGCCGCTACCGCCCTCGCGTCGAAGCGCGAGAACGGACGTCCCAGAGAACCATGCCAAGCGTCACGGTCAGCCCCTTCGGTGTGAGAGGTGGATCAGGTTCGCACAGGTGTCGCTCCGCTGCCAAAACATGTCGGTGACCGGGAGTTGACGATCGGCGTCAAGGGGTAGGGGCCGGCGGCCCCTGTCGGTACCGAGTCGGCGGCGGAGCCGATCGCGTGGGTGTCGTCCGCAGCTCAGGGTGTGGCGGGGGCCGGCTTCGGTTCGTGCGGTTGGTCGCGTCCGAGTTGGGCCTGCAGTACCAGGGTCATGGCCAGTCGCTGCTCGGGGTCCGACAGGTCCACTCTGTGGAGGGACTCGATCCGGCGCATGCGTTGCCGGACCGTATTGGGGTGGAGCCGCAGGACTCGCGCGGCGCGGTTGTAGTCGCCCCAGTTCATCAGCCAGGTCAGCAAGGTGTCGGCGAGTGCGTCCCGATCGCGGCGCTTGCCGTCCGGTTCGCCGAGGCCCTGGAGCATGTCAGCGGAGACGATGGAGTGCGTACGGCGGATGACGACTTGGGCCCATACCTCTTCATAGCTGACGGCCACGCGCTCCAGAGCCACGCCGGTCCGCAGCACCTCAAGGGCCTCCCGCTTCCTGGTCGGCAGGACGGTCACCGCGGAGGCAGGGCGACTTGCGCCCACCGGTCCGATGCGCCCGTTCAAGCTCAAGGAGCGAGCCCAGTTCCAGCTCCCGGGCCCGTCGCCGTCCGTGAGGATCGCGAACACCAGCCCCTCCACGTCGGCGAGGATCGGATCGGCCCAGGCATGGCGTCGGAAGACGGTGCGCAGCAGCCCGAGGTCATCCTGTGCGGTCGCGTCACCGAGGCGGCCCATGGCCGCCACCCGGACCTGTCGCGCCGGCAGGACCAGGGTCTCGCTCAAGGAGCTGTCAACGGGGCTGCGCAGCACCTCACGAACCCGGCCCGCCGTGTAGCGGCCGGACAGATCATCGTGCGCACGCAGCCGAACGAGCAGCAATCCCAAGGAACGGGAAAGGTCATGCAGTTGCTGCCGCGTCTGCGGTGTCAACTCCCCGGTGTGGATCGCCCAGATGGGGCCTACGAGTTCCGGGCCGACTCTCAGCGGAACGACCAGGCGGGTCAGGAAGCTCGGATCCTCGATGCTCACGGTGAACGGTTCGCGGCTCGTCGCAAGGCGACGGAACGTGCCCGCCGCGCGCAGCTGCGTCACGATCTTGTCGGGTACCGCGCGCCCCAGGATGCTGTCCATCCGCGCGTCGTCGGCGGTTTCCCCGAAGGCCGAGTAGGCCAGGACCTGATTACGGACGTCTTCGACGGTGAGCGGAGCCGCCAGCCGCTCGGCGACGGCGTCGGCGAGCCGGAAGATCCGTTGATGTGTGTCGTTGACGTTCTCCAGTGGCATGTGGACTTGTTGGAGCACCGCATCGGCCATCGAGATGAACTGGACCCAGCCGACCTCATCGGCCAACTCCCCCAGGGTGACCTGGGCATCGCCGGCCCACCGCTCCGCCTGATCATCGACAGGACCGCGGAGCACCACGCCCGCCGCCCGCCGTTCGACGGCGTCGGCGATCACTTCGCGCTGGGACTTCGCCCCAAGGGTCCCGGTGGCGAGAACGATCACACCATCAGGTGCCGTGTCGGTCAGGTCGCCGTGCACATGGAGCCCGGTCACATCTTCCGGTCGGCCGACGACCAGCGTCGTAGCCACACCCGGGCCAAGAGTCTCCAGGATGCGACTTGAGCCGTGGCGCGGGGCGCAAACGCCGGAACATCCCCCGAGCCGGTGATCCTTCCCGCGTGGACAACCGGGTGCACCACGGATGGCGTAACCGCTGGGACTCGGCTCGACGACGACAGCCAGCATGGTGCCAGCGTGGTGCAAGGAAAGAGTTGACACCTTCCAACGCCGACGGCATCCGGCTCCGGCCCGCGGCAGGCAAGTCCAGTCCCAGCGAGCCGAGTTGAGGCAAGATTCCCGTCCACTCGGCGAGAGCCTGGTCGAAAACTGATACAAGGTCAGTCCGCAGCGGCGGACCCGCGCGCACCGCGATCGGCGGGAGAGGGGGAAGACGAGACGCTTCATCGAAGATCTCCGAGATCCCCGCTGTATGTGCACTGGCAATCTGCTTGATCGTCGTCCCGTAGCGTCGGTTGCACGGCCGGCGCCACTGGAACGCGGCCCGACAAGCGCACCCACGAGCCCCCGGGGATACCGCATGCCCATCGATGAACTACGTCAGAGGTTCCCGGACCTGGTGGAGCCCTTCACGAGCGCTCTCCCGGGAGCACGTGCCACCGTGCTGAGCCGGCTCTGGGGAGCCTTCGTACGAGAACCCCTGCCCGGTGTGGCCGGACACCACCGCGAGTCGGACGCCCTGGTGGTGCAGCTGCAACGGGGCGGCTCACTCTCCGCGGCCGAGTCCGGGGCGCGGCCGTTCGCCGAAGTACCCGAAGGCTTCACCGTGTCCGGACCCGAAGGACCGATCAGCGGACCGGCGGAACTCCTGGCCCAGTTGGGCCTGCGTACCGACGCGGCGGAGCGACTGGCGGCCGAGTTGGACAACAGCGTGGTCAATCTGGCCCTGGCCCGGGCCGCGAACGCAGGCCGGGCGGGTCCACTCGACGACGCGGCGGATGCCGAGCAGGCGGTGGTCGACGGTCACCCGCGGCATCCCTGCTGCCGGACACGTACGGGCATGTCGGTCGCCGATGTCCTCGCCTACGCTCCCGAGCACCACCCGGTCGTCCACCTGGCGATGCTCCGGGTCCCGGCCGACCGCTGGCAAAGCACCGGCGTATGGCCGCGGGAGCTGAGTGAGGGCGACACGTTCCTGGTTCCGCTGCATCCTTGGCAGCGGGACCATGTGCTCGCGCGCCACCCCGACCTGGATGTCGTACGGGAAACGATCCCCGCCCGGCCGCTGCTGTCGTTGCGCACCCTGGCGCCGCTGGGCGTGCTGCCGGGCCGCCACATCAAGACGGCGCTCGACGTACAGGTCACCAATTACCGGCGCACCATCTCCGCGGCCGAGGTCGCCGACGGACCCCCGCTGTCCGACCTGGTCTCGGCCCTCGTCGACAAGGCCGGGTACGGCGACAGCCTGCGCATTCTGCGTGAGCTGGGCGGCGGCGCGGTGTGTGTGGACGGACAGCCGTCCGCGAGCCTGGCGGCGATGATCCGGGAGTCGACCGAGTGCCACCTCAACGCCGGGGAGATCGTGGTTCCGCTCACCGCCGTCCACGCGACAGGAGCCGACGTGGTGTCGGGAGATCCGGTGCGCTGGCTGACGGACTTCGCCGAGCTTGTTCTGGCACCGGCGCTGACCCTGCTGTCCATGGGGGTGGCCCTGGAGGCGCACGGCCAGAACACCCTGGTCGTGCTGCGAGCCGGGCGGCCGGTGCGGGTGCTGTACCGGGATCTGGACGGCATCCGGGTCAGCCCACGGCGCCTGGCCCGGTGCGGCTTCACGCTGCCGCCGCTGCTCGGCACCCGCGCGGGCGACGACGTGGACGCGCTCCACACGAAACTGTTCGGCGCCCTGATCAGCGGAGTCTTCAGCGAACTGGTCGACGTCCTCAGCCGGCGACAGCAGGCCGATCCCCGGGCGTTGTGGGGCGCGGTGGCCGAGGTCGGCCGCCGGGTGTACGACGGCCTGCCGAGCGCGCCGAACCAGGAGGACGCGGCAGCGTTCTTCGGCGACACGATGCCGCTGAAGGCGACCATCGCCATGCGCCTGGCCGAGAACCCGGGCACAGCGCAGTGGACGTCCGTGCCCAACCCACTGTCCCTGTGCCGTTGAGATCCGACACCGATCGTTGTCCCACTGGAGCGACCGCATGACCACCGGCACTGCCCCCACCACCAGCACCACCGCCCCATCCGTCACCACCACTCCATCCGTCACCGCATCGGCCGCGCAGCCGGTGCAGCAGACAGCCGACGCGGTGACCTCTCACACGCTGCTCAACTGCCTGATCCGCGAGGTGTCCGCCCCCGAGCATCAGGTGACGGTCCACGACGACCACCTCCTGCTGCGTCTGCCCCGCCGAGCCGTCCTGCTGCGGTGCCCGCTGCGCCGGGTCTCGCTGATCGGAGCGCACCGCTTCCAGGGCCCGGTGCAACGGCTCGACGACGACGCCTGGGTGACCGTCGGCTGGAAAGAGCTGGCCGGTTACATCCAGGACGAACTGGAACTGCGCACGGGTGTCGCCAACGAGGAGTTCCTGGCTCAGGTCGCCGACAGCCGAGAGACGATCCGCACCGTACTGCGAGAGCGGGCGGGCGGCATGCGGCATGCGGACCCGTATGTCGCGTCGGAGCAGTCCCTGGTGTTCGGCCATCGTTTCCACCCCACTCCGAAGGCCCGCACCGGCGACCCGGTGGACTGGCTGGCGTACGGCCCGGAGACCGGAGCGCGTTTTCGCCTGCGCCATCTGGCGGTGCGCCGGCATCTCGTGCGTGAGGAGGGCGAGCTGCACGAGATGGACGCGCTGCACCCGACGCCCGACCCGGGCTTCGCGGTACTGCCGGTGCACCCCTGGCAGTACCGGCTGTTCCAGGGCCACGACCGGCTGCGCGACGTACTGGCCGCCGGCGATGTCGTCGACACCGGCGTGAGCGGACCGGAGTGGGTGCCGACCGCATCGGTACGCACCCTGTACCACCCTGACAGCGACATCTTCCTGAAGTTCAGCCTGAACGTCCGCCTCACCAACTGCGTGCGTAAACACGCCAGTTACGAACTGTCCGGCGGCGTCGCCCTCAACCGGCTGCTGCAGCCCGTGTTCGCCGGGCTGGCCGGCCGCTTCCCCGGGTGCGCGCTGCTGGCCGAGCCCGGCTACCGCACACTCGACACGGCCGGCGACAGCGCCCTCCTGGAGGGCCTCGGCGTCGTGGTCCGCTCCGGCCTGCGCCACCATCTGCGTCCCGGGGTGACCCCGCTGCTCGCCGCCGCGGTGGCGGACGAGTACCCCACCAGCACAGCCCATGTCTCCCATCTGCTCGCCCGCGGCGACGGGGACGTCCTGGCCTGGTGGGACACATACTTGGGGCTGCTGCTGCCACCGGTGCTGGCCGCCTACTTCGAACACGGCGTCGTGCTGGAACCCCACCTGCAGAACGTCGTCGTCGGTGTGCATCACGACGGCACCCCGGCACAGATGCTCTTCCGCGACCTGGAGGGGACCAAGCTCCTGCCCGGGCATCACCAGCGCACCCTGGGCGACCTGCCGGACGACGTCCGAGGGCCCCTCACCTACGACGCCGAACGCGGCTGGAACCGAGTCGCGTACTGCCTCCTGGTCAACCACACCGCAGAGGTACTCGGTGCCCTGGCCGACCTCGACCCGACGCTGGAACCCGCCCTGTGGGGCATGGTCCGCGACCACCTCGACCGATACGCCCGCACCGCCGCCGGACCGCCACGCCTGCGTGCCCTGCTGTCCGGCGTACCGTTGCCCGCCAAGGCCAACCTGCTGCTGCGCTGGTCCCGCAAGGCCGACCGGCACGCCACCTATGTCCCCCTGCCCAGCCCGCTCGGCGCCGACTTTCCCCGCGAGGTGATCCGGTGACGGCCGCGCTGCCCGATCTCGTCGGGAAGATGACCGACGACGACCTGCCCGCCTATGTCTACGATCTGCCGGGCCTGCGCGAGCACGTACAGGCCATCCGGTCCGCACTGCCGAAACGGGTCGAGCTGCTGTACGCGACCAAGGCCAACTCCGATCCCAGGATCCTGCGGGCCCTGGCCGGGTACGTCGACGGGTTCGAGGTGGCCTCCGGCGGTGAACTGAGCCACGTCCGCGCGCTCACCCCCGAGGTACCGATCGCCTTCGGAGGCCCCGGCAAGACGCCCACGGAACTGGCCCGCGCGCTGGACGCCGCAGTGGAGCGCCTGCACGTGGAGAGCGAACACGAACTGCGTCTCCTCACCACCCTGCTGGGCGACCGGACCGTCGACGTCCTCCTGCGCGTCAACCCGCCCGTCGACGTCGGCCGGGCCGCACTCGCCATGGGCGGGCACCCCAGCCCCTTCGGAATGGATCCCACACAGCTGGACCGCTGTCTGGAGGCGATCGCCTCCGACCCGCGCATCCGACCGCGCGGCCTCCACCTCCACTTGGCCAGCGGACTTGAGGCCCCAGCCCAACTCGCCCTGATCGACGAGGTTCTGGCCTGGGCCGCAGACTGGGCCCAGCACCGCGGGAGCGATTACCTGACCGAGATCAACGTCGGAGGCGGGATGGGCGTCGACTACGCCCGTCCGCACCAGAAGTTCGACTGGCCGGCCTTCGGCGCCGGACTGCGCCGGTTCTCGGCCCGCCACCCTCGTCTCACGCTGCGGATCGAACCCGGCCGCTCGGTCACCGCCTACTGCGGCTGGTACGTCACACAGGTCCTGGACATCAAGTTCAGCCGCGGGCAGGCGTTCGCCGTGCTGCGCGGTGGCACCCACCATCTGCGTACCCCGGCCGCGAAACAGCATGACCAGCCCTTCGAGGTGCTGCCCGACGACGTCTGGCCGCGGCCCTGGGAGCGCCCGGAGGCACGCGACGAGCCGGTGACGCTGGTCGGACAGCTGTGCACGCCCAAGGACGTCCTGGCCCGCCGCGTCATGGTGAAAAGGCTGCGCGTGGGCGACCGGGTCGCCTTCGCCATGGCCGGCGCCTATGCCTGGAACATCTCCCACCACGCCTTCCTGATGCACCCACACCCGGCCTTCCATCACATCGAAGACGCCCAGGCGCCCGACACGGGCACCTACGCGCATCGGATGTCATGAGCGCGGGCTCTCGCGCACCGGTGACGGCAGTACTGACCGTCCGGAACTTCCGTCGCTACCTGCTCGGACAATCGGTCTCCGCCATCGGCACCTGGATGCAGCGCGCCACCCAGGACCTGCTCGTCCTCCACATCACGGGCAACAGCGGCAGCGCGGTCGGCATCGTGACCGCGCTGCAGTTCCTGCCGCAGACCCTGTTCGGTCTGACCGGAGGCGTCCTGGCCGACCGGTACCCCAAGCGGCGCCTTCTCCTTGTGACCCAGACGGTCATGGGGGCGCAGTCACTCCTGCTCGGACTGCTGACCGTCACCGGCAGGGTGAACCTGTTCTCCGTCTACGCGCTGGCGTTCACCCTCGGTACCGCCACCGCACTGGACAGTCCCGCCCGCAACGCCTACCTCTCCGAACTGGTCGCCCGGGAGCGTGTGGCCACCGCCGTCAGCCTGAACTCCGCCCAGTTCAACGTCGCCCGCGCCCTCGGCCCCGCCCTCGCCGGCCCGACCGTCGTCGCCTTCGGGCCGGGCCTCGTATTCCTCATCAACGCAGCCTCGTACCTGGCCGTCCTCTACGGCCTGATCACCATCCGGCCGGACGAGCCAGACAAGTCAGACGAGCCAGGGCTAGACGGGCCAGATCAGCCAGATCAGCCAGGCACCCACGGCAGGCACCCACCCGGCCGCCCCCGCCTGCGCGACGCCTTCCGTGACATCGCCGCCACCCCGGAACTGCTCCTGCCGATCGGCCTCATCGCCTTCGTCGGCACCTTCGGCCTCAACTTCCAGGTCACCATCTCGCTCGTGGCCGTCACGGTCTTCCACTCCGGCGCCGCCGCTTTCGGCTACCTCTCCGCCGCCTACGCCGCGGGCAGCCTCTGCGGCGCGATCTACGAGGCGAACCGGGGGAAGCCCCCCACCGCGCGACGCCTGCTCACCACCACGGTCGTCTTCGGGGGACTGGAGGCCGCACTGGGCCTGATGCCGGGCTACGGCACGTTCATGATCCTGCTGATCCCGACCGGCTTCGCCGCGGTCATCGTGACCACCACCGCCAACGCGCTGACCCAGCTTCACGCCGACCCACGCATACGGGGCCGTGTCATGTCCGTCTACTTCCTCGTCCTCCTCGGCGGCACCCCCGTCGGCGCCCCGCTGGTCGGCCTGGTGTCGGATGCCCTCGGCGCCCGCATCAGCCTCATCCTCGCCGGCACCGTCTCGGCGTCCTCCGCGCTCGCCCTCCCCGTCTTGATCACAGGACGACTCCGAAGGGGCACCCGGATCACAAGACCCGCCCGACCCGGGACATTCCCCGACTACGCCTCGCCCTCCAGCGCCGCCGACTCGAACGCGGCCAGCGCCGCGGCCGCTCGCTCCAGTTCGGCGCGCACCCGCTCGCCCAGCGACGCGTGGCGACCGTAACGGCTCCCGGCCCGAAGAGCGGCGGATTGTCCGTGTCGTGGCTCGCGACCGGATGACTCCTGGCGATCGGTGATCTGCGGTAAGTGCCAAGTGACGGTGGGTGTACGGGAGTTCCATGGATGACTGAAACAGGGAAGGTGCAGTGCTGACCGGTTGTGTCGACCGTGAGGTGGCCCGTGAGGCGGACCTGCTCACGGACGACCAGGTGCGTCGGCGGTTCCTGACCGGAGTGCCCCTCAGCGGTGCCATCCGCCGAGGGGAAGGGGTCGAGCGGTGACCGAAGCGCACAGCAGGAGGGGTGATCGCGGAGCGGATGGCACACTGCAGCCATCATGCTGACGATCACCAAGGAGTTCCACTTCTCGGCCGGCCATGTCCTTGACCGGCTGCCGAGCTGGCACCCTTGCGCCCGCATGCACGGCCACAACCACATCGTCGTCCTCGCGCTGTCCGCGCGTCGTGCGGAACTCACCGACGCCGGATTCGTACGCGACTACCGCGAACTCTGGCTACCGCGGCAACCACCGCTCGCCGGCCACGACTTCACGTCGGCGACGTCGGCAACCGCCGATCAGCCCTTGGCTTCGACCCCCACCTCGACGGTCGTCCGCACCACGTCAGGCCGCATCCAGGACTCACCCGTGAGCAGCGGCACGCCGGTTTCGGCATCCTCGACTATGGAAGCCGTGTGCAGCACGGCGGGCTGTCCCTCAAGTTCCAGGAGCCTGGCGATCTCTCCTGGAACGGGCACAAGATCCGTACGGACCCAGGTCTTGCGAGGCCGGTAGCCGAAGGACTCGAGCAGGACGGTCTGCGATCCTCCGCGGCCGAGCAGGTCGTCCAGGCGTGGCACCAATTCCTTCGGGAACCACGTACGCGTCACTTCGGCGATCAGCCCGTCCACGTAGCACAGGCGGTCGACTTGGAAAGCCGTGGTCTGGTCGTCAAGGCGCAGGATTCGGCGCACCTCATCGGAAACGGCCACTTCTGCCACGTGCAGCACGCGAAGGCTTGGCTGTCCGCCGGCCTGCCGCACCGCCTCCGACCAGCTCGGCGAGGACCCGACCCGGGTCAGGATCTCAAGGCGTCGCGCCACAAAGGAGCCGCGACCGCGTACCCGGGTCACCACGAAGCGGCGCTCCAGCTCCTGCATCGCGGCGCGAGCGGTGAGCCGGCTCACCCCGTAGCGGCTCGCCAACTCGTTCTCCGAAGGCAGCTGATGCCCGGCCGGCAGATCGCGGATCTCCTCGGCGAGTTCGTTCGCCACACGGAGGTACGTCGACGTCTTCGCGGTCGCCGACCTGAGCCCGAGGTCGGGAGAGCTCTGCATGTTCATCAGGGAGACGATAGGGCACCCGCGTCACCGGCTGGTCGTGCAACGGTGAACAGCAGACGAACTTGTCTATGCAGGCGACAGACCCGCTGCGCCCTGCATAGACAAGCTGCTCACTCATCTATGCCGCACCATTTGCGA
This sequence comes from Streptomyces diversicolor, assembly GCF_057537855.1. Taxonomy (NCBI): domain Bacteria; kingdom Bacillati; phylum Actinomycetota; class Actinomycetes; order Kitasatosporales; family Streptomycetaceae; genus Streptomyces; species Streptomyces diversicolor. The sequence continues at coordinate 75,462 of NZ_BAAJXA010000039.1, forward strand.
TCTGTTCAACCTGTGTTTGCTCTGGGACGCCACGCTCCTCTGTGTCACCCCCCTGACCCCGCATCGCGAAGATCGACATCCGGAGCAACGTGCAGACCGAACACCTCACCGTCCCCGCGGCTGTCACGGCGACCGAGCCTGGCCGGCGGCTGAAGAAACCTCACACGGCGGTCCGCGGTCGCCGTGGCGTGCCCGCAGGCGTCCTCGTCGTTCCGGCCGTCGCGTTCCTCGGCGTCTTCGTGGTACTGCCGACGGTGCTGGCGCTGATCAGCTCGCTGTTCGAGATCCGCCTCGGTTCTGAAAACCAGGCGACCTGGGTCGGATTGGGCAACTACCAAAAGATCTTCGACGATCCCGTCGTGATCCAGTCCTTCGGAAACACCGCCCTCTACTGCGCGATGACCATCGTTCCGAGTATCGCCCTCGGCCTCGGCCTGGCGCTGCTTGCCAACACCATCCGGCGGTTTCGTGTTCTTGTCGAGGCGCTGCTGTTCCTGCCGTTCACCGCGAACCTCGTCGCCATGGCCGTCGTATTCCGCTACGTTTTCGACCTGCGCGGCGGGTTTGTCAATCAACTGATGGCCATGATCGGCCTCGCCCCCCTCAACTTCCTCGGCGATACGCATCTGGCACTGCCGACCCTCGCTGCGATCGGCGTATGGCGCGGGTCCTCACTGGCGATGCTGATGTATCTCGCCGGGCTCACCACCATTCCGACTGCGATTGCCGAGTCCGCAACGGTCGATGGAATCACCGGGTTGAGACGTCTTCGCTGGGTGACGCTTCCGCTGCTGCGTCCCGTGACGCTTTTCGTCGCCGTGCTGATGACACTCCAGTCGGTGCAGGTGTTCGACACGGTCAATGTGCTGACGCAAGGCGGTCCTTTGAACTCCACCCAGACCGTACTCACCGAGATCTGGCAACTCGGCTTCTCCTACTACGACCTCGGCCAAGGTGCGGCGCTCTCAGCGGTCCTTCTGATCATCCTCGTCATCATCGGCGCCGTACGCCGATCCGCCTTCACCAAGAGCGAGCGCTGACATGACACGTCGCTGGCTGACCAGGAGCCTGACCGCTACCGCCGTCATCATCGCCTGCCTGTTCGCGGTCTTCCCCTTCGCATGGATGCTGCGCACCTCGGTCGCGTCCGCCGACGCCATCGTCGGCGACGGACTCTCGCCGATTCCGCGAGGGTTCGACTTCTCCAATTACGTTCGCGCCTGGAACGAGGCGCATCTCGGCCAGGCGATGGTGACCGGCGTCATCGTCACGATCGGTATCCTGGCGATCCAGCTCATCACCTGTATCCCGGCTGCTTATGCATTCGCCAAGCTCCGCTTTCGTGGTAAGCGCCTCGCCTACTATCTGGTCCTCGCGGCGCTGCTTGTGCCGGCCCAGGCGACCGCCCTTCCGCTGTACATCGGTGTCAGTCGTCTCGACATGGTGAACTCGCTCGCCGCGCTCATCGTGCCGTTCGGCACGAGCGCATTCGGCCTGTTTCTCCTCCGGCAGCACATGCTGACCATCCCGGACGCGCTCATCGACGCCGCACGGTCCGACGGTCTGGGCACGTTCCAGACGATCTGGCGGGTGATCATTCCGTCGAGCCGACCCGCGATCGCCACGTTCTCGCTCTTCTCGATCTTTTTCCACTGGAACGACTATCTGTGGCCCCTGCTGGTGGCCCGGAGCCAGGAGAAGCGCACCCCACCGCTTGCGCTGGCAACATTCGCACAGTCGGACATCGGAAACGACTTCGGCGCCCTGTCGGCCGGCGCCGTGATCATCACCGTCCCGATCCTCATTCTCTTCCTCGCCGCACGACGACGATTCGTCGCCGGCATCGCCGGCGGGGAACTTCCCGGTTGATCGCGACCCGTTTCGCACCCTCGACACTCACCTACATATCTTCTGCAGAGGACTCCACCCCATGTCCATGAGCATCTCCAAGCGCGCCGCGCTCGGCGCCTCACTCGCTCTCGTCGCGTCCGTCGCGCTCGTCGGTTGCGGCTCCAGCGGCGCGACCACCTCGGGTTCCGGCGTCGCCACCGCGACAGCCCTCGACCAGTGCAAACCCTCGGGCCGCACCATCACCGTCGCCTACGCCCAGCAGGGGGAGACCGCGGCGAGGCGGGCCAAGGCCCAGATGGAGAAGAAGTTCCCGAAGCTCTCGGTGGAGCTCAGGGAGACGAACGTCACCACCTACGACCAGCTCACGCAGGCGGTCACCGCGGACATCGCGGCTGGTCGGCGACCCGACGTCGCCATGGTCGGTCTGTCGCAGGTGAGTTACTACGTCGACCAGTACAAGCCGCAGCCCATCGACACCAGCTCCCTGCGGTCGACCTACATCACGAGATACCTCGCGGCGGGCACCATCGGCGGGAAGGCGTATGTCGCGCCGTTCCAGCTGTCGGTTCCCGTGCTGTACATGAACAAGACCCTCGCGGCGAAAGCCGGTGTCACCTCAGCGCCGACGACCACCGGCCAACTCATCGAGGCTGCGAAGAAGATCAAGGCGGCCACCGGCACCGCCCCGGTGCAGGTGCCGCAGGACAGCTTCTCGGACTGGATCGTCCAGGCTCTGGTGCAGAGCGCCGGCGGCGCGTACATCAAGGGGGACGGCACCGCGGGATTCGACACCGCGGCCGGGCGCGAGGCGATCTCGCTCTACCAGACCCTGGGCAAGGACGGCCTCCAGGACCCGATCAGCGTCAACGACGCACGGACGGCCTTCCAGGGCGGCCGCATCGCATTCATGATCGACAGCCCGTCGATCGCCGCGTCGACCAAGGCCGCCGTCGGCGGCAAGTTCGCCTGGGACGTGTCGGCGATGCCCGTGCCGTCCGTGCGGAAGACCTCGCTGCCTGCCGGCGGAAACGGGTGGATGGTTCTCTCGCAGGACCCCTGCCAGGCCGCGTACGCGAACGAAATGATCTCGCTCATGCTCGATCCCGGCGTCATCGCCGCGAGCGCGAAGCAGTTCAGCTATATCCCGGTCGACCGTGCGGCCGCCAAGACCCTCGCGGCCGACCCTGCCGCCCACACACCGGTCGGCTACAGCTGGAAGTACGACGGCACGCCGACAACCTGGGACGCGTGGCCCGGGACCGCGACCGGCCGGGTCAACCAGATCGTGCAGCAAATGGTGCAGCACATCATCCGGGGCGGCGACACGAACTCCGAGGTGTCCACGACGGTGCGGCAGATCAACGCGGCGGTGAAGTAGTGGCATCGGTCGAACTGCGGCACGTCGCCAAACGATTCGGGTCCGTCACCGCGGTCGCGGACACCTCCTTCAGCCTCGATGACGGCGAAAGCCTGGTCATTCTCGGCCCCTCCGGTTCCGGCAAGAGCACACTGCTTCGGATCATCGCCGGACTTGAGGCGGCGGACGACGGCGAGATCGTCATCTGTGGCGTCCCCCAGAGCACCCTCCCCGCGCACAAGCGGGACATCGCGATCGTGTTCCAGCACTTCGCGCTGTACCCACACCTCTGCGCGCGAGACAACATCACGCTCGGACTTCGGCACGGCATCGGCCTGTCCAAGCAGGAGGCGAACGACCGCGCGCACGACATCGCGGCGCGGCTCGGCATCAGCGAACTGCTCGGGCGCCTGCCCCGGCAGATGTCCGGTGGTCAACGGCAGCGGGTCGCGCTCGCTCGGGCCCTGGCACGCCAGGCCGCGGTCGTACTCCTCGACGAGCCGCTTTCGGGCTTGGACGCCCAACTCCGCATCACTCTCCGAGCCGAGATCGCCGAGATCATGCGATCGACGGCGGCCACGACCATTCATGTGACGCACGATCAGACGGACGCCATGGCGATGGCCGATCGAGTGGCGGTGGTCCGAGCCGGCCGTATCGAGCAGCTCGGGACGCCTCAACAGGTGTACGACCAGCCGGCCTCGCTGTTCGTCGCGACGTTCGTGGGAACGCCGCCCATGAACACGATGCAGGCGTCGGTGATCGACGCGGGAGTCTGGGAGACACCGTTCACCCAGCTGCGTCTCCCCGACGTGCGCCAGGACACCGACCTCACACTCGGCGTCCGTTCCGAAGCGATGGCGGTGAACGACGACTCGAAGGAATACACCGTGAGCGCCGAGGTGGTGCTGCGCGAGCACGAAGGATCATCCGCCGTGCTCCATCTGCGCACCGCCGCGTCCGGGCTGCCCGCAGTGACACTCCGGGCGCGGATCGCGGCAACCAGGGCGGTGACACCGGGCGACACCGTCCGGCTCGGGTTTGACGCGGTCGATGTGCATGTGTTCGGCGCGGACGAACTCCGCCTTGGCACGCTCAGCGAACTGAAGGAGCAGGTGAGCTCGTGACATCGGAGGAACTCATCAGCGGCGAGGTCATCGACGACGCCGGCCGACCTGTCGCGAACGTACTCGTCAGCAACCTCACCGATGTCGTGCACACGGACAGCGATGGTGCCTTCTCCCTCCCGACGGCCGAGTTCATCACGCTCTGCCTGCCCACCGGGTGGACAAGTGACCGATGGTGGGCCCGACCAGAACGTGATCGTCGGCTTCTTTTCCGGCTGCGACCCGAAGCACAGTCGCTGCCCGTCCGATTTCTGCACACCACCGATTTTCACCTCACTGACTCGTCCGGCGAAGTCCGTTCCGGTGGCTCGGACTGGAACATGGAGAGCCCGAAAGCCGCGCACGCCCGGGAAGTTCTCGGGCGTCTGGCCGAGACGCATGGTCCGTTCGCGGCGGCGTTCCTCACCGGCGACCTCGTCGATGTCGGGGCAAGCGCCGAGTACGACGCGCTGCACGGCCTCATCGACGAGCCGCCACTGCCGATCCTCGCCCTGCCGGGAAACGCGGATCACAAGGCGGGCATCCGTTACGCGATGAGCCTGACGGACACCGACTACCTCATCAACGGCAGCAGCTCCGACCTCTGGGAACGGCACGTCGGCCCCCGCTGGTACTCCCATGACATCGCCGGATTGCACATCGTGGCGATCGACTGGAACACCTGGGAGCGCGGCATCGACCGAGTTCGGCAGGATCGGTGGATCCGCAACGACATCGACGCGTCCGGTGACAGACCCTGGATCCTCCTCGCACACGACAACCCGCACGCATCGTTCTTCCGCAACCTCCCCACCAAGCCGCTCGCCGTCCTCACCGGCCACTGGCACACAGATCGCGTCACCACGCATCAGGGGATGCGACTCATCAATACGCCGACGGCGCTGTTCGCCGGGCTCGACCACTCCGCACCCAGCTCACGCATCATCACCTGGGACGGCATCGAGGTGAAGCCTTCGGCGCCGATCGGAGCTCCCCCCACCCCGGTGAGCGGCGGCGCCCTGTGGAGCCGCGGCCTGCAGGCGAGCGGTCGGACGGCGGGCGGTCCCGTGCTCTGCGGCGACGCCGTCATCGTGGCCGGCACCGGCGATGAGCCTGAGAGCGGCCGTGTGACGGTACTCGGACTCACCGACGGCGAACAGCGATGGAGCACCGCGTTCGACCATCCGATCGCGGCACGACCAGCGGTCGTCGGCAACATGATCATCGTCCATGACATCGCGGGCAACGCGGCAGGGTTCGATGTCACCGACGGCACGAGAGTGTGGACCGACTTCTCGGCGGACCCCCTTCGGGACTGGTGCCTCACTGCTCCAGCGGTCAGCTCCGATGAGGTGGTCGTGGTCGGCTATCCCGGAACACTCCGCGCTCTCGATCCCGTCACCGGTGAGCGGCGATGGACGTTCCCGCGCCCGTGGCCGCACTTCAACAACGTGCCGCATGCGGGAGTTGTGCCGGCCGGTGACGAACTCCTCCTCGGAGCGGCGCCGCTGCGGCCCGCGCTCGTGGCGATCGAGCCGCGAACCGGTGAGCCGATATGGCAGCTCGACTCGCCGCGCGCCGAGGGCACCGACCGGTCGGCCGCCGTCGCGGCCACGCCCCGGTCCGTCGCTGTGCGAGACGATGCGATGAACCACCTCGACTGGTTCGGCTGGAGCCCGGTGGGCCCAGGCAATCGGCACCGATCGGGAGTTACGGTGTTTCCCGCGTCGGGTCACCTCTGGGCGATCGACGACGGAAAGATCCTCTGGGATCGCGAGACGAGTACGGTGTACGCACCGGGGCAGCCCGCATTCCACGGCGAGCTCGTCATCGCCGTCACCTCCGATCGCCGGATGAGCGCTTACCACGTCCACACCGGTGCTGCTGCCTGGAGCCTGGAACTGGAAGGTGACGCGCTCCTTGCGCACATCCCGTTCCGACGAACGGCACACGGCCCTCTCATGGGCTCGCCGACGGTCGAGGGGAACCTCGTGTATGCCCCCGGGATGGACGGCCGTATCCATGCGATCAACGCTGCGACGGGACGGTATGAGCGTTCCTACGAGATCGGTCAGAGCCTGCTCGCGCCGCCTCTGGTCACCGATGACCGGCTCATAGTCGTCACAACGGACGGAACGGTCGTCGCCGTCGGCCGTGACTGAAGGAACAGCGCGGACGTGCGAAACGTGGTCCAGAACCGTGTCAGGCGGCCAGGGAGCCGACCGGTGCCCGGCCGGCTCCCTGCGCGCCGCGACGGCAACTGAGGCATCCATACCGCCTCAGCTCCACAAGGACAGGAAGCGAACACTGAAAGCAGTACAAGCCCAGGCTGCGGTCTTCGACTGCGACGGACTTCTCCTCGACAGCGCGCCCGCATGGGCACAGTCCTTCAGCACGATCGCCGCTGAGCTCGGTCATGAGATGACGGCAGCCGAACATGCCCGCACGGTCGGCAGTCCCGTGCGGACCGGTGCGGCGATCCTGTCCCGCATCACCGGCGCTCCGGTGAACGAAGTGCAGGCGAGAGTGGTCAAGCGATTCTTCGAGATCGCGGACGTCGAGCCGCCGCGTATGCTCCCCGGCGCAGCGAGCCTCGTGCACACACTTCACGGGAGGCTACCGCTCGCCGTCGCGTCCAACGGTCCGACGGACATCGTCACCTCCCTGCTGAGGCGCTCGGGCCTCCTCGATGCCTTCGATGCCGTGTGCACGAGCGAGACGGCAGGAGCAGCGAAGCCCGACCCGGCCGTGTACCTCACCGCCTGCGACCGTGTGCACGCGGACCCCGCGTTGTCGTATGGGTTCGAGGACTCCGAGGTCGGCGCGGGCGCCGTGCGGGCAGCGGGGATGCATCTCGTCTTCATCGGCGAGCCGACCTTCGACCTCCCGTCAAGGGCCGTCACAGCACCTCGACTTGATGACCACCGTGTGATCGCACTCTTCGACAACAGACAGTGCCAACCGATCGGCCATCGTCACGGCCCCTGAGCCTTGATCCGTGGGGGGAACGTGTCTCACTCGCGTCCCGGCCACGGAAAGGCAAGGGACATGTGCCGCGGGAGGTCGGTGAGGTCCGTGGTCACAGCCGGTTCTTCACGGGGCGGCCGGCCTGCATGACGAGCAGGATGTTGTCCGGGTCGGCGAGGCCGGCGATGTCGTGGAGCGGGTCGGTCCGGCACACGACAAGATCGGCGAGCTTCCCCGGTTCGATCGTGCCGAGGTCGGCGTCGAGGCCGAGGAGCCGGGCCGCGACACGGGTGCTGGCCTCGATCGCGCCCATGGGGGAGAGGCCGAGGTCGACGAGGTGCGCCAGTTCACGCAGGTTGTGTCCATGCGAGGTCACCCCGGAGTCGGTGCCCAGTGCTATGGGTACGCCTCGGCGGATCGCCTCCGCGACTCGTTCCATCGCGAGTGCGGACCACCGGATCTTCTTCTGGTAGAGGAAGTCGGGCACTGAGCCCTGCTCCGGGATGGAGGCCGCGGTGGTGAGCGTCGGCACGAGTGTGGTGCCGTGTTCGAGCATGAGGTCGATGGTCTCGTCGTCGATGCCGTAGCCGTGCTCGATGCTGGTGACGCCGGCGAGGACGGCGTTGCGGATGCCGGCGGTGCCTTGGGCGTGCGCGGCGACGCGTCGCCCGCGGTGTCGAAGCGCTTCGTCGACGATGGCGGCCATCTCGTCGGTTGCGAGCCCTTCGTCGTCGGGCTGGTCCGTCGGGCTGCTGACGCCGCCGGTGGCGCACACCTTGATCACGTCGGCGCCGGCCCGGATGACGCGGCGTGTGGCGATACGGGCTTCGCCGGCGGTGTCGGCGATCTCCGTCCAGGGCTGCGGGCGGAGCGCATCGACATCGACCCCGCTGGGTTGTGTGAAGTCGGCGTGCCCGCCGGTGTGGCTGATCATCCGGACCGCCACCTGTAGGCGCGGCCCCTCCACCAGGCCGGCCGTCACTGCCTCCCGGTATCCGGCGTCGAGGCCGCCGAGGTCACGCGCGGTGGTGACGCCGGCCGCGAGGGTTCGGCCCAGGCGCTCCGCGGTCTGGAAGGTAGCGAGTGATGCCCAGTGCCGGGGTGGCTCCAGCAGTTCGCCGACGTGGCTGAGACCGAAATGCACATGGCAGTCGATGAAGCCCGGCGTCACGGTGCGGCCACCGAGATCGATGACGGTCTCGTCCGGGGCCGGCGTCGGTCCGGGCCCGGTACCGGCGTGGGCGATACGGCCGAAGGCGTCGATGGCGATGGTCGCACCGTCGACCGGCGTTGCACCGGTGCCGTCGATGAGCCGTGCGTTGATCAGCTGAGTCACGTAGAGCTCCGTCCAGCGGGAAAGGGGAAGGAATTCTATTCCATACGGCAGGGTGATTGAAGCACTGGTGTTGCACGTGAGACGTTGTTCCCTGCGGTACACTTGCGCCGCAACGATATTCCCTGGACGGAGGAAGGGGCGGGGATGACGGTTAAGGCAGCCCGACGTCAGGGGGGCGACGGGGACGGCGCACCGGGTCCGGGTCCTCAGAACCTTCCGGCCGGGCAGTCGACCGGCCCGCTGACCAGCGGTGCGGTCCTTGCGCAGATTCAGGCCGCGGCGCCGTCGCTCGTGCCCAGTGCGCGTCGGGCCATGGAGGTGATCATCGCCGACCCCGAGGCAGCCACCAGATACTCCGCCGCAGACCTTGCCGCGCGCGCTGATACGGCGGCATCAACCGTGGTCAGAGCCTGTCAGCAAGCCGGGTTCAAGGGTTTCCAGGACCTGAAGCTGGCCCTGGTCCGTGACCTGGCCCTGCGCGGCGCCGACCAACTGGTGTTCGCCAACGAGCTGGACACCGACTCGCCTCCGGACGCGGTGTTGCACACCATCCTCGCGGCCAGCAGCCGTGCGCTGTCCGATGCGATCAGCACGGTCGACCCGGTCGCGTTCGCCGGTGCGTTGAGCGCCCTGCGCACCCGCCAGAAGGTGTTCTTCGTCGGTAACGGCCAGTCGACCACACCCGTCCGAGACGCGGCACACCGCATGCGGATGCTGGGGCTGGCCACGGCAGCGCCGATGGACGCGATCACACAGCACATCGCCGCCCGGCAGTTGGGCGAAAGCGGCGTCTGCCTGGCGATGAGCCACAGCGGCGCGACACGCGAGACCGTGCTGGCCGCGGAGACCGCGAAGGCGGGCGGCGCCTACGTCATCGCGGTGACCAGCTTTCACGGCTCGCCGCTGGCCGACATCGCGGACGCGCCGCTCATCGCGGGCAGCCCGGGACAGGGTTTCCGACTGGAGGCCACGGCCAGCCGATTGGCACATCTGGCGATCACCGACGCGCTGTTCGTCGGACTCGCCCTGCGCGATCCGGAGCGGTCCAGGGCGTACCTGGACGCGATCGCGGACGTCCACGCGGAGCACATGCTGTGAGGGACGACCGGGGCCATGGTGAGTCCCTCCAGTACGCCGGTGAGTCCCTCCAGTACAGCGGTGAATCCCTTCATTACAGCGGTGAGTCCCTCCAGTACAGCGAAGGGCTCCCGCTCCTGACCTATCTGCGGGTGGGCGATCCCGGTCGGCCCCTCGTCGTGTTCCTGCCGGGCGGCGGCCACCTGGCTCGCATCAGTTACGGGCACCCGGACGGTCGCCCGGACGACTTTCTCGCGCATTGGCTGGCGGCACGTGGGTTCACCGTACTCGCGCTGTCGTATCCGTCGGACCATCCGGCCCTTCCGGCGGCGCACCCGGAGTTGACCGTCGACCGGTGGGGAGCGGCGGCAGCGGTGCTCACCCAACGGATCGTCGCCGAGCACCAGCTCGGGGCCGGAGTCATCCTGTGCGGCTGGAGCATGGCCGGCCGATCCGTCCTACCGTTCGCCCGGACCGCCCGGCAGGTCGGCCTCGATCTGCGGTGCTTCGTGTCGCTCGCGGCTTCGGCTCCGCTGCCCGGCCTCGTACCGGTCCCTCCGGCAGGCCAGCCATTGACCCCCGAGGGTCTGTGGGAAGCCGCCCTGGGGCAGTCGTCGACACGGCTGGACAACTGGTACGGGCAGATCTCCGCTCAGGCGGAACAGGGCAGGCCGATCATGTCGCGGGACGAGTACGTACGGCACTACCTGTGCCGGCACTCGGTCGGTCTGCGGGGTGAGGCGCAGCACTGGGACGGGCAGGCCGACGTCCATGACACCGAGGCCGCGATCCGGGAGACCGGGGTGGGACGGTGGGCAGAGTTCCCCATATGCGCGGCCGTCGTCCCGGAGGGCGCACAGGACGCTCGGCACGCCCTGTGCGATCACCTCACTTGGCCGGCGATCACCGCCTACTCGCTGGGATGGCGCCTGTCGGATGCGACGGCGCTGCCGGCCGACACCTGGGCGGGCCTGACCGCGACCAGTCGGCGGCTGTCCATGGACCTGGTCCGTTTCATGCCCGGCAACCACTTCTTCTTCCTCGGCGCCGCCGGTGCCCGCCGCGCGGCACACCACATCGAGGAGCTCTGGCAGGCCGCCGAGGAACTCCACCTCGTCGTCGCCGACGCGCTGACGCCCCATAAGGTCCCATAACGCCTCATGAGGTCCCATGAGGCGTCATGAAGGGCGAAGGGGGTCAGACCTGGGTGCCGGACAGACGCTCCACGCCCCGCAGCAGGGCCGAATGGTCCAGGCCGCCGTCGCCCTGCCCGCGCAAGGACGCGACGAGTTGGGCAACCACGGAACCGACGGGCAGCGGCGCGCCGACAGCGCGCGCCGCGTCTGTGATGATGCCCATGTCCTTGTGGTGCAGCTCGATACGGAAGCCAGGCTTGAAGTCGCGGCTGAGGAAGTTGTCCTTCTTGCGGGTCAGTACGGTCGAACCAGCCAGCCCGCCGTTGAGGACATCCAAGGACGCCTTCAGGTCCACGCCTGACCTTTCCAGGAAGACCACGGCCTCCGCGCACGCCTGGATGTTCACGGCGACGATGAGCTGGTTGGCCGCCTTCACGGTCTGGCCGGAACCGTGCGGGCCGCACAGCACGATCGTCCTGCCCAGCGCCTCGAAGATCGGCCTCGCGTAGGTGAAGTCGGCCTGCTCGCCGCCGACCATGATCGACAGCACGGCCTCGACGGCACCGGCCTCGCCGCCGGACACCGGTGCGTCGAGGACCCGGATGTCCTTGTGCTTCGCGGCCGCCGCCAGGTCGATCGAGGTCTGCGGGGTGATGGAGGACATGTCGATCAGCAGGGCGCCGGGCCGTGCGTTCTCCAGGATGCCCTCAGGGCCGTACGCCACCTCCTCGACCTGTGGGGATGCCGGCACCATCGTGATGATCACGTCCGCGTTCCGCACGGCCTCGGCCACGGACCCGGCCGCGGTGCCTCCGGCGGCGGTCAGGCGGTCGAGTTTCTCCTGCTTCCGGGTGTAGCCGGTGACGTCGTACCCGGCCTTGATCAGGTTCTCGGACATGGGGGAGCCCATGATGCCGAGGCCGACCCAGGCGATCGACGGGCGCAGTGGGCGGGAAGAAGTCGCCAGATTGTCGTTCATGGTCAGTGCCTCTCTGACTGCAACTGCGGTGCTACCTCTGTGGTGTGGTGTTCAGCGGGCGGCGCGCCACTGGACCGGCAGCCAGCCGAAGGTCTCCGCGCTCGGGTGGTTCCCCGGCTTGTACTCCAGGCCGACCCGGCCGTCGTAACCCGCCTTCGTCAGTTCCCCGAGCAGGTCCTCCAGCGGGAGTACGCCCGTGCCGGGCGCACCCCGGCCCGGGTTGTCGGCGATCTGCACATGGCCGGTCCTCGCCGCGTACCGCCCGATGATCTGCGGCAGGTCCTCCCCGTTCATGGACAGGTGGTAAAGGTCCATCAGGAACCGCGCGTTACCGAGCCCCGTGGCCGCGTTGACCTTGTCGACGATCTCGATGGCGGCCGGGGCCGACACCAGGGGGTAGCGGGGCGACTCGGGCCTGTTCAGCGCCTCGATCAAGAGGATCGCGCCGATCCGGTCGGCGGCCCGGGCCGCGAGAACCAGGTTCTCCAGCGCGAGGGAGTCCTGTTCCGCCGGGTCGACGCCGTCGACGCGGTTGCCGTACAGCGCGTTGAGCGCCGTGCAGCCCAGCGACTCGGCGAAGTCCGCGACCACATCGATGTTGACGCGGAACTTCTCCGACTCCTCGCCCGGGATCGACAGCGCGCCGCGGTCGGGGCCCGGCAGTTGGCCGGCGTAGAAGTTCAGGCCGGTGAGCCGCACGCCCGTGTCCTCGATCGCCTTCTTCAGGGAGTCGAGCTGCGATTGCTCCGGAGTGGGTGAGCCGGCCCAAGGCCACCACAACTCGATCGCGGTGAATCCCGCCGCGGCGGCAGCCGCCGGCCGCTGAAGGAGCGGGAGTTCCGTGAAGAGGATCGACAGGTTGACGGTGTAGCGCTGGTCTGCGAATCCCATCCGGATAACACTCCTGAGTTCTGAATACGGAAACTATGATGTGTGACCGCGGCGCTCCGGTCTCAGTGGAAGCGGGGCAGGTAGCCCTCGAAGTCGATCGGCGTGTCGGTGTTGGGCTCGCGGTACGGCAGCGGCTTGGGGTCCAGCAGCGCAACCAACGAGTCCTTGATCGCGTACGCGAACAGGTGGTTGCCGCGCGGGCTGTAGTGCCCGCCGCGGACTCGGTACAGGCCGAGGTAGTCGGTGTAGGACAGGCCCTTCGGCGCCATCCGCTCGTACTCCAGCCGGTGCACCTCGTTCATGTCGAAGTAGTCGAAGCCTCCGCCCGCCAGGTGGTCCACGATCAGCTGGTCGGTGCGCTCACCGTCGCCGATCGTGGTCCCCAGCTCCCGGGCCGGGCCGCCGACACCGATACGCGCGGTGAAGTTGAGCGCGACCAGCAGTTTCTTGCCGTTGGCAACGGCATATGCGCGGGCCAGGTCGAGGATGTGGTTGGTCGCCCGTTGGCCGTACACATGCAGCAGCCGGTTGGCCTGCTCCCGCGGGTCCGTCGCGCCGTGGAAGTCGAAGCCGAGGCAGCCGGCCAGCGCATCGGCCTTCTCACGGTCGAACTCGGTGGTCAGGCCGGCGCCGTACGCGTACAGCTGCACCGCGAGGTCGTCACCCAGGTGCTCCCACAGCCAGTCCGGATCACACAGCGAGTACACCGACTCCGGTGTGGTCAGCAAGCTCTCGTGCTCGGTGAACCGGCCGGTGGACAGGTCCAGTTCGATGTGCGCCCACGGGTTTCCGTGGAACTGGAGATTGCGCTGCGACAGGTCGGCGAACCACGGGTAGCGCTGCAACCAGCGGGCTCGCATCAGGCTGCGGACCGGGTCGTCACCCCAGACGTAGAGGATCACATACTCCGCGCCGTGCTCGGCGCTCTCCTGCCGGACCATCCGCCGGTACGCCTGGTAGACGCCGTACCCGCCGACGCCATAGTTGCCGATCGGCTCGCCCAGATGCCCGGCCAGGTACTCCTGCCAGGTCTCGCCGTCGCTCACCTGGTTGCCCTCGGTGAAGCTGTCGCCGTAGGTGTTGATCCGCGGCACCCGGTCCGCGTACAGGAACGCCGACCGCGCGCCGGTCGGGCCGAACGTCTCGATCGTCCGGCTGTCGTCGATCCCCCACGGCACCAGAGAGTTCTGCGACACATAGCCGAGTTCGGGGTCGAACGCCGCCCACCCCGGACCGGTCAGGAAGCCATCGATCACCTCGCGCGGCGCCGCGCCGTTGCGGACGTACTGCTCCCAGGTCACCGCAGGTTTTTCCATCATCGCTGACCCTTGGTGGCCTGGGCGATGAGGTCGGCGTCTTCCTGCTGACGTCGACGAGCCGCGAGGAGGACCTGTTCTTCCCGGTCGCGGGGGACTACGACGACTCCGTCGGTGTCGGCCACCACCAGGTCGCCCGGGTTGACGACGACGCCCGCGCACTGGATCTGGCCGCCGACATCGCCGTCCCATCCCTTGTTCGGTCCGGCGGCGCAGATGCCGCGCGCGTAGACGGTGAAGCCGCGCTCGCGGATCGCGTCGACGTCGCGGACCGCGCCGTCGACGACCAGGCCGATCAGACCGGCCCGGATGGCCTCCATGGTGCGGACCTCGCCCCAGACGGCCCGGTCCACGAAGCCGCCGGCGTCGACGACGAGGACGCTGCCGGCCGGTGCCGTCTCGATGGCGCGCAGCAGGGTGTTGTTCTCGCCCGGCATGCTCCGGGCGGTCCATGCGCGTCCCAGCAGTGTGCCGCCGACGACCGGCCGGATGGCCGCGTGCATGGCCTGGAATCGGTTGAGGCAGTCGCAGACGGTGCTGCTGGCCAGCCCTTGCCAGCGGTCGAGGTGGTCGGCGTGGGGTGTAGTCATGGGAACTCCCTATGAAGGGTCGGGTTATGAAGGGTCGGGTGCGTCGGAGGGTTCGAAGCGTTTGAAGAGGTGTCGCGCGTTGCGGTGCCGGATCAGGTCGCGGTCGTCGTCGGACAGCAGACGGGTGTGCGCGATGCGCCGGGCGGACTCGGTGATCTGGGGTTGGGGAGTGAACGGCCAGTCGGTCCCGTACAGCAGCCGGCTCGGCGGCACCAGCCGCAGCAACGAGGGCAGTTGGGTGTCGAGTGGGAAGCCCGCCAGGTCGTAGTGGAGCCGACGCAGGAGCGCCAGAGCTTCGACGGGGTCGGCGCCGCGCCGCTCGGCAGTCAGCTGCCCGAGCGTGTGGATCCGGTCGGCGAGTGAGGGCAGGGCGCCACCGCCGTGGGGGAGGATGATGCTCAGCCGCGGGTACCTGTCCAGCGCACCGGTCAGCAGCAGACCGGTGACCGCCCGGGTGGTCTCGAAGGGAAACTCGATGAGACTGCGGGGCTGTCCGAACGCGGTCTGCTCCCAGCACGGTGGCGACGTGGGGTGCAGGAAGACCACGGCGCCCCGGCGGTCGAGTTCGTCGAAGACCGGACGGAACCTCGGATCGAAGAGATACGTCCCGTGGTAGTTGCTCAGCAGGACCACGCCGTCCGCGCCGAGCTGGTCGAGTGCGTACGCGATCTCGTCCAGCGCGCTGTCCACGTCGGGCAGCGGCAGGGAGGCGAAGAACCCGAACCGGTCCGGGTGCCGGGCGGCCAGCGTTGCCCCGTCCTCGTTGACGCCGCGAGCGAGCACCGTCGCCGCGCGGTCGTCGCCGAAGTGGACGCCCGGCGACGAGACGGACAGGATGGCGAGTTCGACACCGAGTTCGTCCATCGTGGCGAGGGCCTGGCCGACGGACCAGTCCGGCCATGCTGCCAGGCCGTCCGGGCCGGGCGTACCGAGGTGTCGGTACGCCGTCCGGTACCGCTTGGGCAGGAAGTGTGCGTGGACGTCGATGCTGCCTTGTAGGTTCACAGCGGGTTCTTCTTCACCAGGCGAATGCGAAGCCGTCGCGTCGTGGGTCGGCTCCGCCCCACATGGTGGAGGTGTCCGGGTCGAAGGCCACGCCGTGTCCGCCGCCGACCACGCGGCTCCAGGCGCCCAGGTCGTGCACCTGGTGTCCACGGCCACGGAGCCGGGCCAGGGTTTCCGTGCTGATCCTGCTCTCGGTGCCCAGGAGGGTGCCGTGCCCGACACGGATCCGAGGCGCCTCGATCGCCTCCTGGATGCCCATGCCATGGTCGACCACGTTGATGATCATCTGGGGTGTGGTCTGCAGGATGCCGTACGACCCCGGGGTGCCGACGGCCAGGTACGGTCGGCCGTCCGACCAGATCTGTGAGGGAGCGAGGCAGACCTCCACTCTCTTGCCGGGGCCGATCGCGTTGGGACTTGTGGGATCGGTGTCGAACCAGGAGGCGAAGCTGTTCAGCAGTAGTCCGGTGGTGCCGGCCACCACACCTGACCCGAACGCGCCCCCCAGGGTCTGGGTGCAGGACACCACATAGCCCTGTGCGTCGGCGGTCACGAAGTGCGTCGTGTTCTCCTTCGCCGGGCCGGCGAACACGGCCCGGGTCCACTCCAGCGCGGGGTTGTACTCATGACGCTCCCCCGGGAACGCGGTTGCCCGCCGCAGGTCCAGCCGTTCTGTCGCCGCCGCGATATGTGCGTCGGACAGCAGGTCGTCGTAGGGAGGCGACGGATCCATCACGTGGGCTTTTCGTTCCTCGATCGCCACCTTGAAGACCTCGGACAGCAGATGCAGGTAGGCATCGCTGTCCGGCGCCATCTCGGAGAGCGGGAACTCGCCGAGCATGCGCAGGCTCACGAGATACTCCAGCGCGGCGCTCGGCGCGGGCGGGCAGTAGACCGTCAGCCCGCGATACGTGCTGGAGATCGCGTCCTGCCAGCGGGGCGCGAAGCCGGCCAGGTCCGGCGCCGCCAGCAGGCCGCCGTGGTCGGCGCAGTACTGGACGATCTCCTCGGCGACGGGTCCCCGGTAGAGCGCTTCGGCACCGGCTTCGGCGATGAGCCGCAGGGTGTCGGCGGCGTTCTTCTGGACCAGGAGTTCGCCCGGACGCGGGACTCGTCCGTTGGGGAGGAAGATCTCCCTGCTGGTCGCGGCGAGTTCGAGGCGGGGACGGGCCGCCGCGAGGTAGTGGTGGAGGTAGTGGGAGACCGGGAAGCCTTGCTCGGCGTAGCCGATGGCCGGCGCCAGCACCGTCGCGAGGTCCATGGTCCCGTAGCGCTCCAGGGCCGCGGACCAGCCTGCGGCCGCGCCGGGAACCATCGCCGAGAGAATCCCGACGTCCTTGCTGCCGGGGGTGGTGAACCGGTCGGGGTGTGCGGCGTCCGGTGCCGGTCCGACGAAGTCGAGGACCGCGGGTTCCGGCTCATGC
>NZ_BAAJXA010000040.1:0-86797 GCF_057537855.1 Streptomyces diversicolor
ACGGCTCCGTCATGGAAGCCTGCGGCCTGACCGTCGCGCCCTCCCGGCTGCGCATTCTCGCCGTCAAGGCCACCACCCGGCGGGAGGTCCGGGCGGTCCCGCCCCACCGGGGCATCCTGCGTCCCACCTCAACCGGGCTGCGGCTTCGCCTCCGGCTCCCTCCGGGGCAGGAACCCGCCGACGTCGCCGCCTCGGCCGAACGGCTGCGGCACGCCTGGGGTGTCCACGCCGTCTACGTCACGACGGTCAAGCCGGGTGTCGTGGAACTGCGGCTCGTCGGCTACGACGTCCTGCGGCAGGTACGCATGCCCCGCAAGACCGGCGGTGGATTCCTCAAGGTGCCCGTGGCGCTGCGCGAGGATGCCATGCCCTTCGTGCGCGACTACCGAACCGTTCCTCACCAACTCACCCTCGGCGCCACGCTGTCGGGTAAGTCCATGTACCTCCGGCACCTCATTGCCGGACTCGCCTCTCAGCCCGTCGCCCTCGTCGGTATCGACTGCAAGCGGGGCGTGGAACTGGCGCCGTTCGCAGCCCGGCTCTCGGCACTCGCCACCGACCCGGACGAAGCCGCCGAACTCCTGCCCGTCCTCGTCAAGGAAATGGAGGACCGCTACGACCTGATCAAGGAAAGGCAGGGCGTCGCGCCCAGCACCCCGGACGAGGAGATCACCTCCGACGTCTGGGGCCTGCCTGAGAGCGAACGCCCCGTGCCCATCGTCCTGTTCGTCGACGAGGTGGCCGAACTCTTCCTCACCGCCACCCGCAAGGACGAGGAACGGCGGGACGAGATGGTCACCCAGCTCATCCGCCTCGCCCAACTCGGCCGCGCGGCCGGCATCTACCTGGAAGTCTGCGGGCAGCGCTTCGGCGCCGAACTCGGCAAGGGCGCCACCATGCTCCGGGCCCAGCTCACCGGCCGAGTCTGCCACCGCGTCAACGACGAAGCCTCCGCCAAGATGGCCCTCGGCGACATCGCCCCCGAAGCCGTCTACGCCGCCTGTGCCATCGCTCCTGAGATGCCGGGCCTCGCCGTCGCGGGCGACACCTCCGGCGGCTGGTCCCGCATCCGCACCCCGTACCTCTCCCTCGGCGATGCCGCCAAGACCTGCCGGGAGGCGGCGCACCTGGTGCCCAACCTGCCTTCACTCAAGCTCTTCCGACCCGACGTGCCCGCACACCCGGTCGAAGCTCCGGCCCCGGCCGTCCAGCCGCGTCCCGTGACCGACTGACCGTCGTCCCTCCCTCACATCGGTCGGCGTGACCGCCTCACGCCAAGTCCCTACCCCTCCCATGCCCGAAACCGAAAGGAGCCGGACCGTGCGCGTCCACCTCGGCCGTGTCGACGCGGTGTTGGTCCAGGCGCTCATTGCTGCCGCGCTGTCCTTCGCCCACCTCCATGACGTAGCCATGGCGGCCGGACAGGACGGGTGGAAAGCCTGGGCCTACCCGATCAGCGTTGACCTGCTGCTCGTCGCCGCATGGCGTCGACTCCGCTCCGAGACGGCCAAAGCGGCGGCCTGGTGCTGGTTCGTCATCGCCCTCGTCGCATCCCTCGGCGCGAACATCGCCACCGCCGGCCTCCTCGACCTGGACGACGTCCCCGCCTGGCTGCGAATCCTCGTCGCCGGATGGCCCGCCGTCGCCTTCCTCGGCGGCACCCTCCTCGCCCACTCAGCGCCGAAAGCCGCCACCGACGAGATCAGCGCCGACGTCATCGAGGACCAGGAGCACGAGCCCGAAGCCACCCCCGCCCCACCACCTGTCCAACCCGCCATCGAGGCGCTGCCGGAACACCCGCCCGTCCCAGTCCCGGCCGCCCTGGTCAACCACGCCCGGAAGATCGCCGCCGAACACCACACCCGCACCGGTACCGCGATCGACACCCCAACCCTCCGCGCTCGCCTCGGCGTCCCGGCGCCCATGGCCGAAGCCATCGCCGCCCAACTCGCTTGAACAGGAGGAACCATGCCGCTCTTCTGCTTCAACACAGCCGCCGACTACCTCGACGCAGCTCGCCAGATGGCCGACACCGGGCGCCCGACACTGGCCCGGCTCCTCGCCGAAGAGGCCGCCGAACGCATGTCGGACGCTGCCGAAGCTGCCCGGATCCTGACCGAATTCCCCGGCTCCAGCCTGCGACAGGAGGACTGACCATGACCGCCAACCGCCGCTTCCGCAACGTGATCCGCATCGGCCCCGTGCAGGTCGGCACCGCCTACGACGCCCGGGGCCGCGAGAAGCACACCGCCGCCTGCACCGCCCCGCGCTGCGGCTTCTCCGCCGACTACGACAGCCGCGCCGCCGCCGAACTCGCCGCCCGCACCCACCGCTGCCCCGTCCGCTGAAGGGACCCCGAAAACCGTGACCGTCAGTCTGCCGCTGGCCGTCGTACTCGGCTTCTTCGCCTGGGGCGCCGTCAGGTTCCTGGGCGTCCGCGCCTGGGTCGTCGTCCTGGTCGCCCTCTTCGGCTTCTGGCTCTCCCACACCTTCCTGGCCCCCGCCATCGAGACCGGTACGCGCTCCGGCGTGGACGTCATAAACGGCTCACATGACTAGACGAGTAGATAAGGAGAACCTGGCCGTGTTCCTGCCCAAGTACCCCGACAATCCCACCCCGCCGCCCGCGCACACCCACACCCCGACCGACCCGGCCCCCGTCCGGCGCTCCGCGCTTCCGGCCGTGTCCGTCAGTACCGGCGCCGTCGTCGCCGTGCTCACGGGTGGCGTGGTCCTCACCGCGCTCCTGGCCGCCGTCGCCGTCTCGGCCATCTCCGTGGCCATCGCCGCCGTGGTCCTGCGCTCCCTGCTGCGCGACCACAACCGGCGCTGATCCCTCTGCCCGACCCCTGGGGCGGCCACGACACCGCCGAGCATCCGGCCGCCCCGGGGCCCATCGCTCCTGACCGTTCCAGTCAGAAGGAGACAGCCATCTTCACCCGCACTACCTCGCCCCCGCTGCGCGAACTCACCAACCTCGCCGTAGGCGGCGCCCTGCCCGGTATCCTCCGTCAGCTCTCCGGCCTCGGCGGCTGCACCAACCCGATCCGCCTCGACGGCCACCGCACCGAATACGACGTCGACACCACGACGGGCGAGATCGGCCGCATCCTCCAGCACCTCAACTACACCGACCTGCCCGCCGGCCAACTCCTCGTCCGCTGCAACAACCGCCGAACCACCCGCTGCCCCGCCTGCGCCGAGGTCTACCGCCGCGACACCTTCCACCTCATCACCGCCGGACTCCGCGGCGGCAAGGGCACCCCCGAACACGTCGCCACCCACCCCCGCGTCTTCGCCACCTTCACTGCACCCGGCTTCGGCCCGGTCCACAACCGCCGCACCGACGGCCGCCCTTGCCGCTGCGGCACCCACCACGACCAGGACGACGACGCCCTCGGCACCCCGCTCGACCCCGACACCTATGACTACAACGCTGCCGTCCTCTGGAACGCCCACGCGGGCGCCCTCTGGCGCCGCTTCTCGATCTACCTCCGCCGGGAGGTCGCCAAGCGCGCGGGACTGTCACAGCGCCGTCTACGCGACCACGCCCGCGGCTCCTTCGCCAAGGTCGCCGAGTACCAGAAGCGCGGTGCCGTCCACTTCCACGCGGTCATCCGCCTCGACGGCCCGACAGGCGGCGACACCCCGCCCCCCCGCCCTGGGCCACCGCTGAACTGCTCACCGACGCCATCGACGCCGCTGCCTCCAAGGTCCGCGTCGACGGGCCGACCCTCGACGGTCGCACCCACACCTTCACCTTCGGCCGTCAACTCGACGTCCGCACCATCCGATCCGCCGACTTCAACGACGGCCAGGAACTCACCGAACGGGCCGTAGCGGCCTACATCGCCAAGTACGCCACCAAGGGCGCCGAGACAGCCACGGGCGCCCTCGACCGCCCGCTGAAGTTCGCCGCCGAACTCGCCCAACTCGACATCAGCGACCACGCCCGCCGCCTCATCCGAACCGCCTGGACCCTCGGCGTCCGCAAAGACCTCGAACACCTCCGTCTGCGCGCCTGGGCCCACATGCTCGGCTTCCGCGGCCACTTCTCCACCAAATCCCGCCGCTACTCCACCACCTTCGGCGCCCTCCGCAACGCCCGCGCCGAATGGCGCCGAGCACAAGCGGCAGCAGCAGCCACAGCACCCGACAACGCGCCCGAGACGACGTACGTCCTCGCGCACTGGGTCTTCGCCGGCACTGGCCTCTCCGACGCCGAAGCCTGGCTGTCCGCATCCCTCGAACCAACCCCCGGAACGGAAGGAGAACCCACCCGTGGCTAGCCGACCCCTCGCCCTCGCCGACGTGGCCACCGAACCGCGCGCCCTGCCCGCGCGGTATCTGACCCCCGAGGACCTGGTGGAGATGTTCGAGCTGCCCAGCGTCGAGACGGTCTACCAGTGGCGCCGCAAGCGCACTGGGCCTCCTGGCTTCCGTGTAGGTCGGCACCTGCGCTTCGATCCGGCCGACGTTCGGGCCTGGGTGGACTCGCAGCGTGAGGGGGCGGCTGCCTGATGGCCGGACACATCCAAGATCGCTGGTACAGAACCGAGGCCGGACAGGACGGCAGGAACCGCAAGGTCAAGACCGAGCGCTACGGCACCGGCCTGCGCTACCGGGCCCGGTACGTCGGTCCGGACGGCACGGAGAAGTCCAAGAGCTTCCCCGACCGGCAAAAGCGACTCGCCGAACAGTGGCTCGCCCACATCGAGGCGGACATGGCGCGCGGGCAGTACATCGACCCGCGCGCGGCACGTATCACCTTCCAGCGGTACGCAGAAACCTGGGTGGAGACGCAGGGGGCGGACCCCAACACACAGGCCTCGATGGAGTCGCAACTCCGCCTGCACGCCTTCCCTCATCTGGGATCGCGTCCGCTCGGCTCCTTCCAGCCCGCCCATATCCGCGACTGGGTGCGGAAGCTCCAGGAGAACGGTGTCCGGGGCTCGTACGCCCGCACGATCTACTCCAACGTTCGTGCCGCTCTGAGTGCGGCGGTGGACGACGGACACCTTCCGCGCAACCCGTGCGCAGCCCGCTCGGTCCGGCCGCCCACGGTCGACACAAAGCGGGTCGCCCCCTGGACAACGGAACGGCTCTTCGCCGTCCGGGCCGGCATGCCCGAGCGCTTCCAAGCCATGGTAGACCTGGGCGGCGGCTGCGGGCTCCGCCAAGGCGAGATCCTCGGCGTCGCCGTTGACGCCATCGACTTCGAATCGGACACACTTCACGTCGTCCAGCAGCTCAAACTGAGTCGGAGCAAGGCGGTGTTCGCTCCGCCCAAGGGCGGCAAGCTGCGAGACGTACCGCTTCCCGCGCCGGTCGCTGATGCACTGCGGGCCCACATGAAGCGGTTCCCGCCGGTCGAGATCACCTTGCCGTGGAAGGTGGCCGACGGACCTCCGGTGACCAAGCGGCTGATCTTCACCGGGCCGCGTGGCGGGCACGTCTGGCGTACGTCGCTCAACGAGGAGGTGTGGAAGCGTGCTCTCGCGAGCGCCGGGGTGATCCCTGAGCGGAAGCCTGGCGAGTCGTATGCCGAGTCACGAGAGAACGGCATGCATGCCCTCCGCCACTTCTACGCCTCGGTGCTCCTGGACGCCGGGGAGAACATCAAGGCCCTCGCCGAGTACCTCGGCCACTCGGACCCCGGCCTGACGCTCCGCGTGTACGCGCACCTCATGCCGTCCAGTCAGGAGCGCACCCGTAAGGCAGTGACTGCCGTCTTCGATCAGCGGGGATGACCATTCCGCAACGATCAGAGATACAACTGTTCCTGGTAGTCACTGGCGAACAGTTCGGGGTGGATGTTCAAGTAGAGACGAGAGATCTAGAGCACGCGTAGGCTCACAAAGTTGATTGAATTAGCAGTGCGTGAGAGATTACAGATAGCTCTACTTGGCTCTAGATCGCTTCTCAGCAGCTAGCAGAGTGCAGAACGACCGAGGACCCGGATCCGGCGGCAACCAGATCCAGGCCCTCGCGCAGTCAGCGAGCCCGGTCGCGTGAGAGCAGACCGGGCTCGCTGTGCGTACAGCGCCCGATCCCGACCGTACTCGCGCGTGACTCGCTCATCGAGCGAACTGCATCACGCCAGTAGCGATGGCCACGAGTAGGCCGACCCCCGCAAGCCAGACCTGCCACTTCTCGGCACCGGACCACTTGCGAGGCTTGTCCTTCTCAAGACTCACCTCTACCACCTCCCTCCTCCTCCAACCGACCCGCTTCTCGGGCCGGAGTCTGGAACTCGCGTGCCGCCACATCGAGTTCGAGGGAGGTTTAGGTGAGGTGGCATCAGCATACCGGTCACGTAGCCCACCACTGAGGCCCATGGGGAGGCTTGACAGCGGCCCCGGATTCCTTTCACGGCCCAGCGACGGCCCAGGTGCAACAAATAACCCCCTGCGCGCGGGAAAACCGCAGGCAGGGGGCTTTTCTGGCTCGCGTTACTTCTTCTTGCCCTGGTTCTTTACTGCCTCGATGGCTGCTGCCGCTGCGGCTGGGTCGAGGTAGGTGCCGCCGGGGGTGAGGGGCTTGAAGTTTTCGTCCAGGTCGTAGGACAGGGGGATGCCCGTGGGGATGTTCAGGCCCGCGATGTCGGCGTCCGAGATGCCGTCCAGGTGCTTGACCAGGGCGCGCAGGCTGTTGCCGTGGGCGGCGACCAGGACCGTGCGGCCGGCGAGCAGGTCCGGGACGATGCCGTCGTACCAGTAGGGGAGCATGCGGACGACGACGTCCTTCAGGCACTCCGTCTTCGGCCGCAGCTCCGGCGGGATGGACGCGTAGCGCGGGTCGTCCGACTGGGAGAACTCCGCGCCGTCCGCCAGCGGGGGCGGCGGGGTGTCGTACGAGCGGCGCCACAGCATGAACTGCTCCTCGCCGAACTCGGCGAGCGTCTGCGCCTTGTCCTTGCCCTGGAGCGCGCCGTAGTGGCGCTCGTTCAGGCGCCAGGAGCGGTGGACCGGGATCCAGTGGCGGTCGGCGGCCTCCAGCGCGAGCTGCGCGGTGCGGATCGCGCGCTTCTGGAGGGACGTGTGGACCACGTCGGGCAGCAGGCCGGCGTCCTTGAGCAGCTCACCGCCGCGGATCGCCTCCTTCTCGCCCTTCTCGTTGAGATTGACGTCCACCCAACCGGTGAACAGGTTCTTCGCGTTCCACTCGCTCTCGCCGTGGCGGAGCAGGATCAGCTTGTACGGTGCGTCGGCCATGCCTTAGAGCGTAATCCACGCATTCGGCCCCCCGCGGAAGCGCCCGGAAGCCGGACGGTTGACGGCATCTGTTAATTGAGTGGCCCTCATCGGCGGCGCTCTCGTAAGTTGCGATCAATGCTTTAGCCGCTTACATCGGGGGGTCCGTCCATGTCCGTCGCCGCACTCAGACGCGCCGCCCGGCAGACCGTGTCCGGGCTGCCCCGGGAGTTCTGGTGGCTGTGGACCAGCACCCTCGTCAACCGGCTCGGTGGCTTCGTCGCCACGTACATGGCGCTCTACCTGACTGTGCACGAGGGGTACAGCGCGTCGTACGCGGGTCTGGTCGCCTCGCTGCACGGGCTGGGCGGGGTGGTCTCCTCCCTCGGCGGCGGCGTGATGGCCGACCGGCTGGGGCGGCGGCCGACGCTGCTCATCGCGCAGTCGGCCACCGCCGCCTCGGTGGCGCTGCTCGGGTTCATGCGCGACCCCGCCGCCATCGCCGCCGTCGCCTTCCTCGTCGGCATGGCCTCCAACGCCTCGCGGCCCGCCGTGCAGGCGATGATGGCGGACATCGTCAGGCCCGAGGACCGGGTCCGGGCGTTCTCCCTGAACTACTGGGCCATCAACCTGGGCTTCGCCGTCTCCTCCATGGGTGCGGGCTTCATCGCCGAGGTCAGTTATCTGGCCGGCTTCCTGATCGAGGCGGCGATGACGGCCGTCTGCGCGGTCGTCGTGTTCGTCAAGCTGCCCGAGTCGCGGCCGGTCCGGGCCGGCGAGAAGGCCGGCGAGCGGGGCGGCCGGGGCCGCACGGACGAGGTGAGTCTGCGGACCGTGCTGCGCGACGGGCGGTTCATGGCCGTCGTCGGGCTGTCCTTCCTGGTCGCGGTAGTCTTCCAGCAGGGCTCGGTCGGACTGCCGGTGGCGATGGGCTCGGCCGGGTTCTCGCCCGCCGACTACGGCATGGCGATCGCCGTCAACGGCGTGCTGATCGTCGCCCTGCAGATCCCCGTGACCCGCTTCATCGAGCACCGGGACCCGCGGCGGCTGCTCGTGGTCTCCTCGCTGATCGCCGGGTACGGCTTCGGGCTCACCGCGTTCGCCGGGTCGGTCGGTGTGTTCGCGCTCACCGTGTGCGTGTGGACGCTGGCCGAGATCGTGAACGCGCCCACCCAGACGGGTCTGGTGGTGCGCCTGTCGCCGGTGCACGGACGCGGTCGCTACCAGGGCATGTACACGCTGTCGTGGTCCGTCGCGGCGCTGGTCGCGCCCCTGATGTCCGGCCTGGTCATCGACCGCTTCGGCGCGGAGTGGCTGTGGGGGATGTGCGCCCTCGTCGGTACGGCCGCGGCACTCGGGTACGGGCTGCTGATGCGGCGGCTGCCCGCCGAACAGCCCGCGCCGCCCTCCCCCGCGCCCAACGGCAGCGAATCCGAGGTCCGCGCCGCCTGATCCGGTCCGCGCGGTCTGATCCGGAAACCGGGCCGGCGTGCGCCACGAGCGCCGGCCCGCGCCTTCAGCACTTTCCCGGGCGCCTGCACACCGCTTCACCACCCTCACGGGTGCACGCCCCTTCAGCCTTCACGGTGCCTGGCCCGCCCATTCAGCACCCTTCACGTGTGCCCGCACGCCCCTTCCGCACACGGGTTCACGCGTGCCCCTTCGGCACCTTCACAAGCGCACCCCCCTTCGGCGCCGTCACGGATGCATGCGGGCACCCTTGAGCACCTTGTCGACCGCGTTGCGCGGCCCGTACACCGAGAGCCCCACGAGGTCCAGTTCCGCCGTGGGCACCGCCCTGACGGCCGCGCGGTTGTCCCGGTCGTTGCCCGTGCCGAACAGGTCCGAGGTGAACACGGCCCGGGGCAGCGCGCGGGTCAGGGCCCGGCCGTGGGCGTTGGTCAGCGTCTCCTTGGTGCCCTCGAAGACCAGGACCGGCTGGCGGAACATGGGCAGGTAGCGCACGCCGTCCGCGTCCTCGTAGGGCTCCCCGATCACCTCGGGCGCCTGCGCGCCGAGGCCGCTGACCAGGAACGCGGTGACGTTCAGGCGCTGCCAGGGCTCCAGGTCGGCGCGGAGCAGTACGGCGATCTTTGTGTCGAAACGGACGGGTTCCGGGCTCTGCGTGCTCATGCAGTGAGACTGCCCGGCGGCCCACGACGGCGTCTTGTACGTTCTTTGCATGGCCGTGCGTCCGGAAGTCTCCGCCTGGCGCCCGCGGGTCCCGGGTGTCGTGGAGGTCTTCCATGCGCGTTTCACCGAGTACGCGTACCCGATGCACGTCCACCAGGCATGGACGCTGCTGATCGTCGACGACGGCGCCGTCCGCTACGACCTGGACCGGCATGAGCACGGCACCCCGCACGACACGGTCTCGCTGCTGCCGCCGCACGTCCCGCACAACGGCTCCCCCGCCACCCCGCACGGCTTCCGCAAGCGCGTCCTCTACCTCGACGCCTCGCGGCTCGGCGACGATCTGATCGGCCCCGCGGTCGACGGCCCCGACCTGCGCGATCCGCTGCTGCGCCGGCGCGTCGGACAGGTGCACGGCGCGCTCGCGCGGCCGGGCGACGAGTTGGAGGCGGAGAGCCGGCTGACGCTCGTCGAGGAACGGCTGCGGGCCCATCTGCGGCCCCGGCTCGGGGCGGCGCCGGCCCGGCGGGATCCCGCGCTGGCCCGTTCCCTGCGGGAGCTGCTGGACGAGCGGATCGCGCACGGCATCGGCCTTGAGGAGGCGGCGCGGCTGCTGTACGCCCATCCGGCGCATCTGGTACGGGCGTTCAGCTCCGCCTACGGGATCGCGCCGCACCAGTACCTGATGTCACGCCGGGTCGAGCGGGCGCGCCGACTGCTGCTCGACGGGCGGGCGGCGGGCGAGGTGGCCTCGGTGACCGGGTTCTACGACCAGGCCCATCTGACCCGGCACTTCAAGCGGCTGGTGGGCGTCACCCCGGGGCGCTACCGCCTCAGCGCGCGCTGAGCGTCGTACGGGCCGCGCGGGCGTACGACGACCTGCGGCAGAGAACCAGAGTCCTGCGGTCCGCCCGTCGGGGTCAGTCGGTCGGGCGTTGCGTGAGGTGGGCGAACGCGTCCAGGTTCCGGGTCGACTCGCCCCGGGACACCCGCCAGGCGTACTCCTTGCGGATCGCGGAGGCGAAGCCGAGTTCCAAAAGCGTGTTGAAGCTGCCGTCCGCGGCCTCCAGGACCTGGCCGAGCAGGCGGTCGGTCTCCTCGGCGGTGACGCAGGACAGCGGCAGCCGGGCGGTGACGTAGATGTCGCCGAGCGGGTCGACGGCGTAACTCACGCCGTACAGCCTGAGGTTGCGCTCCAGGAGCCAGCGGTGGACGGCCGCCTCGTTCTCGTCGGGGTGGCGGATCACGAACGCGTTGAGCGACAGGGAGTGGCGGCCGACGATGAGGGAGACCGTCGTCGACAGCTTGCGGGTGCCGGGGAGCTTGACCACGTAGGTGCCCGACTCGGGGCTCTCCCACTCCAGTTCGGCGTCCTTCAGTGCGCCCTCGATGACCTGCGCCGCCCGCTGCTGTGAAGCCTCACCCATGGGGCGAGCGTACGCGACGGCGGTACGCCTGGGTCGCGGCCGTGTAGACGTCGGCGGTGGCGGCGGCCGCGGTGTCCCAGCCGAAGCACTGCGCGTGCCGGGCCGCGGCGGCGCCCATGCGGGCGGACAGCGCCGGGTCCTCGGCGAAACGGCGCAGCACGCGCGCGTAGTCGGCCGGGTCGTGGCCCCGCACCAGGAAACCGGTCTCGCCGTCGCGCACCGCCACCGGGAGCCCGCCGACCGAGGCCGCGAGCACGGGCGTACCGGCCGCCTGCGCCTCTATCGCGACCAGCCCGAAGGACTCGCTGTACGACGGCACGACCAGCACCGAGGCGGCCCGGAACCAGTCGGCAAGCCGCTCCTGGCCGACGGGCGGACGGAACCGCACGACATCGGCGATGCCGAGCCTGGCGGCGAGTTTCTGCAGCCCCTCGGGCTTGGCGAGGCCGCTGCCGCTGGGCCCGCCGACCACCGGCACGACGATCCGCGACCGCAGCCGGGGGCACTCGTCGAGGAGGACGGCCACGGCGCGCAGCAGCACGTCGGGGGCCTTCAGGGGCTGTATGCGGCCCGCGAACAGCGGCACCAGGGCGTCCTGCGGCAGGCCGAGGCGGGCGCGGGCGGCGGCGCGGCCGTCGGCCGGAAGGAAGCGCTCCAGGTTCACGCCCGGGTGGACCACGGCGACCCTCGCCGGGTCGGCGGCGTAGTGCCGCGCGAGTTCACCCGCCTCCTCGGCCGTGTTGGCGATCAGCCGGTCGGCGGCGGTGACGATCTGCGTCTCGCCGATGACCCGGGCGGCGGGCTCCGGGGTGTCGCCCTCGGCCAGGTTGGCGTTCTTGACCTTGGCCATGGTGTGCATGGCGTGCACCAGGGGCACGCCCCAGCGCTGGGCGGCCAGCCAGCCGACGTGGCCGGAGAGCCAGTAGTGGGAGTGGACCAGGTCGTAGTGGCCGGGGCGGTGGCCCGCCCACGCCTGCATCACGCCGTGGGTGAAGGCGCACAGCTGGGCCGGGAGGTCTTCCTTCGCCAGGCCCTCGTAGGGGCCCGCGTCGACGTGCCGGACGAGTACGCCGGGGGCGAGCTGGACCGTCGGCGCGAGGCCGCCCGCGGTGGCCCGGGTGAAGATCTCCACCTCGATGTTGATCGCGGCGAGGCGCTGCGCCAGCTCCACGATGTAGACGTTCATGCCGCCGGCGTCGCCGGTGCCGGGCTGGTGGAGCGGTGAGGTGTGCACGGAGAGCATGGCCACGCGGCGGGGTCTGCGGTGCAGTCGCAGCCGCGGGGGCGTGGCCGGTGAGCGACGCCCGAGCCTGCTGACGTACTGGCTCACGTGGCGTTCCTCCTCGTCGCGGGCATGCCGTTCGCAGGACGTGGTGCGCCCTTCAAGGTGGTGCAACAGCGGAGGGGGCTGCTCCATTTCCCGATCATCTTCCCGATCGCAGGCTTTACCCAACCATTACCCGTGATCGCTGAACCGTTCGATACCGGAATGCGTGGCTATCCGCGGGCGCGCTTACCCTCGTACGCATGACAGCCCGCGCCGCCGCCCTCCCCCGCTCTCGGCTTCGCCCGAACGGGGGCGGCCCCGTCGTGGGGACGGTGACACGCGGGACCACCAACCCGAACCGCCTGCGCCGCATGGACCGTTGGATCGCCGCCACGCACGGCGCCGAACTGCGGCGCGCCGCCGACCCGGTGGCCGTCGACCTCGGCTACGGGGCCGCGCCCTGGACCACCGTCGAACTGCTTGGCCGGCTGCGCGCCGTCGCGCCCCGCACGCAGGTGGTCGGCGTCGAGATCGAACCGGCCCGGGTCGCGGCGGCCAAGCCGTACGAGCGCGCCGGGCTGCGCTTCCGGCACGGCGGCTTCGAGGTCCCCGTGCCCCGGCGCCCGCACCTCATCCGGGCCGCCAACGTGCTGCGCCAGTACGACGAGGCCGAAGTGGCCGACGTCTGGACGCGGCTGTGCGCGCGGCTCGCCCCGGCCGACGGCCGCTCCCGCGGCGGGCTGCTCGTCGAGGGCACCTGCGACGAGATCGGGCGGCGGCACGTGTGGGTGGCGCTCGGCCCGGACGGCCCGCGGACGGTCACCTTCGCGACCCGGCTCGGCTCCCTTGAGCGCCCGTCCGACCTCGCCGAACGCCTCCCGAAGGCGCTCATCCACCGCAATGTGCCCGGCGAGCCGGTGCACGCCTTCCTGCGCGACTTCGACCGCGCCTGGGCCGCCGCCGCGCCCTACGCCGCCTATGGCGCCCGGCAGCGGTGGATCCGAGCGATACGGGACCTGACGACCGACTGGCCGGTCACGGACTCACCACCGCGCTGGCGACAGGGCGAAGTAACGGTGAAGTGGAGCGCGTTGGCCCCTCGGGGGTAGGGGGACGGCGCCAGGTGCCCAAGCCGGCGACGGCACTACGGGCCAACCGGGCGCAGATGCACCGGTGTTGGGGACCATACGGGTATCAGCGCACCGGGCCGGATCGGCGGCCTGGATCAGGGGGCGCGGCAGCAGGGCGCGTTGACGCCCGAGACCAGGCGAGGCGGGCAGCGACACCTCCAGAGCCAGGGGGCCTGGCGGGTGGCGGGGGGCCGGTATGAACAGCTGATATTCGTCGGCCGTCGGCTATCGAAAGGGCGTCAACGCCGCACCGAGCTGCCCCCGTTCCGCGTGCCGTGACCCGGTGCGAGCGAAGGTGCGCGGCACTATGCGGGGTGAGGAACGATCTACGTGAGTCGTTCGTCACAAAGACGGGAGATCGTCGTGATCGAGCGGGAAAGAGGGCAGGACTCGCCAAGTACCCCTCTGTCGCTTTACGCCGCGACATGGCACGATCCCCCCTGCGCACAAGTTACTGACGGTAAATCAGTTTGGGGTGCATGGTATGGAAACGGGCAAGCGCGGCCTGACCACGACGGCAGTGGTCGTGGTCTGCGCGATCACCGTGCTGGCGACGCCCGGCACGGCGCTCGCGAACCCCTCGCCGACGCCGTCCGCCACCGCCTCGCCGTCGAACGCCCCGAGCCTTCCGCCCAACAGGGACCTGGAGGCCGTCCGCAAGAGGCTCGACCGGCTCTACCACGACGCGGCGGTGGCCACCGACGCCTACAACGCGGCCGAGGAGAAGGCGAAGGAGCAGTCCACCGAGATCGTCGAGCTGGCCCGGAAGATCGTCCAAGGCCAGCGCAGACTGGACGACTTGAAGGACCGCGCGGGTGCCGCGGCGCGCGCCCAGTACCGCACCGGGGGGCTGCCGCCGGAGGCCCGGCTGATGCTGAGCGACGACCCGCAGCAGTTCCTGAACGGCGCGGGGCGGGTGCTCCAGGGCCAGCGGGCCACCAAGGGTCTGCTCGGCGAAATGACCCGTACGCAGCATGACTTGGAGCAGTACGCGAAGGACGCCTCCGCCCAGTGGGAGAAACTGGAGGCGGGCCGCAAGGCGAAGGCCGCCGCCAAGAAGAAGATCAAGCGGCAGATCGCCGCCGCGGAGAAGCTGGAATCCCAGCTGGAGAAGCAGGAGAAGAAGCGGCTGGCCGAGCTGGAGCGGCAGGCCGCGTACCGGGCGCAGACCGCCTGGCTGGACACCGGGATACTCACGGAGATCACCGGCAAGGCGTCCGCGCAGGGCAAGAAGGCCGTCGCGTTCGCCTCGGCCCAGATCGGCAAGCCGTACGAGTGGGGCGCGGAGGGTCCGGACACATTCGACTGCTCGGGCCTGACGTCCCAGGCATGGGCGGCGGCCGGCCGGCCCGTCCCGCGCACCTCGCAGGAGCAGTGGAAGCAGCTCCGGCACATCGAGGTCGCGGACATGCGCCCCGGCGACCTCATCATCTACTTCGACGACGCCAGCCACGTCGGGATGTACGTGGGCGACGGCGCGATCGTCCACGCCCCCCGCCCCGGACGAACCGTGACGATCGCGGGCGCCGGCTCCATGCCCATCCTGGGCGTGGTACGCCCGGACGCGGATGCCTCGGGCACGTAAGCGGGGACAAGGAACACCGGCCGCGTCAGCGGGGCGCGAGGGGCCCCGCTGACGCGTAAGTCGGGCGCGGCGGACGCCGATCGCGTGAGCGGAGGGCGAGGACCCCGGGCGCGCGAGCGGGGCGCGCGGGGCCCGGGCGCGTAAGCCGGGCGCGGCGGGCACCTATCGCGTCAGCGGAGGGGCGAGAGCCCCGGGCGCGCGAGCGGGGCGCGGAAGGCGTCGGGCACGTAAGCCGGGCGCGGGGGACTTCGTGCGCGTAGGCCCGCATGGCGCCCCGGGCGCGTAAACGGGAGCAAGGGGATGCCGAGCACGTAAGCGGGGTGCGGCGGGCGTCGGGCGCGTGAGCCCAGGTGCGACGGGCGCCGGGCGCGCGGACCCGGTGCGACGGGCGCGCAGGCGGGGTGCGGCGGGCGTCGGCGCGCGGGGTCGGTGGGACGGGCGTCGGGCGCGTGAGCGGAGGGCGAGGGCCCCTGGCATCGAGGGGGCGGGGGGCGGGGCATGTGATGCAGCGCACGCGTCCCGGTTGGGCAAACCTCGGTGGGACGTGAGCTTCGTCATTCCGCCGGGAGGCCCACCGTGTCCAACTGCGGTACGGAACGCGGCATATGACAGTGGCCTGAGGCGGAGCGACGCGGCTCACACCATTCCGTTGCGGCGGCCAGTACCGCTATGGTCCCCGTCGGGTGGGTCGAGGTCCCTCGCCCCGCCGTGCCCTCGGGGGGAGGGAAGGAACCCAACACCATGCCCGTACCCGTACCGCGGCAGAGAGCCATCCCGGCCGCGGAGAGTGGTCAGGCGCAGGCCGGGTCGGCCGTCGGCGGCCCCCTCAAGGAAGAGGCCCACCGAAGGGAAGCCGGCGCCCCGGCCTCGGCCGGCGCCACCCTGACCCTGCTGCTGATCGAGGACGATCCGGCCGGTTCGCCGATCGTGCCCGAACTGCTGGACTCGGCCGGCAAGCCGATCCGCGTGCGCACCGCCCGCAACCTCACCGAGGCCGGACGGCTGCTCACCGACGACGTCCACTGCATCCTGCTGGACCTCGCGCTCCCGGCGCCCGGCCGGTCCGGCGACGGTGACGGTGACGACGAGTTGGCCGTGCTCAAGCACGTCCTGGAACTCGCACCCCGGCACGCCGTCCTCGCCCTGACCGCGTCCAACGACGCCGAGCGCGGCGCCGAGGCGGTGCGCGTGGGCGCCCAGGACTACCTCTTCCGGGACGAACTGGACGGCCGGCTGCTGAGCCGGGCCATCCGCTACGCGGTGGAGCGCAAGCGTTCCGAATCGGCCGAGCGGCGGCTCGCCGAGGGGCGGCTGCGCGCCCAGGAGAACCGCCGTCTGGAGCGCGGCCTGCTGCCGACGCCCCTGCTGGAGGGCTCGTCGCTGCGCTTCGCCGCCCGCTACCGCCCCGGCCGCTCGCGCGCGCTGCTCGGCGGTGACTTCTACGACACCGTACGCACGCCCGACGGCACGGTGCACGCCATGATCGGCGACGTCAGCGGCCACGGCCCCGACGAGGCCGCGCTCGGCGTGGAGCTGCGCATAGCGTGGCGGGCGCTGACGCTGGCCGGACTGTGCGGCGACGAACTGCTCGGCACGCTCCAGCAGGTGCTGGAGCACGAGCGCTCGGACGAGGAGATCTTCGCGACGCTGTGCACGGTGGACATCTCCCCCGACGGCCGCTGGGCGGGCCTGTGCCTGGCCGGCCACCCCTCCCCGCTGCTCGCCCGCCCGGACTGCCCGGCTCGGCTGCTGCCGTACGACAACAACGGCCCCGCGCTCGGCCTGCTCCCCGGCGCCCGCTGGCCGCGCATGCAGGTGGAGCTGGGTGCGGAGTGGAGCCTGATGCTCTACACCGACGGTCTGATCGAGGGCCGGATCGGAAAGGGCGGGGAACGCCTCGGGCAGGACGGGATGGTGAGCATGATCCGCCGCCAGTTCGCCGAGGGCCTGCGCGGCGAGAACCTGCTGCGGGCCGCGGTCCACGAGGTCCGCGACCTCAACGGCGGAGAACTGACGGACGACGTGGCGGTACTCCTGCTGGACCGAACCCCACAGCCGTGACGACGCCGCTCCCGGGCGGCGCGTGCCCCTACGTGGCCTCCGTGCCCGGCGTGGCCTCCGTGCCCGGCGTGGCGATGTGCCGGTTCCCGCCGTAGCCGGCGTGGCGTCGCCCGTACGCCGACCACCTCGGTGTCGCCTGGTCGCCGCCGTCGTACGCAGCACACCCGTACAGGCACCCAGGACCGTGGTGGGCGGCGGTCATGGCGCGGGCGGGTCAGCCGCAGGACCCGGCGGTCGTAGCCCCGGCGGCCGGGGCGCGTCGGGACGCGATGGTCAGCGGCCGCCGTTGTACGGGCCGTACGGACCGTCGCTGCTGCTTCCGCCGCGGCGGCGGCCCCAGCCGCTGCCGCCCGACACCTGCTTGAGCGCGGGCCGCACATCCACGATGTAGACGATGCTCGCGATCACGCCGATGACCGGCAGGAACGACAGGATCGAGAACAGGTAGCTCACCACCAGCGCGATGGCGAGGATGATCAGCCAGAACACCTTGTTCTGCTTGTCGGCCGCGCGGAAGGCGTCCTCACGGCGGAACGCCGCGTCGAACAGCCCGAACGCGGCCAGGGCCATCAGGACGATCTTCAGCAGCCCCAGGAACCCCGCGAAGCCCAACATCAGCATGTCGCCCACCGCCCGTTCTTTCCCGACTCCTACGCGGCAACCGTACC
Organism: Streptomyces diversicolor; assembly: GCF_057537855.1. Classification (NCBI taxonomy): domain Bacteria; kingdom Bacillati; phylum Actinomycetota; class Actinomycetes; order Kitasatosporales; family Streptomycetaceae; genus Streptomyces; species Streptomyces diversicolor. The sequence goes on from NZ_BAAJXA010000040.1 coordinate 17,465, forward strand.
CGTACAACGGGCCGGACACCCCAAGGGTGCCCGGCCCGTGCGCGAGAACGCCCCTTACTTGGCCGGCGGCGTGCTCTTCTTGACCGCCGGCTTCTGGGCCGGGGAGGTCTTCTGGGCCGGGGACGGCTTGTCGACCGGGGCGGTGGCCCGCTGGGCCGGGGACGCCTTCTGGGCCGGAGACGTCTTCGGGGCCGGGGTCCGCTCCGCGGGCGCCTTCTCGGCCGGGGCCTTCTTCGCCACCGGCTTCCTCGCCGGCGCGGGCGCGGGCGCGGCCTGGGCCGCGGCGGGCTTCGGCTCGGCCTTGACCGTCACCCGCTGCGGCTCCGGCTCGACGGCGACGGCCAGGTCCTCGATCTCCTCAGCGGCCTCGCCGCGCCAGGTCCGCACCGCCTGCTCGCCGTGCTCGGCGACCTTCTCGTAGGTCTCGCGGGCCTTGACGGCGTACTCGGCGGCGACGCCGACGCCGCGCAGGGCGAGGTCCTGAGCGGACTCGCCGAGCTTCTTCAGATCGGCGTCGAGGGTGCTGCCGAGCTTCTTCAGGTCGCCGTCGAGGGTGCCGAAGAGCTCGTTGACCTTGGCCTGAAGGCTCACCTGGGCTTCCCTGGCCTTGCTCTGGAGGGTTTCCTGCGCTTCCTTGGCCCGCAGGGCGGCCCGCTCCTGCACGGCCTTCGGGTCGGTGTTGCGCACGGCCTCGATACGGGCCGGGGCCTCGCTGCGCAGCTGCTCCACCAGGCCGGGGACCTTCTTGGCCTGCTGGAGGGCCAGGTCCGCGGTGCCGGCGGCGAAGTACAGCGGGGTCGGATCGCTGAGGGTCTTGCGCAGATCGTCGGTGATGGCCATGGTGATGGTCCTCCCGGATTCACGTTCGGCTGAGGGTTGTGTGGTCCCGCGGCGGGGCGGCCGGTGCCCTGGTCCGGCTCAACCGGCCGTCCGCTGCGGGTCGGCGTCACTGCCGTCGTCCGTGCGGGTGTCCCGCACGGCGATGTCACCGTGCGGGTCTTCGCGTCCGTCGCTCCCGTCGGCACCCGCCCGCGCGTCCACCGCACCGCGGCCGGCTCCTGCGCCGCCGTCGGTGGCGCCGCCTTCGCCCCGGAATCCGTTCTCCTTGCGGAAGGACTCGTAGATCTGCAGCAGCACCTGCTTCTGCCGTTCGTCGAGGGTGGGGTCGGCGAGGATGACGGCGCGCGTCTCCACCTCGTCGCGGTCCCGCTCGGCGTCGAGGATTCCGGCGCGGACGTACAGCGTCTCCGCGGAGATCCGCAGGGCCTTGGCGACCTGCTGCAACACCTCCGCGCTCGGCTTGCGCAGCCCGCGCTCGATCTGGCTCAGATACGGATTGGACACGCCGGCGGCGTCGGCGAGCTGCCGGAGCGAGAGCCGCGCGTTGCGGCGCTGCTCGCGCAGGTACTCCCCGAGGTTGCCGACGTTGAGCGATGCCATACGTCCACCTTGCCCCACTCCCGCTAACAATTGCAAGCACCCGCTTGCAAAAGTGCACCCCACCACACCACCCACACCCACCGACCAGGTGTCCGGCCGTCGGCCTGTTCGCTTCAGCCCGCTGACCCGGTGATCAGCGCGTGAGGATGCAGAAGGGATGGCCGGCGGGATCGGTGAGGACCCGCGCCTTGTCCCCGTGCGGCTGGTGATCCGGCTTGCCCGCGCCCAGCTCCAGCAGCCGGGCCTCGGCCTCGTCCAGGCTCTCCGCGACCTTGAAGCAGATGTGCAGTTGCTGGGGAACGATCTGGTCCGGCCAGCTCGGAGGCCGGTAGTCCTCGACCCGCTGGAATCCGATGAAGAGTCCGTCCTCACGGTTGAGACCGGCGAACTCGGCGTCCGACTTCGGGTGCGGTTCATAGCCGGTGGCCTGCTGGTAGAACGCCGCCAGAGCCAGCGGATCAGGGCAATCGAGTGTTATCGCGACCAATTCCATCTTCAGGGGCATGAGACCTCCGAGCCGATCAGTGGACTTCCGCGCACGCCGGCGGCTGGCTGCGGATGCGCGGGACGGGGAGGGCGTGTTCGTTCCGCCTCACCGCAAGCACAGCAGGTCGGGTCCGCACCATGCCAACGGGTATCCACTGGCGCCGCCTGGCCATGTCCGGCAACGAGAAGGCCACCTGGGCTTCCACGCCGAGTTCGTACGCCGGCTTCCCCGACGAAACCCTCTGCGCGTCGCGACCCAGCCGTGGTTCCTCCGCCGACGCCGCGACATCGCGCACCCGATCGAGGCCACACCACACACTCTGACGGGACACGGACCTCGCGCAGGACGAGCTGGCCGCTCTGGAGTGATGTGGGTCACTTGCTGTCAGGGGGAGTCGTCGGGCGGTGTCTTGGGGGCGTGGTTCGAGGGACGGAGGAGACGTCATGGTGGGGAACACCGAAGTGATCGTGATCGGCGGCGGATACGCCGGTGTCATGGCGGCCAGTCGCCTGACGCAGCGCGACGACGTGACGGTGACGCTGATCAACCCGCGCCCGGACTTCGTCGAACGGGTCCGGCTGCACCAACTGGTGAGCGGGACCCACGACGCGGTGGCCGACTACCGGAAGGTCCTGGCCGGCGGCGTCCGGCTGGTGGTCGACACGGTGACCCAGATCGACGCGGCCGAGCGCAGCGTGACATCGGCGGCCGGCCGTACGTACGGCTACGACTACCTGGTCTACGCGGTGGGCAGCGGCAGCGCCGCCCCGCGCGTGCCCGGAGCGGCCGAGTTCGCCCATCCGGTGGCCGGCCTTGAGGAGGCGCGGCGACTGCGGACGGCGCTCGACGCGACGCCCCCAACGGCCGCGGTGACGGTGGTCGGAGCCGGTCCGAGCGGCATCGAGACCGCCGCCGAACTGGCGGAGGAGGGCCGCACCGTGACCCTGGTCTGCGGCGGACCGCTCGGCCCCTATCTGCACCCCCGGGGCCGGCGCTCGGTCGCCGGGCGGCTGGCCCGGCTCGGGGTGACCGTGCTCGACGGCCCCGACACGAAGGTGACGGCGGTGACACGGGATGCCGTGCGGCTCGACGACGGCCGTACGGTGCCGAGCGCGGTGACCGTCTGGACCGCCGGGTTCGGCGTGCCGGACCTGGCCGCGCGCAGCGGGCTGAGCACCGATGCCGACGGCCGCCTCCTCACGGACGAGACACTGACGAGCGTGGACGACATCCGCATCGTCGCGGCCGGTGACTCGGCGGCGCCGTCGGACCTGCCGTTCCGGATGGGCTGCCAGTCGGCGATCCAGTTGGGCCCGCAGGCCGCCGAGACGGTGCTCAGCCGGATCGCGGGCAGGCGGCCCGCGCCCGTCAGCGTGGGGTTCGCCGGCCAGTGCATCAGCCTGGGGCGCCGCGCCGGTGTCTTCCAGTTCGCCCACAGGGACGACACCGCGATCGGGCTGCACCTCGGCGGACGCCCGGGCGCGAAGCTCAAGGAGGTCGTGTGCAGGAGCATCGTGTGGCAACTGGCGTACGAGGCGCGCAAGCCCGGTGTGCGCACCTGGTGGGCCAAGGACGACAAGCGCGCACAGCGGCTGCGGGCCAAGCGCTCCCAGGCCCCGGCCACCCCTGAACGAGCGGCCTAGGCACGGCACGCGCCGACGGCCGGTCCGGTGGGCCGTGCGCGGACGGCACGGGACGGTGTGCGGGCGGCGGCACCCTCGCCATGGGTGCCGCCACCCCTGCCCCGGTCGCGGACCGGGCGAACGGCCGGCGAGGACATCACCCACGAGAAAGGACCTTGCAGTGCACGCACCGCTTGACGGCCCTCGGCGACCGGGGCGGGCCGAGCAGGAGAACGGACCGGAGGTGGACGACCGGGCCGAGCGGGAGGACGGACCGGAGGTGGGCGGACCCGACGTGGGCGGACCCGAGGCGGGCGGCCGGGACGTCGATCCGGCGACCGCGGCCTTCCTCGCGCACCGCAACCTGCTCTTCACCGTCGCCTACGAAATGCTCGGGTCGGCGGCCGACGCGGAGGACGTCCTCCAGGAGACCTGGCTGCGCTGGGTCGGGGCCGACCTGGATCAGGTGCGCGACCGGCGCGCCTATCTGGTCCGGATCACCACCCGGCAGTCGCTCAACCGGCTGCGCGCCCTGAAGCGCCGCAAGGAGGCGTACGTCGGCCCCTGGCTGCCCGAGCCGCTGCTCACCGCGCCGGACGTGGCGGAGGACGTCGAGCTGGCCGAGAACCTGTCGATGGCGCTGATGCTCGTCCTCGAAACGCTGTCGCCGACCGAGCGCGCCGTCTTCGTGCTGCGCGAGGCCTTCGGCGTCGGCTACGACGAGATCGCGGCCGCCGTCGACAAGAGCCCCGCGGCCGTCCACCAGATCGCCCACCGCGCCCGCCGGCACGTGGACGCCCGCAGGCCCCGCCAGGCGGTCTCCGCGAGCGCCGCCCGGGCGGCCCTTGACGCCTTCCGGCGCGCGCTCGAAACCGGCGATCTCCAGGGGCTCCTCGATGTGCTGGCCCCCGACGTGGTGATGGTCAGCGACGGCGGAGGCATCAAGAGGGCCGCGCTGCGGCCGACCGTCGGCGCCGGCAAGGTGGCCCGTTTCATCGTCGGCCGCATCGGCAAGGCCGGTGTCACGATCACCGGCGACGCCACCGTGGTCAACGGCAACCCGGCGCTTCTCGTGCGCGTGGACGGCGAGTTCGACGGCGTCGTCGCGATCCGTGTGGAGGGCGCCCGCATCAGTGGCCTCTACTACGTCCGCAATCCGGAGAAACTGACCCGAGTGACATCCGAAACCCCCCTCACCCTCCACTGACCTGACCACCGGGCACCGGTCTCAGCTCGCCGTCGTGTTCAGCCAGTCCCGCAGCGCGCCGAAGTCCGCGTCCGTGACGCCGTACCGGTGCTCGACGCGATAGAGGAGGACGGGGGCGGGGTGCCGCGTGGCGACCCACGCTTGCGTCCCGCTCGTACTCGGGATACGGGTCGGGCGCCCCGAAGGGGAGCAGCGTCCCGTCGATGTCGAGGAAGAGAAGCATCGAGCCCAGGATGCGGCATGGCGCACGGCGTCGGCGAGGGGTGAGGGGGTGGTGGAGGTGGGTGAAGAGGCGGTAACGTCCGGGACATGACTGCCGGGTCGGCCTTGGGCCGTGAGCGAGTTGGGTGCCCGGCCTCTGAGTGAGGCCGCACGTCCCCGCGGCCGACGGGGCCCGGGGCAGGGCGAGGGGCCCGCCCGTTTTCTTCTCTGCACCACGAAAACCCACCGCGGAGAAGAAAGAGAGAACACAGCGTGCCCCATGACGTCAACCAACGGATCATCGAAGAGTTCCGCGCCCACCACGGCCGCCTGAGCGGCCCTTTCGAAGGCGCCCGCATGCTCCTGCTCACCACGACGGGCGCCCGCACCGGCACCCGGCACACCACCCCGGTCGGCTACCTCCCGGACGGCGGCGACCGGGTCCTGGTGATCGCGTCGGCGGGCGGCTCCCCCAGGCACCCGGACTGGTACCACAATCTCCTCGCGCACCCCCGGGTGACCGTCGAGAGCGGGGTGTTCACCTACGAGGCGGAGGCGGTCGTCCTGCGCGGCGGGGAACGGGACGCGGCCTTCGCGCGGGCGGTGGAGGCCGACCCGGGCTGGGCGGAGTACCAGGAGAAGACGGACCGGGTGATTCCGGTGGTCGCCCTGCACGAGATCGCCAAGGCCGGCCCGCCGGAGGTGAGCGCGGCCTCGCCGGGCGAGGCGATCCGGCTGATCCATGACGTCTTCCGGCGCGAACTCGCCCTGATCCGGGCGGAGCTGGACCGGGGGAACGGGTCCACGCTGGGCGCGCAGCTGCGGGTGAACTGTCTGACCCTGTGCCAGGGCCTGCACAACCACCACCAGGGCGAGGACGTCGCCCTGTTCCCGCAACTCGCCGCCCGGCACCCCGGATTCGCTTCGGCGCGCGAACGGCTGGTCCGTGAGCACGAGCGGATCGCCGAGCTGGCCGGGGAGTTGCGCCGTGCGGTCTCGACGCGTGACCCGGCCGCCGCGCGCGCGGAGGTGCTGCGCCTGACCCAGGAGCTGGAGGCCCATCTGGCCTACGAGGAGGAGCAGTTGCTGCCGCTCCTCGAAACCCCGGTGGCCTGACCATGGTCACTGCTGAGCCGCATCGCTGCCCGTCACACCGCTGACGGTTCGTACCACTGCTCCGCCGCGCCCCTGCCCGCCCGCAGGGCTGCCCCCTCGCGCCGCACCCCGGCCGGGAGGCCCCGTCAGGCCAGGGCGCGGGCCAGGTACGGGTTCGCGGTGGGGCGGGTCGGCAGGCCGAGGGATCCGGTCGCCGCGGCCAGCGTCATGGCGTACGAGTCCACGGCCCGGCGGACGTTGGGCGCGTCCAGGCTCGCGCCGGTCACCAGGCGGTCGAGGTCGACGTACGCCGACCGTACGATCTCGATCCACCGGTACACCCGCCAGTCCCTCCGCCAGTCGACGGTGTGCCGCTCGGGCAGCCGCTCCTCCCAGCGGCGGAACATGCGGTCGCGGATCTCCGGCCGGGTCGGGGTGAGATGCATGTGCCGGACCAGGTCGTAGAGCGGGTCGCCGACGACGGCCATCTCCCAGTCGATGAGGGTCAGCGCCAGCGCGTCCTCGCGGCGGACCAGGTTCCAGGGGTTCAGGTCGCCGTGCAGCAGGGCGGGCTCACGGTGGCTCACGGTGTGCCGGGCCAGGATCTGCCGCAGCCGGGGTGCGTCGGGCAGTCCGAGCAGCCGGGCGAGCTGCTGGGACTCCTTGGGCAGCTCCCCCACCAGCAGGACGAGTTGTTCGCACAGCCAGTGGTAGAACCCGCCCTCGCCCGCGGCCGGGTCGAGCGCCTTGTAGTTCACCTGCGTCAGGGCGCCGAGCTGGTCCACGAGCCGGTCCGCCTCGTGCGGCAGCAGTCCGTGCACCGGGTGGTTGGGGGGCTGGTCGGTGCGGCGCGGTCCTTCGTAGGTGTGGATGGCGAACCTTTCTCCCTGGTAGCCGGTTCCCAGGGCGAGGAACTTGGGTGCGGACACGCCGACCCGGGACAGTTCGATGGCCCGCAGGACGGCGTGCTCGCTCAGGAAGCCGCGCTCGCGCCGGCAGACGTTGGCCACCTTGCGCCGTACCACGACGGGGAAGCCGATGCCCGGCACCCGCACCACGGAATTGAGGTGGCCGGTCCCCTTGAAGACGCGGCTGGCCGGCGCGGCGCCCTCCGCGAACAGGGCCGGGCGCACGGCGGAACGGGGGAAGTCGGGGTGCTCGGGCGCCCGCAGGTCGGGGTTCCAGTCGCTGACCTTCGCGGACAGGCCGAGGCCGCCGTTGCGGGCGGCACGCCAGCGGAACAGGATCCGCTCGATCTCCCGCTCGTCCGGCACGTTGCGGAGCCTGAGCGGTTCGGCCGCCGCCTCCAGGGCGCGGCGCACCGCGGCGGTCGCGTCGTCCAGGCTCTTCTGGTCGGGTGCGGCCTGGAGCCGGTTGGCGGCCCGCATCACGTCCGGGTAGACGGACTGCGCGCGTTCGAAGGCGATGTAGTGGCGCAGGTCCTTGCCCAGGCCGCTCACGGCCGCGGGGCGGATCAGCCGCATGGCGTCCGCCCAGGCGTCGATCACCTCGCCCCACTGATGGGACGGGTACTGCATGCGCACGAGGTGGGTGGCGAGGTCGTGCAGCGGATCGCCGTAGGTGGCCAGTTCCCAGTCGACGCAGATGAGGGGCGGGAGCCCGCTGTACGACATGATCAGGTTGTCGCGGTGCAGATCGGCGTGGAGCAGGCTGTACGGCCTGCGGGCCATGGCGGGCACCCGCTCGGCCAGCCGGATCAGGGCGTCCTCGGGAATGCCCAGCGCGGTGAGCAGCCCACCGAAGGCCCGCCAATTGGGCTGCCTGATCTGCCGGTCCGCCAGGTGCGCCAGGGTCTGCAGGAAGCCTTGGCTGTCCTTGTCGTTGCGCGGCCACAGGGCCGGCAGCGGCGGCAGCGCCTCCCGCCGTACCTGGGCCATCTGGGCGAGCAGGCCGGCCAGCGCCTTGATGAGCAGGGTGTCGACGGGCTTGCCGTTGTCGCACACGCTGGACAGGGGGATGCCCTCGACGTAGCTGTGGATGGCGTAGCCGTCGCCCTTGGCGAGGCATTCCGGGACGTGCGGCAGGATGCCCCGCAGAGCGTCAAGGATCTCCGCCTCGTCCTGCCAGGTCCTGATCACCACGGGCAGCGCGTCGGCCCGGCGGATCCGTACGGTCACCGAGGTGCCGACCTCGCGGCCCAGCAGCCGGGCCACGTCGTCGGCCAGCGGCAGGACGTAGTTCTGGTTGTGGTGTCCGCTGCTCGCCTGTCCCAGGTCCGCGGCCCGCTCCACGAAGACGCCGACGGCGTCTGATCCGGCGCGTTCCCCGTAGTGCCGATGGGGAAGAGGGGGTGCGCCCACTGGCCGCTCCGGGTGACTCGCAGGAGGGACGAAAGGTATGCCACACAGTAATGGCGGGTGCTGACGGGCACGACCGGAGTCAGATGTGAGTACGCACAACGGGTGGTTGGGGTGCCACTCTGCACGTTCAGGTCGTTCGGGTCGTTCTGGACGGATCGGTTCGCCGTCCCTTGGGCGACGGAGCCGTCGTCCGGCGGTGCGCGAATGGTAGCGCACCCGCCTGCCCCTCCCCGGCAGCGGCGCTATTCGGCGAGCTTGTTCCAGACCGAGTCGAACCACGACTGCATGCCGGCCACGAACACCGAACCCGACGAGTTCGGGTCGGCGTCCGTGACGTGGTGGGTCAGGGTGGCGCCGAGCCCGAGGACGTCCAGGGCGGTGATCACCTCGCCGGTGTCCAGCTCCATCTGACGTTCGATCACGTCGTACATGCCGTGCAGCGCCTCGGTGCCGTTGAGCAGATAGAGCTTGAAGGCCGGGACCAGCGGTACGTGGCGGATCTGCACGTCGACCGAGTCCACCAGCTCCTCGGTGGACAGGTCCTTCACCAGGCCGCGCAGCGAGTCCGTGTGGCGGCGGCTGATGGCCGTCAGGCGCACTCTGGGGCGCTCGTCGGCCGGGTCGTCCTTGACCCGTGGATACGGCAGCCGCAGCCCTTCGGAGGGCAGCAGCATGCGCAGGGCGATGCGCTCCGGGTGGATGAAGCCGCCGCGGATGCGCTCCACCTGGAGCCGGATGTGGGCGTCCAGCGACTCGGACGTCAAGGTGTAGACGTCCAGGGTGACTTCAGGCCGCTCGAACGCCTCGCTGATGAGCGGGCCGAGTGTCACGCCCCGGCTGGTGCGGGTTGCCCTGGGCGTCGGGGAGTGTATGCGCTGGGTCTTGGCCACACGCCAGCCGCTGCCCTGCCGGGAGGCGATCCAGTTCTCGCTGGCCAGTTCCCGCAGCGCCCGCTGGACCGTGTCCCGGGAGACGTCGAACTCCTCGGCGAGGTCGCGTTCGGAGGGCAGGAAGGAGCGCAGCGGATAGGTGCCGTCGGTGATCCGGGTCCGCAGTTCGTCGGAGACCCGCTGGAACTTCCGGCCTCCGCCGCTGTCACCGGTGTGTTGCGCGTCCACGACTCGACCGTACCGCTTTCGGGCCACTGACAAACCAATTCCCCCCTCAGAACGACGCATTGGCCGGTTGGTTAAGCAATCAGCCAACTGGGGCAGACCATCATCAGGCAACCAGTCCAATTGGACTGATCATGGATGGGACGCCGAAACTGGATAGGGGGTGGCGGGCATGCTTCTGCCTCAGGTCACCGGGGCGCTCCTCGAACTCTTCCTCGGCATGGCGGCACAGGCGAGGCTCGGGCTCGTGGGCGTGCTGCTGCTGATGACGGTGGGCGTGGGCATACGGGCACAGCGGGTGGGTCTTGCGGTCGGGACCGCCGTGGTGTTCACCCTGCTGATGACTCAGGCCTGAGCCCGCACCAGGGCCAGGATCGTCGACAGTGAGTGCACGACGGCCGTGGCGCCCGCGTCACGGAGGATCTTCTCCTTGCGGTCGTTACGCGCGTAGCCCAGGAACGGAACCTTGGCGGCGTCCGCGGCGGCGAGGTCCGAGGGGGTGTCGCCGATCATCAGGGCCGCCGAGGGAGCCGCGCCCATGGTGCTCAGGGCCCGGTTCAGGCAGTGCGGGTCCGGCTTCAGGTGCTGGAGTTCCTGGGTACGGCCGTAGACGTGCGGGACGAAACAGGAGGTGAGGCCGCGGCTCAGCAGGTATTCACGCACCACACGCGGGGAGTTGTTGGTGGCGATGGCGAGCCGGGAGCCGACCGCCGTCCAGGTGCGGATCAGCGGGTCGGCGTATGCGGTGGGCATCGCCGTGGCCGTGGCCCGCAGCTCCTCCTGGGTCAGGCGCTCCTCAAGCTCGGCGACCAGGTCGCTGCCGGGGTGTCTGCGGTCCACGGCGCGCAGCACGACGTGCGGATCCAGGGACTGCCGTTCCGGAGCCGTGAGCAGTCCGTGCAGGCCGCGTCCCTCCAGCCACTCCACGAGGTCGACCGCCACGCGCTCCGCCGTGTGTCCGGCGAACAGCCGGCAGATCGGCCCGTCGAAGTCCCAGAGCACGACGCGGGCGCCCTCGATCAGCTCCCTCAGCTGCTCGGTCGCCTCCAGGGTGGCGTGCTGGATCCCGCTCGCGCTGTCATTTTCGGTCCCGGATGTCACCGGTTCGGTCTGCGTCGTATCAGAAGTCACTAGGAGAGTGTCAGGTCCGAGGTGATGGTTTCCCAGAGGGCGTCGAACCACTTCTGCGATTGCTCCACGAACGCGGCGTCCCGCTGCCCGGCCCGCTTCTCGAAGGAGAACAGGACGGACTTGGAACCCAGGGTGTCGTACATCTCCAGCGTTCCGCTGTCCGTGGGCTCCTCGCGGCGCGCGACCATGTAGTAGCCGATCAGCGCCTCCGCCCCGTTGAGCAGGTACAGCTTCACCGGCGGGGTGAACGGCAGCGCACGGAACGTGACGTGTACGTCGACGTCGTGCGTGGAGCGCAGCGAGTGCAGGTTGTACGTCAGGACCTGCCCCTGGGCATTGCGCATCGCCAGCCAGCGCTGGTGGACCGGGTCCTCCTCGCCGCGCCCCTCGACCGGGACCGGGAAGGCCAGGTTGATGTCCCTGGACGGCAGCAGGATGCGTACGTCGAGCTTCTCCGGGCGGATGCGGCCCTCATGGATCTGGCGCAGGGGCTCGCTCATCGCCAGCATCAGGGTCTCGGCGGTGAGACAGACGGCGTCGACGCGCACGCGGGGCGCCGAGAACGCCTCCGCCAGCCGGGGGCCCAGTCCGACCATGGTCGGCTGGGGCTCGTCACGCGCGGGCGCCGGCTCGGCGACCCGCGGCGGGCTGCCCTTGCTGACGTTGCTGAGCAGGCCGTCGTCCTGGAGCACGCGCAGCGCCTGGCGCACGGCGCCGCGCTCCACGCCGAACTCCTCGGCCAGCTCGGCCTGGGTGGGCAGCCGGTCGCCGGCCTTCAGCTCTCCGACGCGGATACGTTCCCGCAGGGTGTCCGCGATCTCCTGGGGAGTGAGCCTGTTGCTGCCGTTCACTGCCACGTTCTCCTGGGTCACGACCAAACGCTACAACTTCGATCCATCTAACGGGAGTTGCCAAGAAGTTGTTTATGGATAGTAGCCAAGTGGGGACAACCTAAGCAGAGTTGGTTGCCAACTTGGCCGAGTTGGCTGAATTGGCGGAAGTTTTGCTTCCTGGCAACCCGAAGGGGGAACCACCGTGCCCGCCCTCGCTCTCATCTCCGCCGTGTTCGTCGTCGGCTTCGAACAGCTCGTGCAATGGAAGTACGGTGCCACCGGCATGGCCGGCCTGCTGCTGCTCACCATAGGCGTCAAGGCGAAGAGCCCGGCGGTCAGCTCGGCCGGCGCGGTGCTGCTCGCCGTCCTGCTGGCCGGTCCCGCCCTATGACGACAGCTGCAACTCCGAACTGATCGTCTCCCACAGCGCGTTGAACCAGAGATGGGACTGCTCGACGAACGTCGTGTCCCGCAGCCCGGCACCCTGCTCGAAGCCGAACAGCATCGACCGGGTGCCGTCGGAGTCGTACATCTCCAGATGCTCGTGCTCGATCTCCCGCTCGCGCCGGGACAGCGTGTAGTAAGCGAACAGCGCCTCCGCGCCGTTGAGCAGGTACAGCTTCACCGGCGGGGTGAACGGCAGCGCACGGAACGTGACATGTACGTCGATGCCGTGCGTGGCGCGCAGCGCCAGCAGGTTGTGCTGCAACACCTGGCCCTGCGCATTGCGCTGGGCCAGCCAGCGGCGGTGCAGCAGGCCCGCGGCCGACGCCTCCACCGGGGCCGGGAAGGCGAGGTCGATGTCCCGGCTGGGCAGCAGGACGCGGACGTCGACCTTGGCCGGTTTCAATCGGCCGGCGTGGATCTGACGCAGCGGCTCGCCGATCGCCAGCGTGAGCGATACGGAGGTCAGGCACAGGGCGTCGATCTCGACGTGCGGAGCCGCGAAGGCGGCCGCCACCCGGGACGCGAGGGCCACCATGGTGGGCTGCGGAGCGGCCGCGGGACCGGCCGGGACGCGGCCGAGGCCCAGGTCGGGGGCCACGGTGGCGGGTGCGCCCTTGGAGACGTTGGTGAGCAGGCGTTCCGACTGCAGGATGCGCAACGCCTGCCGTACAGCGCCGCGCTCCACGCCGAACTCGTCGGCCAGCCTGGCCTGGGTGGGCATGCGCTGGCCTGGGCGGAGCACGCCTGACTTGATCCTGGCGCGCAACTCGTCGGCCACCTCGTGGTGTGACTTCTGTGGCCGCTGTGACCTCTCCCGCTCAGTGGCGGGGGCGTGTTCCGGGTCCACGAAGAAACCCTACAACTTCCCGCCATCTTTCGGCAGTTCATGGGAAGGTGGTTATGAGCCGCTTCCAAGCGGAGATAAGTACAGTGAAGTTGGTAGCCAACTTAGGCAACCTGGTCATACTTCCCGGTGGTTGGCCGACCGGGCTCCCTTCCGGAGGGGAGCCGGGAGCCTGGTCGGTCCGGCTCGACCGTGTATCGAACCGCCGCCGCCGGAGCACAGCCACAACTGAACACCGACAACTGAACGATCGCGGCCCAGCAGCCGTACAGCACAGTCACAACTGAACAAGCTCGCTACGGATGAACACAGACAAACACGGTAAACACGGTCGGCCGGCAGGAAGGAGTCAGAAGAGGTCCGGGCACCACGGTCGCCCGGGCGTGTGCAGCAGGGCGTCGGCCATCTGGGCGGCGCCCTCTCGTACGTCCCGGACACGGCCCAGCGCCAGCAGCCGCACGGCCGACTCGTCACCGAGCCACAGCGTGGCCAACTCGGCTATGTCCAGGACCAGTTCCGCGTCGTCGTCGGTCGGTGTGCAGCTCGCGCCGGCCGGCGAGGCGGCCAGCCGGAAACGGCCGCCCGCGATGCCCTGCCGGTCGACGACCTCCAGCACCAGCGTGCCGGTGCCGGCGTACGTACGGGCCTCCAGCGCCCGTACCACGTCCAGGACGCGCACCCACAGCCAGTCCGCGTGGGTCGTGACCCGGGCCGCGCGCGGGTCCGGCAGCAGCAGCGGAAGCAGGTCGTCCGGTGCGCGCATGCCGCTCTTGACCTTGGTGATCCAGTCGATCGAGCACAGGTAGTGCCACAGGGCGCGCTCGGCCGCCGGGGTCGAGGCGATCAGCCAGTTCACATCGGCGGTGTTCTGCGGCTGCTTGCCGTGCCAGACGTCGTCGGCCTGGTACGAGACCAGGCCCTGCACGTCGCCGGAGGCGGAGCGGTAGGCGACGTAGTACGGCTCGGTCCAGTCGTTGAAGCGTACGGCGCCCGTGTTGGCCTGCCACCACAGGTCGTCGCGGCTCACCGCGCCGGGCCGGGCACGGCGTACGCGCTCGTGCAGCTCCGGGCCCGCCTTGCGGACCTCGGCCGCGTCCACCAGGTCGATACGGGCGCCGTCCGCCGGGCCCGACCAGCGGGGGTCGAGGCCGGCGCGGGGCACGTCGACCGTCCACTCCGTGGTCCAGGTCGCGGGGCCGAAGCCGTAGCGGCCGTAGATCGGGTACTCGGCGGCGATGAGCGTCGCGACGACGTCACCGCGGTCCTTCGCCGCGGCCAGGTCCAGGCTCATCATGCGGGTGAGCAGGCCGCGGCGGCGGTGCGTGGGGGACACGGTCACATTGGAGATCGCGTCCGCGGGGACGGTGGCGCCGCCGACCGCGGTGATCTCCTGGGTGAAGGAGCGGAACGTGGCGACACAGCGGTCGCCGTCGAAGGCGCCCAAGAGGCGGCCGGGGACGAACTGGGGGCGGCGCGCCTCCAGTTGCTCGGGGGTCGGGGTGGGCGGGCGCAGGAAGCCGGTGTTCAGGGCGCGGTGCCAGTCGGGCAGCTCGGCCTCGGTGACGGGGCGGACGTCGGTCATGGGGTCACGGTAGGTGCGGGGCGCTCCGCTGTCTCGACGTTTTCCGCCCACCCACCCACCCGACTCGCCCCTCCACACAGTCACCCCCACGGGGCTCCGCCCCGGACCCCGTCACCCCACGCAAGCGCCCCGCCGCGCGGCCCCGGCACCGGACGACCACCCCCACCCGGAAGCAACCGCCCCACCACCCCCACGCAGCCCGCGGGGCCCGCCCCGAACCCCCCGGACCCCGTCACCTCGGGGCCGTGGAAGGCCCCGGGGTCAGAGGAGGAGGTCGTCCACCTGGGCCTCGCCGTCTCGGTAGCGGCGGGTGATTTCCGCGCCGCAGTCGTCCGCCGTGCGCTGGAGGTGGTGGCGGCGGCGGGACGCCTGCCGTTCGTAGCGGACGAGCCGGCCCATCGCCGTGCTGAGTTCCTGGTCCGTGCGGGCCGTGAGGTCGGACAACTCGACCTCGGCGAGCATGTCCGCGGCCAGCCGCCGGTACTCCTCGCCGTGCGGCGTGCCCACCGTGACATGGCGGGCCGAGGAACGCTGCCGGGCAGGCGCGTCGGTAAGGATCTCTGGGAGGCGGTCGACCACGGAGGCCGCCTCGGCCGCGGCGACCGACGCCGGCCCCCGCCGGGCCAGCTCCGCGCGCAGGATGTCGATCCGCCCCTGGAGCAGCCGCCGTACGTAACTGAGGTCCGCCTCGTCGCGCTGGGCGTCCCGGCGCAGGGCGCGCAGCTCGGGCAGGCTCAGCAGGGTCAGGTCGTGCTCCGGAGCGTCCGGGTCCAGCGTCGGGCTGTCGTTGCGCTGGACGGGCGGCCGGTGCGTCTCCTGCCCGCCCGCCAGGGCGGCCGCGATCGCACCGGGCGGCTGTCCGGTACTCGGTGTGCTCATGTGCCTCTACCGTCCCCTCGACCGGCGTACGGGAGCATCGTGCCACCCCAAGTGGCCGCTCTGCGGCCGAGTTGCCCCCGAACGGCCCCAGATGGGGGGTTAAGGCGCAAAAATCGGCTCGCCGACAGGTCCTTTCGGCCCACCCGCCGACCGTCCTGGAACACCCGGCATCATGGTCGGCATGCGTGCGGTGGTGCAGAGGGTGGACGGCGCGAGTGTCGTCGTGGACGGCGAGACGGTCGGGGCGATCGAGGGCGAGGGCCTGTGCGTCCTGGTCGGGGTCACCCACGAGGACACCAAGGAGAAGGCGGCGCAGCTCGCCCGCAAGCTCTGGTCGCTGCGCATGCTGCACGACGAGCGGTCGTGCAGTGACACCGGCGCCCCGCTGCTGGTCATCAGCCAGTTCACGCTGTACGGGGACGCCCGCAAGGGACGCCGGCCCACCTGGAACGCGGCGGCCCCCGGCGATGTCGCCGAGCCGCTGGTGGACGAGGTGGTCGCCCGGTTGCGTGCCCTGGGCGCGACGGTGGCGACGGGCCGGTTCGGCGCGCAGATGCGGGTCTCGCTGACGAACGACGGCCCGTTCACCGTGCTGCTGGAGATGTGAGTCCCGGGAGTCTCAGGGAGCCCAAGAGGGCCTGTCAGGGCTCGACGACGGTCTCCTGGGCCGCCGCCGTGTCCCCGGCCATCAGCCGCGCGTCCACCGGCACGTTCCGCTTGACCAGGGCGAGGGCGACCGGCCCCAGTTCGTAGTGGCGCACGGACGTCGTGATGAACCCGACCTTGCGGCCGTCGGGGTCCTCGTCCGCGAGTCGGATCCCGGTGCCGTGCGGCGGCAGGTGCACCTCGCTGCCGTCGAGGTGCAGGAAGACCAGGCGGCGCGGCGGCTTGCCCAGGTTCTGCACCCGGGCGACGGTCTCCTGGCCGCGGTAGCAGCCCTTTTGCAGATGGACCGCGGAGCCGATCCAGCCCAGTTCGTGCGGGATGGTGCGGTGGTCGGTCTCGAAGCCGAGGCGCGGCCGGTGCTGTTCGACGCGCAGCGCCTCGTGGGCGAGGATCCCGGCGGGCGGGCCGGCCTTCTCGGCGTACGACTCCAGGTCCGCGCGCGGCAGGAACAGGTCACGGCCGTACGCCGTCTCGCGCACGACGACGCCGTCCGGGGCCTCGGCGATCGAACCGGCGGGCAGGTGGACGACGGCGAAGTCGGCGGTGCGGTCGGCGACCTCGACCCGGTAGAAGAACTTCATCGATTCCAGGTACGCGATCAGCGCGTCCTGGGTGCCGGGCTCCACGTGGGCCCAGACCGTGTCGCCGTCGTCCACCAGGTACAGGGCGTGTTCGATGTGGCCGTGCGCGGACAGGATCAGCGCCTCGGTGGCCTCGCCCGCGGGCAGCTCGCTGACGTGCTGGGTGAGCAGGAGGTGCAGCCAGCTCAGCCGGTCCGCACCGGAGACGGTCACCACTCCACGGTGCGAGAGGTCGACGAAACCGGTGCCGTCGGCGAGGGCGCGCTGTTCGCGGAACAGGTCGCCGTAGTGGGCGGCGACGCCTTCGTCCGCGCCCTCGGCGGGGACGGCGCCGGGCAGGGACAGCAGGGGGCTCTTCATGCGACAAGCCTACGACTTGGTAGTTGAACACTTGAGGGAGCAGTCGCGGCACCGGCCGAAGATCGCGAAGTGCTTCATGTCCGTGTCGAAGCCGAAGTTCGCCCGCAGCTTGGCGGTGAACTCGGCGGCGACCGACACGTCCGCCTCGATGACGTTCTGGCAGTCCCGGCACACCAGGTGTATGTGGTGGTGGCGGTCGGCGAGGTGGTAGGTCGGGGCGCCGTGACCGAGGTGGGCGTGCGAGACGAGGCCCAGCTCTTCGAGCAGTTCCAGCGTGCGGTAGACCGTGGAGATGTTGACGCCGGAGGCGGTCTTGCGCACCTCCACGAGGATGTCGTCGGGCGTCGCGTGTTCCAGGGTGTCCACGGCTTCGAGCACGAGTTGCCGCTGCGGCGTCAGCCGGTAGCCACGCTGCCTGAGGTCGCTCTTCCAGTCGGTGCTCACCACACCCCCAGTCTAGGGCGGCACAACCCGCTACACGCCGCCCCCACCCGGACACACGACGCGATCGGTGCGGTCGCCCCGCTGCGCGCCTTCGTCCACACCTGGGCCGTCTCCGTCGCCGGCCGGCGCCACCCGGCCCGCGCGGCGCGACCGCGTCACCTGGAGCAGGTCCAAAGGGGAAGCCCCCAGGGTGCGGGACTTTCCCGGCGGGGGCTACTTGAAGAAGGTGATTCCGTTGTCCGGGAGGTCTTCGGGGAGGGCTTTCGCCCAGCGTTCGACCTCCTCGGGGGTGACGACCTTCTTCAGGTGCGCGGACATGTAGGGGCGCAGCCCGACCTCGGGGGTCTGCTTCTCGCCGACCCACATCAGGTCGCTGTTCACATAGCCGTACAGCCGCTTGCCACCGGAGTAGGGGCGGGCGCCGGCCGTCCGCGCCACCGCGTCCGTGACCAGGTCGATCTGCGGCTTCTTGGCGGCCAGCTCGCCGTACCAGATCTCGATGACACCGTCGTCACGGGTCATGGTGACCTCGACCTTGCGGTCGGCGTCGACCCGCCAGAAACCGGACTCCGACTCCAGCGGGCGGACCTTGTTCCCGTCCTTGTCCAGCACCCAGGTGCGGGAGCGGTACTCCAGGAAGTCCCGGCCGTCGTGGCCGAAGGTGACCTCCTGGCCGAAGTTGCACTTCTCGGAGCCGGGGAAGTCGTGCACACCCGCGCCGGCCCAGTCGCCGAGCAGGAAGGCCAGGGGGACCAGGTCCTTGTGAAGGTCCGACGGGATCTCGATCATGAGCGGTGGTTCCTGGATCGGTTCGGGTACGGGCTCAGCGCTGGCCCTGGTACAGCTTCTTCACGGCCAGCCCGGCGAAGGCCAGGACGCCGACGCAGACCAGGACCAGCAGGACTTCGAAGAACGTTTCCACGGGTGCTCCTTGAGCGAGGGTGGCATACAGGGCCGGGGCGGCTTCAGCTTACGTCAGCCCTCCTTGCCACCCTCCACGCGTGCCCCGCGCAGGCCGTTCAGCCCAGCAGCTGGCTCTGCAGGGTCACCGTCTGCTGGAAGGGCACGGCCGCGGCCCTGCCCTTGCGGGACTGCACGACCAGGGCCACGACATCGCCCGCGCCGAGGTACGCCTGCCGCACATGGGCCGCGCCGTACGGCTTCACCTCGTCGTAGGCGAACCGCGTGATCCCGTCGATGCCGGCGTCGGTCGGATAGCCGTCGTCGGTCTCCGCCGAGGCGGCACCGCGGGCGGCGTGGATGGGCGTGCTGTAGTCGGCCAGCTCCCCCAGGACGTCCTCGGCCATCAGTGCCGTGTCGAACTGCAGCAGATAGACACCGGTGTGCGTGCCGTCGCCGGTGGTCCAGCCGCGGGCGGCGATGTGCCGCAGCCCGGAGTCGGTGAGGAGTTGTCCGACCTCCTCCCGGTCCTCCCGTTCCGCGAACACGGTCAGGAACCGCTTCGTGGCCAGCCAGCCGTCGGTGCCGCGCAGCGCCTTGTCGTCCGTCGCCCCGTCCGGCGCGGGCAGCAGCAGCGCGCGCAGGTCCGCGTGGTGGGTGCCGGCCTCGTTCTCGGGGTCCAGCGGGCCGGGGCTGCCGGGCGGCAGCGGTGCCGCGCTGATCTCCGGGTAGGGCCAGCGTCCGTCCGACTCGGTGGCGAGCCCGGGTACGTCCGTGCGGTCCAGCTGGGTGATCCCGTACGCCGTGCCGGCCCCCACCGCCGCGAAGACCGCGACCGCGGCGCTCCAGCGCAGGACGGCCCGCAGGAGGCGACGGTCCTTGCGCGGCGACGGAGCGGCCGGCGGGTGGTCGGGGAGCGCGGGAGCGATGGCGCCGGACGTCTGGCCGGTCGGCTGCGTCGCCTCGGGGGCGACCGTCGTCTGCGGTTGCTCGGTCATACGGCCTGTCCCGGGTCGTCGATGCGGTCGAGTTGGGCGGCGAAGAAATCGGCGGTGAGGTCCGCGTCGATCGGGTCCGGCCCGTCGATGGTGGCGCTGACCAGTACGTCTCCCACGTCGGCGGTGCAGAACCCCGCGCCGAGGTCGCCGGTGTCGCCCTTGGGCGTCAGATAGCAGCGGGTGCCCTCGTGGCCCTTGATCTCCGGGCTCTTGCGGAAGAGGTCCGCGGCCGAGAGCGCCTGGTTCAAGGACATCGCCATCCGCCGCACCGCGGAACGGCTCTCCAGCCGCAGCAGCGTGACGGAGACGGTGACGGAGTCGTGGGTCTCGTCGGCGGCGCCGCGATCCGGTCGGACGGCGTAGCTGCGCATCGCCATGCCCTTGATGTGCTGCTCGTCGACCAGCTTCTCCACGTTCCGGCGCATGGTGCGGGGCAGTTCCTTCAGGGACTGCTTGCGCAGGGCGGTGGCCTGCGCCCCGCTGAACTCCACGTCCGGGCCGAACTCCGCGAGGTCCGGGCCCTGGGCGTAGCCGTCGGTTCCGTACGGCAGCAACATGGCGCTCAGCCCCGACCCGGGCTTCTTGGCCCCCTCGGTCTCCTTGTCGTTCGCCTCGTTCTTCGCGTCGTCCTCGTCCGCCGCCCGGAACTGCCAGGTGGGCCTGCCCGCGCCCCGGTCGGCGTCCCGCACGGTCACCGCGGTGTAGCCGACACCGCCGATCAGCGCGCACGCCAGGAGCACGGAACCGGCGACGGCGGCAATACGGCGGGGGCGGACCCGACGGGCGTTCTCGGCGTCCTCTGGGTTCTCGCGGTTCTCTGGGCTCTCGCGGCTCTCGCGGCTCTCGCGGTTCTCGCGGTTCTCGCGGTTCTCTGGGTGCTCTGGGTGCTCTGGGTGCTCGGGGTTCTCGGGGTGCTCGCTCACAGCTCGTCCATCTGCCTCTCGGCCAGATCCATGATCGTCGCCTTGGGGATCGGCTTGGTGTCGTTGATCAAGATCTCCAGGGCGATGTCACCACGCCAGGCGTACGCCTCGGCTCTGTACACCGGCGGATAACCCGGCTTCCGGTCAGGTGTGTCGCGCACGTACGCCCTCCCGTCCCCGGTGCCGGGAACGGCCCAGCTGCGCACGTCGTCCGCGTCCAGCGCCCAGTAGCGGCCGTCGGAGGCCAGCTCCGAGGCGCCCGCCTTCTGTTCCTGGCGGAACTGCACGAGGAAGATCTCGACCGCGCGGGTGTCGTCCTCCCGCCAGGAGGTGCCGGCCGCGCGTCGGAACTCGTTGTTGGTGAGGTCGTTGAACTTGTAGGCCGGACTCCCGTACCGGTCCGCGTACGCGGCCTGGTCCAGCCAGCCGTCGTCCGTCCGCAGGAAGCCGTCCTCGGCCCCCTTGGGCCGGGAGAGCAGCAGCTTGCGCAGGTCACCGTCGGTCTTGACGCGGCGGTCCTGTGCCGCCGACAGCGGCTCGACCGTGCCCTCGGCCTGCCCGACCACGGGCTGGGAGAGCGGCGGCAGTCCGGTCGGTTCGCGGTCCGCCTGGACGAGGTAGCCGGCGCAGGCACCGGCGACGATGCCGAGCACGGCCGCGGCGGCGAACAGCGCCCTCGTACGGCCGCGGCGGGTTGAGCGGGGTGGGCGGGGTATCTGCGGCTCGGCCACTTCGGCGACCGCACCTTCGGCGACCACCGCTTCGGCGAACGCCGCTTCCTCGCCCGGTCTTTCGGGATCTTCCACGACATCCCTCTCAGAACGTTGAGCGCGCCTTTCACATCGCGCGCACAGGAGACCCATGGGCAACCCGCACCGTTGCAAGGAAGTTGATTACGATTCGGGCATGGCGAAGAAGCTCGTGATCAAGGTGACGGCGGGGGCCGATGCCCCCGAACGCTGCTCGCAGGCGTTCACGGTCGCGGCGGTGGCCGTGGCCAGCGGGGTCGAGGTCTCCCTGTGGCTGACCGGCGAGTCGTCGTGGTTCGCGCTGCCGGGCCGGGCCGCCGAGTTCGAGCTGCCGCACGCCGCCCCGCTGCCCGATCTGCTGGAGTCGGTCCTGGCCGGCGGCACGGTCACCCTGTGCACGCAGTGCGCGGCCCGCCGTGAGATCACGGAGAAGGACGTCGTCGAGGGCGTACGGATCGCGGGCGCGCAGGTCTTCGTGCAGGAGGCACTGGGCGACGACACCCAGGCACTCGTCTACTGAGAAACGCACCGGAAAGACAGCGCCCCAGCGCCCCCAAGGGGCGCCCACGACGGCGCCGCGGACGGGCCACGCCCCCGCAGCGGCACGTCCAGCGGAGCGCTCAGTGGCGCTTCTTGCCGTCCAGCTCGTCCCACCACGCGTCGGACTCCGGGTCGCCCGACGGGTCGTCCCACCAGCGGTCCTCGGGGCCGCGCCGGTTGGCGATCATCGCGGCGACGGGCGGGATGACCATGGCCACCACGCACATGGCGACGGCCGCCGGCACGGACCAGATGCGCACGACTCCCCAGGCCAGGACGAAGAGCGCGATGCACACGCCCATCATGGCGAAGTACAGATGACGCCGCCGTGCGTACATAACTCCAGGGTAGGTCCCGACAGACCAAAGGGCCGCGCCCGGGCGTTGGGCCCGTGGGGCGCGGCCCTTGGGCCGTACGTGCTCGCTCAGACCGCGATCGCGACCTCCGCGAGGCCGCCCTGCTGGGCGACGACGGTGCGGTCGGCGGTGCCGCCGGGCACGAGGGCGCGGACGGTCCAGGTGCCCTCGGCCGCGTAGAAGCGGAACTGTCCGGTGGCGGAGGTCGGGACCTCCGCGGTGAACTCGCCGGTCGAGTCCAGCAGCCGGACGTAGCCCGTCACCGGCTCGCCGTCGCGGGTCACCTGCCCCTGGATCGTGGTCTCACCGGGCTTGATCGTCGAGGCGTCCGGGCCGCCGGCCTTCGCTCCACACATACTGCTTCTCCAGAGGTCAGAGGTCTTGAGGTCTTGACGGGTCGGGTTGCCTACTTGCCGGCGCCCAGCTCGATCGGCACGCCCACCAGGGAGCCGTACTCGGTCCAGGAGCCGTCGTAGTTCTTGACGTTCTGGACGCCCAGCAGCTCGTGCAGCACGAACCAGGTCAGCGCGGAGCGCTCACCGATGCGGCAGTAGGCGATGGTGTCCTTGGCGAGGTCCACGTTCTCGTCGGCGTACAGCTCCTTGAGCGCGTCGTCCGACTTGAAGGTGCCGTCGTCGTTGGCGTTCTTCGACCACGGGATGTTCTTGGCGGACGGGACGTGCCCGGGCCGCTGCGACTGCTCCTGCGGCAGGTGCGCCGGGGCGAGCAGCTTGCCCGAGAACTCGTCGGGGGACCGGACGTCGACGAGGTTGTACGAGCCGATGGCGGCCACGACGTCGTCGCGGAACGCGCGGATGGACGTGTCCTGCGGCTTGGCCTTGTAGTCGGTCGCGGCGCGCTCGGGCACCTCGGTGCCGTCGACCAGCTCGCGGGCGTCCAGCTCCCACTTCTTGCGTCCGCCGTCGAGGAGCTTGACGTTCTCGTGGCCGTACAGCTTGAAGTACCAGTACGCGTAGGACGCGAACCAGTTGTTGTTGCCGCCGTAGAGGATCACCAGTGTGTCGTTGGCGATGCCCTTCGCCGACAGAAGCTTCTCGAAGCCTTCCTGGTCGATGAAGTCACGGCGGACCGGGTCCTGGAGGTCCTTGGTCCAGTCGATGCGGATCGCGTTCCTGATGTGGTTCTTCTCGTACGCGGTCGTGTCCTCGTCGACCTCGACGATGGCGATGTTCGGGTCGTCGAGGTGCTCCTGCAACCAGTCGGCGTCGACCAGGACGTCGCTGCGGCTCATGCTCTTTCTCCTCCGGGGCAGTTGCGGCGGGGCGTGCGAGTGCGTGGGGCGCGGACTCCCCGGGGGGAGCGCGCACGGGTGCCCTCTGCTGGGCGGTCGAAGAACGCGGAAGTCGGGGCTCCCGCTCAGAAGGGGCGACAGAGCATGGCGGAGACGCGGCACAGGTCTACTGCCCGCCGCTTCGTGAGGTCCGCCTGTCGCTTCATGGCCTCGATCGTAGGGACGGACGGGCGGGCATGTCACCGGCGTGTCGCATGGTGAGATGCGATCGTCCGGGATGTGGGATCACAGGACTGCCGGGCCGCCCGGCACGCGCCCCGCGGGCCGCCGTGGGGCGCACGGCATCTGCGCTACGGACATGGACGTCTCGCCTGTCGGACGCTCGGTGGCTGCCCGCCGGCCGCCGAGGGCCGCGCGGCGCCGCCCCGGGGCCGCCCGTGGTGCCTCGTGGCGGTGGTCGGCGCTGTCCGTCCTACCCGGCCAGCCGGACGTTCGAACCCCGCACCGTGATCTCGACGCCGTCCGGCGCAGCCCGCACCGTGTCCAGCTTGATGCCACCGGGCAGCTGGTCGATGGCCTGCTGGAAGTCGGTGATCTCCCGGACCCGCTCCTCGGCGAGGTTCGCACCGCCGAACTTCGGCAGGGTGTCGGCGTGCACCCGCACCGTGTCGCCCTTGACGGTGACCGTGCTCAGCACGGAGACGGGGTTGGGCAGCTTGGCGCCGAGGACCGTGGCCTCCACCGAGACCTTGATCTTGCCGTTGCCGCCGTCGGAGAGGCCGATCACGCGGGCGGTGACACCGGGGGCGACCTCGGTGGTGTCGGACTTGGCGGTCTTCAGCAGCTCGTCGTAGGCGATGGTCGCGGTGCCGTCGGCGGTGGCCGCGGTGGCGGAGCTGAAGTCGCCGGAGAACTCGACGCCCTTCATGTGCGCCTTCAGGTCGTCGATGCGGACGCTCTGTCCGTCGGTGCCGGTGGGGGCCTGGTAGTCCTTGATGCCGACCTCGACGTCGTCCAGCGAGCCGCCGGCCAGCTGGGTGAGGAAGGGGAAGCCGTTGATCGACACGTCCGGGGTGGCGGACAGGTTCTCCGTCGTCCTGAGCTTGTCGGCCGCCTCGCCCTGCGCGAAGTGGACCGCGACGCGGTCGACGATCACGAACAGACCGCCGAGGATCACGACGACGATCAGAAGTATTCGCAACGCGCGCATGGGGTCCCCCACCTAGGCAGTCGACAACGCAGTCACGGTAACGCCCGGCGGGGCCGGTCCCCGGGTTTTGTCGATCACCTGTGACGTGCGCTCTCAGCCCAGGGCCCGGCCGAGGACCCACACCACCGGTGCCGCGGCCGACAGCGGCAGTGCCACACCCGCGGTGAAGTGCACGAACCGGGACGGGTAGTCGTAGGCGGCCACGCGGTGTCCGACGAGCGCGCACACGGCCGCCGCCGCGCCGACCAGGGCGCCCTTCGCGCCGAGACCGGTCATCTGGCCGACCGCGATGCCGGCGCCCGCCGCCGCGAGCAGCGAGACGGCCATGGAGGCCGGGGTGGGCAGCGGGAGCGTGCGGGCCAGGACCGCCACGGCCACCGCGGCGGCACCGACCGACGCGGTGTGCGGGTCGGCGCCCAGATAGCCCGTCGCGATGACCGCGAGCGCGGTGGCGGCGACCGTCGCCATCAGCCCGTACATCCGCTCGTCCGGGTCGGCGTGCGAGCGCAGTTGCAGGACCAGGGCGAGCAGGATCCACACGCCCAGCGGGCCGAGGATGGCGGCGGGCGCGTGCTCACGGCCCGCGACCAGCAGCGTCACGTCCGCGGTGAGCGCGCCGGCGAAGGCGAGCGCGATGCCCTGCCGGGCGGGCCACATGCCGTTCAGCCGGAACCAGCCCGCCGCGGTCACGGCCTGGAGCACGACCAGCGGCACGACCAGGGCGTACGAGCCGACCGCCGCGGTGCCGGCGAGCAGCAGGCCGAGCAGCGCGGTGAGCGCCGCGGGCTGCATTCCCGGGTCGATGATCGGGGAGCGGCCCTCCAGGCGGGCCCGCTGGGCGTCGGTGACGCGGGCGTTCCCGGCGAGGGTGGCGGGGCCGTACGCGGGCCCTGCCGTACGCGGGACGGCGGACGGGGCCTGAGGGGCCTGAGCGGGCGCCTGCTGCGCCATGGACGCCCCGTGCGGCTCGTGGGGCGCATGGGGCATGTGGGGCGCAGGGGGCGCGGCGGGGGCGGTCGCGGGGGCCTGGGCGGCGTAGCCGTGCGCCGGCAGGTACGCGGTCGGCGCGGCCTCCTCGGCCGACGGCAGCGGCGCGTGCACCTGGGTCTCCCAGGTCTGCCCCTGCCACTGCTGGGTGAGCTGCGGGTCGTACCCGGACTGGTCATAACCGGACTGGTGATGACCGGACTGGTCATGACCTGGCTGCCCGTACCCCGGCTGGCCGGACTGCCCGTACCCGGACTGGCCGGACTGGTTGTGACCGGACTGCCCGTACCCGGACTGGTCGTAGCCCTGGTGGGCGGGCCACGCCTGCGGGGCCTGTTGCCCGGCCTGGTGCCCGGCCTGGTGTCCGGTCTGGTGGGGCTGCTGCTGCCGGTAGGGGTCGTACCCCTCGTACGGACCGCCGTCATACGGCTGCTGGGTCATCGCTCACCCTCCTGCGAATGGCGGGAGCACCTCGACCGTGCCGCCCTCGGCCAGCCGTACCGTCTCATGCTCACGGGTCCCCACCGGGTCGCCGTCGACCAGGAACGAGCATCGCCGCAGCACGCGCGGCAGTTCGCCGGGATGCCGCGCGCGCACCGCGGCCAGCGCCTCGGCGAGGGTCGCCGCGTCATGGGCCTCCTCGGCGACCCCGGCCGCGGCCTTCGCGGCGGCCCAGTAGCGCACCGTGACCTTTGCCATCTCGTCCTCAAGTCCGTGTGTACATCAGTACGTAGTCTCAACACGCCAGGCTAGCCCGCCCGGACGGCCGCCCAGTCCCCGATCCGGGCCAGCAGGGCCTCGTCGGCCGCGTGCTCGGCGTGACCCATGCCGGGTTCCAGCCACAGTTCCCCGTGGTCACCGGAGGCGGCGGCCAGCATCCGGGGGTGGTCGAGCGGGAAGTAGCCGTCCCGGTCGCCGTGCACGATCAGCAGCGGGGTCGGCGCGATCCGCGGCACCGCCTCCACCGGGGACAGCGGGACCGGGTCCCAGTCGCGGTGGTGGATGCGGGTGCGGAACCCGTAGCGGCCGACCAGTCGGCCCTCGGGGCGCGTCACCAGCCAGTGCACCCGGCGCATCGGCGCGGTGCCCCGGTAGTACCAGCGGGCCGGGGCGCTCACCGCGACCACGGCGTCGGCACCCGGGTGCAGCGCCGCGTGCCGCAGCACCACAGAGCCGCCCATGGAGAAGCCCACGGTGACCACGCGCGCGTGCCCGAGCGCGCGGGCCCACTCCACCGCGGCGGCCAGGTCCAGCACCTCCCGGTCGCCGACCGTGGAACGCCCGCCGGACGCCCCGTGGCCGCGGAACGAGAAGGTGACGACCGCGCCCCTGCGGGCGAGGGCCGCCGCGACCCGGCGCACATGCGGCCGGTCCACGTCCCCGGTGAAGCCGTGGGCGACGACGAACACCAGGTCACGGGAGGGTGGCGCGGAGGCGCCGTATACGACCGCGCCCGGGTCGTATACGGAATCGAGGAAAACCCCGTCGGCCGTACACAGAAACGTCCGCAAAGGTGCCCGTCTGCCCGTCCCGGAGCCCTGATGAATGATGGAGCGTGCCACATGACCTGCCGGACCGTTGCTCATGTCGGCTATTCTGCTGGGCAGAGGACTCGGGCAGCGTAGCCCCCGGGTCCTTTTGTGCTTTCGGAAGCGTTGTATACGAAGCGGGAAACCGCAGGTGTACGGGGCCTTCGGGATCGCAGAGCAGTTCCCGCCGCACACGTCCTCGCAGGGACCGAGGAGGAACCAGACACATGAGTTCTCTGCTGCTCCTGACCAACGCCCTCCAGCCGTCGACGGAGGTGCTTCCCGCCCTCGGACTGCTGCTGCACAACGTGCGGGTGGCCCCGGCGGAGGGACCCGCCCTCGTCGACACCCCGGGCGCCGACGTCATCCTGATCGACGGCCGCCGCGACCTCCCCCAGGTGCGCAGCCTGTGCCAGCTGCTGCGCTCCACCGGCCCCGGCTGTCCGCTCGTCCTCGTCGTCACCGAGGGCGGCCTCGCCGCCGTCACCGCCGACTGGGGCATCGACGACGTGCTCCTGGACACCGCCGGCCCCGCCGAGGTGGAGGCACGCCTCCGGCTGGCCATGGGCCGCCAGCAGATCGTCAACGACGACTCCCCGATGGAGATCCGCAACGGCGACCTGTCGGTCGACGAGGCGACCTACTCCGCCAAGCTCAAGGGCCGGGTCCTCGACCTGACCTTCAAGGAGTTCGAGCTTCTGAAATACCTCGCACAGCACCCGGGCCGCGTCTTCACCCGCGCCCAGCTGCTCCAGGAGGTGTGGGGCTACGACTACTTCGGGGGCACACGGACCGTCGACGTGCACGTACGACGGCTGCGCGCCAAGCTTGGTCCGGAGCACGAGTCGCTGATCGGAACCGTACGGAACGTCGGTTATCGATTCGTTACTCCTGAGAAGGGCGACCGCGCCGCGGACGAGGCGAAGGCCAAGGCGGCCCGGCCAAAGCCGGAGGATGCGGACGCATCGGCCGTGCTCGACGGCAGCGAGGTCAAGGCCGAGGCGTAGTCACGGCACGGGTGGGGCGTTGCTCGCGCACAGGCAAGCCGCGATAAGCCCTGCCCAGCGCGGATCTCTCCGCGTAGACTCCGCGCGTGGCCAAGGTGACTCGGGATGACGTGGCGCGGCTGGCGGGCACTTCCACCGCCGTGGTCAGCTACGTCATCAACAACGGACCCCGGCCGGTGGCCCCGGCCACGCGCGAGCGTGTCCTCGCGGCGATCAAGGAACTGGGGTACCGGCCCGACCGGGTGGCCCAGGCCATGGCCTCGCGGCGCACCGACCTCATAGGACTGATCGTGCCGGACGCACGCCAGCCCTTCTTCGGGGAGATGGCCCACGCGGTCGAGCAGGCCGCCTCCGAGCGCGGGAAAATGGTGCTCGTCGGCAATTCCGACTACATCGGCGAGCGCGAGGTCCACTATCTGCGGGCCTTCCTCGGGATGCGGGTCTCCGGTCTGATCCTCGTCTCCCACGCGCTCAACGACCTCGCCGCGGCCGAGATCGAGGCATGGGACGCCCGGGTGGTGCTGCTGCACGAACGGCCCGAGGCCATCGACGACGTCGCCGTCGTCACCGACGACCTCGGCGGCGCCCAGCTCGCGGTGCGCCACCTGCTGGAGCACGGGTACGAGTACGTCGCCTGCGTGGGCGGCACGGCCGACACACCTGCCGTGGGCGACCCGGTCTCCGACCACGTCGAGGGCTGGCGGCGCGCCCTGGACGAGGCCGGCATCCCCACCGAGGGCCGCCTCTTCGAAGCCCCGTACAACCGCTATGACGCCTACCGGGTCGCCCTGGAGATCCTTTCCGGCCCCGACCGGCCGCCCGCGATCTTCTGCTCCACCGACGACCAGGCGATCGGCGTG
This sequence comes from Streptomyces diversicolor, assembly GCF_057537855.1. Lineage (NCBI taxonomy): Bacteria > Bacillati > Actinomycetota > Actinomycetes > Kitasatosporales > Streptomycetaceae > Streptomyces > Streptomyces diversicolor. The sequence goes on from NZ_BAAJXA010000040.1 coordinate 46,031, forward strand.
CTGCGGGCCGCGCGGGAGCTGCGGCTCGACGTGCCGGGCGAGCTGGCCGTGGCCGGCTTCGACGACATCAAGGAGGCGGCCCTGGCCGACCCGCCGCTGACCACGGTCGCCTCGGACCGGTCCGCTATGGCACGGGCCGCCGTGGACCTCGTCCTCGATGACGGCCTCCGCGTGGCCGGCTCACGCCGGGAGCGGCTGAAGACCTTCCCGTCCCGACTGGTACTGCGCCACTCCTGCGGCTGTGTATGAGGTTTCTCAGGCGTCCATGAGGGCTTTCTGAGAGGCGCCGCCCCGCTGCGAGAACCGTCTTTATATCGGGCAAACGAGGTTCTGCCGGGCTTCTCAGGGAGCGCTCAGGAACCTCTCATGGTGGCGGGCAAAGCTCTATGGCATGACCGAGAGCCTCCGCAGCAGCGGCGCGTACGAGAACCCCCAGGGTGACGCCCACCAGGGCGCGTACCCCCAGCAGCACGCCTCCTCCCCCGTGAACCCGGAATGGCCGCCCCCGCCCGCCCACCGGCCGGCGGAACCGGTCTCCGTCGAGCCGGGCACCACCGTGTGGCCGGGCGGCGGGGCCGCCGCGGCCACCGCGCCGCTCGCCGCCGACGCCGGTCGGGGCGGGGCCGGCGGGCACGACGGCGGAACCGCTCTCCTCGCGACCGCGCCGGGCGGCGACGGCGGTGCGCCGCAGGCGCCGCAGTCCGCGCACTCCCCGCAGTCCGCGCACTCCCCGCACAAGAAGCGCGCCCGGGGGCCGATAGGGTTGCTGGCCGCCGTGGCGATCGTCGCCGCTGCGGTGGGCGGCGGCACGGCGTACGCCTTCCAGGAGCTGACCGGCAAGGACTCCGCCCCGGTCAGCAGCACCGCCACCCAGGTGGTGCCGTCCAGCAAGAAGGGCGATGTCGCCGCCATCGCCGCCGCGGTCAGCCCGAGCGTGGTCGAGGTCAACGCGACGCTCGCGGGCGGCTCGTCCACCGGCTCCGGCGTGGTCATCACCTCCGACGGCGAGATCATCACCAACAACCACGTCGTCTCCGGCGCCTCGTCGATCAAGGTGCGGACCAGCGAGGGCAAGGAGTACACGGCGGACGTCGTGGGCACCGACAGCTCCAAGGACCTCGCCCTGATCAAGCTGCGCGGCGCCTCCGGTCTGAAGGCCGCCTCCCTCGGCGACTCCTCCGGGGTGCAGGTCGGCGACACGGTCGTGGCGATCGGCTCCCCCGAGGGGCTGACCGGCACCGTCACCAGCGGCATCGTCTCCGCCCTGAACCGCGACGTGACCGTCTCCACGGACGAGAGCCAGGGGCAGGGCCGGGGCGACGGCCGGTGGCCGTTCCAGTTCGGCGGCCAGGAGTTCAACGGCGACACGGGCTCCTCCACCACCACGTACAAGGCCATCCAGACCGACGCGTCCCTCAACCCCGGCAACTCCGGCGGTGCCCTGATCGACGCGGGCGGCAACATCATCGGCATCAACTCCGCGATGTACTCGGCCACCGACTCCTCGTCGTCCTCGGACGCGGGCAGCGTCGGCCTCGGCTTCGCGATCCCCATCAACACCGTCAAGTCCGACCTGGCCAAGCTGCGGGCCGGCGCCACCGGCTGAGCGGGCGGGGCGGAGAGCGCAGCGCACACGCGAGAACACGACGGGCCCGGAGCACGAAGGGCTCGGCAGCACGAAGAGCTAGGGAGCACGTCATGATCAACACGATCGAGCAGATTTCGCACCCGATGGCAGGACTCGCCCCGGTCTGCACCGCCCTGGCCCTTGAGGTGGCGTACGAACTCCACGCGCCCCGGCCGCCGGCCCGGGCCACGGAGGTCGCCACCCCCGAACTGATGGGGCTGCGCCTGCCCGCCGCCCGCCCGCACCGCCACAAGGTCCCCCTGAAGCGCCTGACCGCCGTCCACGCCTGAGCCCGTGCCTGAGCCCGGACCGGCCGAGCTTGTCCCGACCGGTTCGGCGGGCGCGCCCAGGGGCGAGTCCGTACGGCTGGAGGCGACGGCTCCCACGACCGAGGCCACCGCGGCGGAGGCCGCGCGGCCGGTGCCCGGTGTCCCGGGCCCGCGACGCGGCGCCCGAGACCCGAGCCCGGCGCTCCACCCACAGCCGGAAACCCGGTCCCGACCCCCACCCGCACAACCCCGACTCCGTCACCCAAGCCACCGGCCCGGACACCCCCGCCCACGGCGGCCTCCCCGATCCAGACCCTCACCCGGACAACCCCGACTCCGTCACCCGAGCCACCGGCCCCGGCACCCCCACCCACCGCGGCCTCCCTGCCGGCGCTGGTCCGCGGCACCGGCGTCGGCGTCGGTGGCTCGTGCTTACCTGTTCGGTCGGAAACATGCGAGGCTGAATGGCGTCCCAGGCCCCCATCCCACCCCCGAGGAAACCCCGACGATGAGCTCCGCCGAAGGCGACCGTGAACCGCAGCGCATCCTGATCGTCGACGACGAGCCCGCCGTACGCGAAGCGCTCCAGCGCAGCCTGGCCTTCGAGGGGTACGACACCGAGGTCGCCGTCGACGGCGCCGACGCGCTGGAGAAGTCGGCCGCGTACCGGCCCGACCTGGTCGTCCTGGACATCCAGATGCCCCGCATGGACGGCCTGACGGCCGCCCGCCGCATCCGCGGTGCGGGCGAGACCACACCGATCCTGATGCTCACGGCCCGCGACACCGTCGGCGACAGGGTCACCGGCCTGGACGCCGGGGCCGACGACTACCTGGTCAAGCCGTTCGAACTGGACGAGCTGTTCGCCCGCATCCGCGCGCTGCTGCGGCGCAGCTCGTACGCCGCCTCGTTGGCCATGGCCGGCGCCACCCCGGACGACGAAGCCCTCACCTTCGGCGACCTGCGGATGAACCTCGCGACCCGCGAGGTCACCCGCGGCACCCGGCAGGTGGAACTGACCCGCACCGAGTTCACGCTGCTGGAGATGTTCATGGCCCATCCGCGCCAGGTGCTCACCCGTGAGCAGATCCTGAAGGCGGTCTGGGGCTTCGACTTCGAGCCGTCGTCGAACTCGCTGGACGTCTACGTCATGTACCTGCGCCGCAAGACCGAGGCGGGCGGCGAGCCGCGGCTCGTCCACACAGTCCGCGGCGTGGGATACGTGCTGCGCCAGGGCGGCGCCGAGTGACACGGCTGGTACGCCGGTTCCGGGCCCTGCCGATCCGCTCGCGCCTGTCGCTGCTGGTGGCGGCCGCGGTGGCGTTCGCGGTCGCGGCGGTCTCGGTGACCTGCTGGTTCATCGTGCAGGGGAAACTGTACGAACAGCTCGACAACGACCTGCAGAAGTCCGCGTTGGCCATGGTCAGGGGCCGCCCCCAGGACCTCGACAACATCCGGACCGCGCTCACCAACTGCACACAGACCCCGATCGCCGTCAACGGCTTCGGGTACTCCCAGGTGGTCACCTCGGACGGCACCCCCTGTCTCTTCCAGAGCTCGATCGGGCGGATCAAGGTCACCCCGACCGACGAGGACGTGATCAAGAACGCGGACGTCGACGGCACCAAGGGCGTCTTCCACAACGGCACCGACGCGGAAGGCAACCGCGTACGCGTGTTCACCGCGCCCCTCACCATCAGCAGCCCGATCTCCCAGAGCAACGCGGCCCTCATGGCAGCCGTCCCCCTCAAGGGCACCGAGAACACGCTCAAGGACCTGGCCCTGGTGCTGCTGCTGGTCTCCGGGATAGGGGTCGTCGGGGCCGGCGCCGCCGGTCTCGCCGTGGCCCGGGCCGGGCTGCGCCCGGTCGACAAGCTCACCGAGGCGGTGGAACACGTCGCCCGCACCGAGGACCTGACCATCCGCATCCCGGTGGTGGACGACAGCGAGGACGAGATCGCCCGACTGTCCCGGTCGTTCAACTCGATGACGTCCGCGCTGGCCAGCTCGCGCGAGTTGCAGCAGCAGCTGATCGCGGACGCCGGTCATGAACTGCGGACGCCGCTCACCTCGCTGCGCACGAACGTGGAACTGCTCACCCGCAGCGAGGAGACCGGCCGGCCCCTGCCACCGGCCGACCGCAAGGCGCTGCTGGCGTCGGTGAAGGCGCAGATGACGGAGCTGGCGTCGCTGATCGGTGACCTCCAGGAACTGTCCCGTTCGGAGAGCCAGCGCGGCGAACGGGTCCAGGTGATCGCGTTCCACGACACGGTGGAGACGGCGCTGCGCCGCGCCCGGCTGCGCGGCCCCGAGCTGACGATCACGGCCGACCTGGCGCCGTGGTACGTCCGCGGCGAACCATCCGCGCTGGAGCGGGCGATCGTCAACGTCCTCGACAACGCGGTGAAGTTCAGCCCCGACGGCGGCACGGTGGACGTGGCCCTGGCCAAGGGCGTCCTCACCGTCCGGGACCACGGTCCCGGCATCGCCGTCGAGGAACTACCGCATGTCTTCGACCGGTTCTGGCGCTCTCCGAGCGCGCGGGCACTGCCGGGTTCGGGCCTCGGCCTGTCGATCGTGGCCCGCACGGTCCAGCAGTCGGGCGGCGAGGTGTCCCTGGCCCCCGCGGCGGGCGGCGGCACGGTGGCCACGGTCCGCCTGCCCGGCGCCCCGACCGCCCCACCGGACCTGACGCCGGCACCGTGACCCGACCGCCGCCGTGTCCCGCGGCGGGCCGACCCGCCGGTGGTGCGGGCTTGCTTCCAGCAGAGGACCGCGGCGGACACCCCGAACGTGCGCGTCATGGGCCCGCGGCGCCCGCAGGAGAACCGCGGCGAGCCGCGGCTCGCCCACAACGTGCGGCGCAGGCCGGGACCACACCCGCGCCGCGGCCTACCCCCGGAGGGTCAGCGTGTCATCCGGGCCGGGCGCCAGGGACAGTAGAACCGCCTTCGGACCGCGGCTCGTCCACAACGTGCGGCGCAAGCCGGGACCACAACCGCGCCGCGGCCTACCCCCGGAGGGTCAGCGTGTCGTCCGGGTGGGGCGTCGAGGGCGGGGGGACCGTCTTCGGCAGGGGGGCGGCCAGTCGGGCGTACGCGCCGCCGTGGGCGAGCAGTTCGGTGTGGGTGCCCGTTTCCACCAGTCGGCCGCGGTCCACGACGAGGATGCGGTCGGCGTCCGGGGCCAGCGTCAGGTCATGGGTGATCATGATCGTGGTCCGGCCGGCCATCAGCCGGCGCAGGGGCCGCACCACCTGACGGGCGGCCACCGCGTCCAGGCCGGCCGTCGGCTCGTCCAGCACGAGGACCGGGGCGGCCCGGAGCATCGCGCGGGCGATGGCCAGGCGCCGCAGCTGGCCGCCGGACAGGGCGGCCGTGCCGGGGGCGATACGGGTGTCGTAGCCGTCGGGCAGTGCCGCGACGAAGTCGTGCGCCGCCGCGGCGCGGGCCGCCCGCTCGATCTCCGCGTCGCTCGCGCCGGGCCGGCCGCACGCGATGTTCTCGCGGACGGTGCCGCTCAGGACCGGCGTCCGCTGCGGCAGCAGGGCGATGTTCTCGCGCAGGAAGTCGAGGGGTACGTCGGTCAGCGGCACGCCGTCCAGCCGGATCGTGCCGGCCGAGGGGTCGTAGAAGCGGGTCAGCAGCGCGGTCAGGGTCGACTTGCCGGCGCCGCTCTCACCGGTGACGACGACCAGTTCTCCGGGGCCCGCGCCGAACGTGATGTCCCGCAGGGCGGTGCGGGGCGCGTCCGGGTAGCGGAAGCGGACGCCTTCGAAGTCGATCCGGCCGCGCACCGGCCAGGCGGTGACCGGCCGGGCCGGGTCGGTGACGGCGGGCTCGGCGTCCAGGATCTCGCCGATGCGTTCGGCGCCGGCCACGGCCTCGGTGACGGTGAGGCCGAGCCGGCCGAGGGCGCGCACGGGCGGGTAGAGGTAGCCGAGGAAGGCGGCGAAGGCCAGCAGTTGGCCCAGCGTCATACGCCCAGCGGAGATCTCCCACACACCGAGCCCGATCACCGTGAGCACGCACACCGTCTCGACGACCTCGACGAACTGCTCGTACAGCTCGCTCAGCCGCGCCCCGCGCACGCAGGCCCGCTGCCAGGCGCGGGCCTCGGCGTCGAGCCGTGCCTCCTCGTCGCGGCGGCGGTTGTATGCCTGGGTGAGCACGATGTTGCCCAGCGCCTCGGTCACCACCGAGGTGATCGCGCCGTCGGCGGCCCGCTCGTCCCGGGACGCCTTCTTGACGCGGCCGGCGAAGCGGCGGGCGGCGAGCAGGAAGAGGGGCGCGAGCAGGAACGTGGCCAGCGCCAGGTCCCAGCGCAGCCAGAACGCGGCGGCGGTGTAGAAGACGGCGGAGAAGGCGGCCCCGATCGAGCCGATCACTCCGGAGACGACCAGTTGCTCGATGGCCTCGACATCACCGGTGAGCCGCTCGACCAGGTCGCCCTGGCGGTGCCGCTGGAAGAAGTCCGGGGGCAGGCGCTGCACATGCCGGAAGGCGTGCGCGCGCAGCCGTCGCACGAACCGGTCGGCGGTCCAGGTGGCGAGCGAGTTGCCGAGGTAGCCGACCAGCGCGCCGAGGGCGGCGACGCCCAGCCAGGCGGCGGCCGGGCCCCAGAACGCGGACAGCGAACCGGCCTGCAGGGCATGGTCGGTGAGGTCGGCGAAGAGCAGGACGGCGGCGGTCTCGGTGAGCGCGGAGATCACCACGCAGGCCACGATCAGCGCCAGCCGGCTGCGGTCACCGCGGGTCAGCGGCCAGAAGCGGCAAAACGCCCGGCGGGCTTCTCTCATGGTCAACTCCCTTACACATCAGGGGGCATGGCACCAGGGAAGCGGCTGCGGACACGGCCGAGGCGGGGTCATCGGCGCGCGTGTGCTCGACCCGATGACCCCGCCTCGCGGCGGGCCTTTCCCCTCTTCCCGGGAATTCCCTGTGATTTACGTGGGTGAATTCTCGGTCAGCGCTCGCCGCCGACCGGACGCCGCCTCGGGGTGGGCTTCTTCGGCGCCGGCTTCTTCGCGGCCGGGGCGGGCTTGCGGGTCTTCTTGGCGGGGGTCACCTTGTGGAAGCTCATGTCTTCTCCTTGTTTCGTATGTCGTCCGCGCCTTTCGCTTTCGACATGGAAAACATTACGGGAGTCGAGCGCCAAAGAATGCCAATTCCGGTGAGACCTGAGTTAATTGAGACTGAGATGAATTTTCAGACGCAATGCGGAACCATTCGGCGGCTCACACAGGTTTTATGGAACGAGAAGAGCCCGGTACGTACCGGAGTACGTACCGGGCCCGGGCCGGGAAGCGGCCGCTGTGCGGATCACCGCACGATGGTGATCCGGTTCGCCGCGGGGGGCGCGATCGGGTTGCCGGCCGACGAGTTGGCCGTCAGGTAGTTCGCCAGGGCGGTCAGGTCGTCCGTGCCGACCAGGGGGTTGGTGCCCTGGCCCAGCGTGGTGAAGCCGTCGCCGCCGCCCGCGAGGAAGCTGTTGGAGGCGACCCGGTAGGTGGCGGCCGGGTCGATCGCGGCGCCGTTCAGCCGGATCGAGTCGGTGACCACGCGGTCCGCGCCGGACTTCGTCAGGTCCAGCGTGTAGGTCAGCCCGGCCGACGGCTGGAGGATCTTCGGCGCGGCGGCGTTGGCGCCGCTCACCTGCTCCTTCAGCACCTGGATCAGCTGCGCGCCGGTGAGGTCCTGGAGGTTCACCGTGTTGGCGAACGGCTGGACGGTGAAGCCCTCGGCATAGGTGACGACGCCGTCGCCCTCGGCGCCCGAGGCCGCGTACGTCAGGCCGGCCCGCACGCCGCCCGGGTTCATCAGCGCCAGGGAGGTCTTCGGGTCCAGCTCCCGGCCGTAGGCGAGCTGCGCGTCCGCGATCAGGTCGCCCATCGGGGACTCGGTACCGGTGTTGGCGATGTCGCCGGAGATGTAGCCGACCGGACGGTTGCCGATGGGCGCGGCCAGCGTGTTCCACTTGGAGATCAGCCGCGTCATGTCCGGCGCCTTGGGCACGGTGCGCGTGACCACGCGGTTCGCCGACTTCACCGCCGTACGGGCGATGTCACCGGTCACCCGGTCGTAGGTCAGCGTGGTGTCCGTGTAGAGGCGGCCGAAGGAGGCGGCCGAGGTGACCATGCGCGGCTTGCCCGACGGGTCGTCGATGGTGCAGACGTACGCGTTGTGGGTGTGGCCCGTCACCAGCGCGTCGACCGCCGGGGTGACGTTCTTCGCGATGTCCACGATCGGGCCGGAGATGCCGGCGCCTGCGCCCGAGGAGTCGCAGTCGTAGTTGTAGCTCGACGAGGCCGGGAAGCCGCCCTCGTGGATCAGGGCCACGATCGACTGGACGCCCTGGCGCTGCAGTTCCTTGGCGTACTTGTTGATCGTCTCGACCTCGTCCTTGAACTTGAGGCCCTTGACGCCCTCGGCGGAGACGATGCCCGGGGTGTTCTCCAGGGTGACGCCGATGAAGCCGACCTTGACGTCCTTCTTCTTCCAGACCCAGTACGGCTTCAGGATCGGCTTGTCCGTCTTCTCGTTCAGCACGTTGGCCGCGAGGTACGGAAAGTCGGCGCCGGTGAACTTCTTCTTCTTGTCGTAGCAGCCGTCCGTCGGGTGGCAGCCGCCGTTCTGCAGCCGCGCCAGTTCCTTGGCGCCCTCGTCGAACTCGTGGTTGCCCACGGCGGTGACGTCCAGGTCCAGGCCGTTGAGCGCCTCGATGGTCGGCTCGTCGTGGAACAGGCCGGAGATCAGCGGAGAGGCGCCGACCATGTCACCGCCGGCCGCGGTGATGGAGTACGGGTGGCCGGCGCGGGCCTGGCGCAGATGGGTCGCCAGGTACTCGACGCCGCCCGCGTCGATCGTCTTCGTGGTGCCGTCCGCCTGCAGTTCGGTGACCCGGCCGGAGGAGCCGGACGGCGGCTCCAGGTTGCCGTGCAGGTCGTTGAAGGAGAGGAGCTGGACGTCCTGGTAGCGGCCCGGCAGACCGTGGCCGCCGTGGTCGTCCCGGTCGTTGTGCGCCTGCGCGGGCAGCGCGGCGGCCAGGGCCGCGACGGTGGCGAGACCGGCGGCGGTCGCGAGAAACGTGTGCGTGCGGCGTCTGCCGCGGTGACGCGGATGGGCTGGCGTCGGCATGTGCCCCCCTGTGGGCTGATGGTGAGGAGTGAGTCCGATGGCGCAGCCTAGATTCAACGCGCGTAGCGCGACAGGGGGTTCATGGTTACATCCTGGTTTCCCTTTGCCGACTTCTTTGCGTTTGCCCTTGTCACCACTTTGCCGCGGGCTCCCCGTACCCTCGTACGCATGACCAGCGACGACGCCGCACCGCCCTTCCCCTCCCGCGCCATCGAGACCTGCTCGGCGCTCTCCCCGGACCAGGCCGAGCGCGTCCTGGAACTGCTCGCGACGGCCGCCGCGACCGACGGACAGCAGGCGGTGTCCGAGCAGGGCCGGTTGCAACTGCGCGGGGGCGCGCGCGAGGGCGTCTCCCATCTGCTGCTCAGCGTCGGCGACGAACTCGTCGGCTATGCCCAGCTGGAGGACACCGACCCGGTGGAGGCGCCGGCCGCCGAGCTGGTCGTGCACCCCTCGCACCGGGGGCACGGGCACGGCCGGGCGCTCGGCTCGGCGCTGCTCGCCGCGTCCGGGAAGCGGCTGCGGGTGTGGGCGCACGGCGGGCACGCCGCCGCCCGCCACCTCGCCCAGGTGCTCGGGATGTCCCTGTTCCGTGAACTGCGCCAGATGCGGCGGCCGTTGACCGGACTCCGGCTGCCCGAGCCGCGGCTGCCGGAGGGCGTCACGGTGCGCACGTTCGTGCCGGGGCGGGACGACGCGGCCTGGCTCGCCGTCAACGCGGCGGCCTTCGCGCACCATCCCGAGCAGGGCTCACTGACCCAGCGCGACCTGGACGACCGCAAGGCCGAGCCCTGGTTCGACCCGGCCGGCTTCTTCCTCGCCGAACGGGCGGGGCGGCTGGTCGGCTTCCACTGGACCAAGGTGCACGCGGAGGAGCAGCTGGGCGAGGTGTATGTGCTCGGCGTGGCACCCGGCGCCCAGGGCGGCGGCCTCGGCAAGGCCCTGACGACCGTCGGCCTGCGCCACCTGGCCGCGCAGGGCCTGCCGACGGCGATGCTGTACGTCGACGCCGACAACACGGCGGCCGTGTCCGTGTACGAACGGCTGGGCTTCGTGACCCACGAGACCGACCTCATGTACCGCACGGAGACGTGAGGACTGTCAGGTGAGGCCCGGCCGCGCGGCCGGGCCTCCTTGAGCCGGCGGTTTGACTTCTGCGGCACCCTTGCACCACCCTTTCACTACTCAATTAGTGAAAGGGTGGTTGTCCGAGTGGTCGAGTACCGCATCGAACGGCACAGCGGCGTGGCCACCTATGTGCAGATCGTCCAGCAGACCAAACAGGCCATCCGGCTGGGCCTGCTGCGGCCCGGTGACCAGCTGCCGACGGCCCGCGAGGTCGTCGAGGCCACCGCCATCAACCCCAACACGGTCCTCAAGGCGTACCGGGAGCTGGAACGCGAGGGACTGGTCGAGGCGCGGCGCGGGATGGGCACCTTCGTGCGCCGCACGCTGGGCTCCGCCCCGGCCGAGTCACCCCTGCGCGCCGAGCTGGAGGCATGGGCGGCCCGGGCCCGGCAGGCCGGGCTCGACCGGGACGACATCGCCGCCCTCTTCACCGCCGTACTCGAACAGCACGCCGGGCACGTCGGTCAGCACGTCGATCCGCACGCCGACAGACACGCCGAGCCGCACGCCGACAGACACGCTGAGCCGCGCGCCGAAGGACAGGCCGAGCAGCACGCCGAGCCGCACTTCCAGGGAGAACAGTCATGACGACCCATACCGGAGCGGCCATGGAGGCGGTCGCGCTCGGCAAGCGCTTCGGCCGGCGAGGAGGATGGGCGCTGCGCGACTGCGCGTTCCGGCTGCCCGCGGGACGCGTCTGCGCCATCGCCGGACCCAATGGCGCGGGCAAGTCCACACTCCTGGCCCTGGCCGCCGGGCTGCTCGTCCCCACCGAGGGCAGCCTCTCCGTCCTCGGCACGGACCCGGCACGGGCCCGCGCCCGGGTCGGCTTCGTCGCCCAGGGCAAGCCGCTGCACCCGCAGCTCACCATCGCCGAGACGCTGCGCATGGGCGCCGACCTCAACCCCGGCCGCTGGGACCGGGCCACCGCCGAGCGGGTGGTGGCCGCGGGCGGCCTCGACCCGGATGTCCGGGTGCGGTCACTGTCCGGCGGGCAGCAGACCCGGGTCGCCCTCGCCCTGGCCCTCGGCAAGCGGACCGAACTGCTGCTCCTTGACGAGCCGATGGCCGACCTGGACCCGCTGGCCCGGCACGACCTGACGGGCGTGCTGATGGGGCAGTCCGCGCAGCACGGCACCACCATCGTGATGTCCTCGCACGTGGTCGCCGAACTGGAGGACTCCTGCGACCATCTGCTGCTGCTCGGCGGCGGCCGGGTCCGGCTCGCCGGGGACATCGACGAGCTGCTGGCCGCCCACACCCGGGTGAGCGCGCCCGCCGGTTCCGCCGACCTGAGCGCGCACACCGTCGTGGAGTCCCGGACCACCGGACGCCAGCTGAGCGCCCTGATCCGCCGGGGCGCCCCGCTGCCCGCCGACTGGCGCACCGGCCCGCCGACGCTGGAGGACCTGATCCTCACGCATCTGCGCAACCCCGAGGCGCCCGCCCTGACCACCACCCCGGCGGAAACCGGGCAGACCCAGCAGACCGAGGAGACCGCCGCGTGACCGCCCTCACCGCCCCGGCCGCCACCAGCTCCGCCCCCGTCCACGGCGGCCCCCGGCTGACCCGCTGGCTGCTGCGCCTGCACCGGCCCGCGCTCATCGTCTGGACCGTGCTCGTGCTGCTCGGCTCCGCCCTGCTGCTGTGGCTCGCCGGACCGCTCACCGACGCGGCGGCCGAGGGCTGGCGGCAGTACGACGCCTGCGGCATGACCCCGCGGTGCGCCTACGACCAGGACGCGATCCTCCTGTACAAGTCCGCCTACACCTACCTCACGGCCGCCTTGACCGGGCTGCCGTTCCTGGTGGCCGCCTGGGCGGGCGCCGCGCTCACCGGCCGCGAACTGGAGTCCGGCACCGCCCAGCTCGCCTGGACCCAGGGCGTCGGCCCCACCCGCTGGCTGGCCCTGCGCCTGGCGGTGCCGGCGGTCGCGATCACCGCGGGCACGAGCCTGCTGGTGCTGCTGCACCGCAGGGCGTGGTCGGCCGCCCAGGGCCGCGTCGACAGCGGCAAGCCGTGGCACGACGTGTGGACCTTCCACGCCAACGGCCCGACCACCGTCGCCCTGGCCCTGGCCGGACTCGCCGTCGGCGTCCTCGCGGGCCTGCTGCGCCGCCGCACCCTGCCCGCGCTGGTGCTCGGCCTCGCGCTGACCGCCGGCGTGTGGATCACGGCCCAGCGGCTGATGCCGCACCTGTGGCCCGCCGTCACCGAGGTGACCGGCCTCGACGACCGCTACGGACACCTCTACTCCGGGGTCGAGGTCGACCACGGCCTGGTCACCGCGAGCGGCGCGCACATCCCCCAGCCCGAGTGCCCCCCGGTCGCGTCAGGCGGCTGCGGCAAGCTGCTCGACAATCTCGACGCGGTCGGCTACTACAACGCCTACCACCCCGTCTCCCACTACTGGCCGCTCCAGCTGACCACCTGCGCGCTCGTCCTGGCCGTGGCCGGGGTGTGCACGGCCACGGCGTTCTGGCTGCTGCGCCGCAGCACCGCGACCCCCCGGACCACGCAGCGGGCCACCGCCTGAGCGGCCCGGACGGCACGGCCTGAACCACACGCCCCCGTGACGCCCCCGTGCGGCGCGGCACACCGCGCCGCACGGCCCACGGCACACCGACCGTCCCGTCCCTCCCGCCCCACGGGGAAACCCCCAGCACCGGCGGCACACATGCCTCGCCGGCGCGCGCCCGTACGACCCGCCGGACCTTCGCCGTCGTACGGGCCCGTGGCCTTGGCGGACGCCGGGGAGCCGCCCCGCGCTATCCCGCACGTCATGTCTCCGTAACCGTCGATTCAGACGGGCTTGCGACGCTCAGCCAATGAAGACCGCCGCGCCAGAGCCTCCGCCGCCCCCCGAGGGGTCCGGTGGGAACGGGACCGTGAGACTGCCTCCCGCCCGTTCCGACGCGCCCTTCTCCCTGGTCGCGCGGAACAATGGGCATATGAGCCAGAACACCCGGGCAGAGGCCCAGCCGTCTCCCACCACCACCCTCGGTGGGGGCCCCGCGGGCCGCGGCAGCCATGCGAACGCGCAGCCCTCCGTGGGCTCCATAGCCGCGCACCGCCCGCACACCGTGGCGGCGGCGGTCTCCGACCTGGCGCCCGACCTCGACGCCGACCTCGACGGGTACGAGGAGTCGCAGACCGACGGCGTCCAGTTGCCGCAGGGTCGGTTCCTCGACCGGGAGCGCAGCTGGCTCGCGTTCAACGAACGGGTCCTCGAACTCGCCGAGGACCCGAACACGCCCCTCCTGGAGCGGGCGAACTTCCTGGCGATCTTCGCCAGCAACCTGGACGAGTTCTTCATGGTCCGGGTGGCCGGTCTCAAGCGCCGCATCGCGGCGGGCGTCGCCACCCGGTCCGCCTCCGGGCTCCAGCCCCGCGAGGTGCTGGAGATGATCTGGGCCCGCTCCCGCGAGCTGATGGCCCGGCACGCCGCCTGCTACCACGAGGACGTCGCCCCCGCCCTCGCGGAGGAGGGCATCCACCTGGTCCGCTGGAACGAACTGGCCGAGAAGGAGCAGGCCCGCCTGTTCACCCTGTTCCGGCACCAGATCTTCCCGGTCCTGACCCCCCTGGCGGTCGACCCGGCGCACCCCTTCCCGTACATCTCCGGCCTGTCCCTGAACCTGGCCGTGGTGGTGCGCAACCCGGTCAGCGGGCACAAGCACTTCGCCCGGGTGAAGGTGCCGCCGCTGCTCTCCCGCTTCCTGGAGGCATCCCCCGGCCGCTACGTCCCCCTTGAGGACGTCATCGCCGCCCCCGCCCACCTCGAAGAGCTCTTCCCCGGCATGGAGGTGCTGGAGCACCACGCCTTCCGGGTGACCCGCAACGAGGACCTGGAGGTCGAGGAGGACGACGCCGAGAACCTGCTCCAGGCCCTGGAGAAGGAACTCATGCGGCGCCGCTTCGGGCCGCCGGTGCGCCTGGAGGTCGAGGAGTCCATCGACCGCGAAGTGCTCGACCTGCTGGTGCGCGAACTGAAGATCAGCGAGGCCGAGGTGTATCCGCTGCCCGGCCCCCTGGACCTCACCGGCCTGTTCCGCATCCACAGCCTCGACCGGCCCGAGCTGAAGTACCCGAAGTTCGTCGCGGGCACCCACCGCGACCTCGCCGAGGTCGAGTCGGCCTCCGAGCCGGACATCTTCGCCGCCCTGCGCAGCCGGGACGTGCTGCTGCACCATCCGTACGACTCGTTCTCGACGTCGGTGCAGGCGTTCCTCCAGCAGGCGGCCGAGGACCCCGCCGTCCTCGCGATCAAGCAGACCCTGTACCGGACCTCGGGCGACTCCCCGATAGTCGACGCGCTCATCGACGCCGCCGAGTCCGGCAAGCAGGTACTCGTCCTGGTCGAGATCAAGGCCCGCTTCGACGAGCACGCCAACATCAAGTGGGCGCGCAAGCTGGAGGAGGCCGGCTGCCATGTCGTGTACGGCCTGGTCGGCCTGAAGACGCACTGCAAGCTGTCCCTGGTGGTGCGCCAGGAGGGCGACACGCTGCGCCGCTACAGCCATGTCGGCACCGGCAACTACCACCCGAAGACGGCCCGGCTCTACGAGGACCTGGGCCTGCTGACGGCGGACCCGCAGGTCGGCGCCGACCTGTCCGACCTGTTCAACCGGCTCTCCGGATACTCGCGCCGCGAGACCTACCGCCGGCTGCTGGTCGCGCCCAAGTCCCTGCGGGACGGGCTGATATCACGCATCAACAAGGAGGCCCAGCACCACCGTGCGGGCCGCCCCGCCCTCATCCGCATCAAGGTCAACTCCATGGTGGACGAGGCGGTCATCGACTCCCTCTACCGCGCGTCCCAGGCGGGCGTGCCGGTGGACATCTGGGTGCGCGGGATCTGCGCGCTCAGGCCGGGCGTCACGGGCCTCTCGGAGAACATCCGGGTCCACTCCGTCCTCGGCCGCTTCCTGGAGCACTCCCGGGTGTTCGTCTTCGGCAACGGCGGCGAGCCCGAAGTGTGGATCGGCAGCGCCGACATGATGCACCGCAACCTCGACCGCCGGATCGAGGCACTGGTCAGGGTCGCCGACCCGGCCCACCGGGCGGCCCTCAACAGGCTGCTCGACACCGGCATGTCCGACACCACCTCCTCCTGGCACCTGGGCCCCGACGGCGAGTGGACCCGGCACGCGACCGACGCGGACGGACAGCCCCTGCGCAACATCCAGGAGATGCTCATAGACGCCCGGAGGCGCCGGCGTGGCACAGCAACACCTTGAACCGATGGACCCCACGGCCGGGTTGACGACAGGAGACGCCCTCGCGGGCTATCTGCGCGCCCAGGCCACGGAGTTCCTGCGCGCGCTGCGGCTGCACCGGGAGACCGGCACGTCCGCCGGCCCGGAGGAGTCCGTCGACGCGGCGCGCGCCCTGCGCCGCTCGGCCCGCCGCATCAGCGGCAGCCTGCACACCTTCCGCCCGCTCCTCGACGCCGACTGGTCGGAGGCGATGCGCCCCGAACTGGCCTGGCTGTCCGGGACATTGGGGATGGAGCACGCGTACGAGGCGCGCCTGGAGCGGCTGTTGCTCGCGCTGCACCGGCTGTCCGGCTCGACGTCGTTCCCGGCGCAGTCGATGACCGCGGGTGCCGGTCCGGCGGCTGCCGGCTCCGGTACGGCCGCCCAGGAGCGCGGCAATCTCACCGTGGGCGCGGCCAAGGCGGGCGCCCTGCTCGAACGCCAGCTCACCCTGGCCCGGACCCGGGCCCACTCCACCGCACTCCAGGCCCTCGGCTCCTCCCGCTTCCACGCGGTCGCCGACAAGGTCGCCGTCCTCGCCAGCGAGGTGCCGCTCACCCCGGCCGCGATCAGCACCGACCTGCGTCCGGCCGCCGCCGCGGCGGAGGAACGGCTGATGGACGCCATCGCCGCGCTGCCCCTGGTCACCGCCGGGCACCCGTACAACGCGGAGGCGCTGGTCCACGGGCTGTCCCCGGAGCCCGCCCCGCATCCGCAGGACGGCCCCTGGCACCAGGTGCGCCTGCTGCTGCGGCTGCACCGCTACGCCCGTGAGGTGCTGTGCGGCGGCGGGCTCGACACGCACCCGGCCGATCTGCGGCTGCTCACGGCGGGCCGGGCGCTCGACCGGCACCGGGACGCGGCGGAGGCGGCCGGGGCGGCGGCACAGGCGGCCCGCACCCCGCGCATCGCGCCCGCGACGGCGTACGCGCTCGGCGTGCTCCACGCCGACCAGCGGCACGAGGTGGAGGCCGCGCGGTTCGAGTTCCAGCAGTCCTGGCAGAAGCAGACCGTCAGCGCGCCCTGACCCGAAGCCGACGGCCCCCGAAACGCCCCGAACAGACCCCGAAGCCGAAGGAGCCTCACGGACCAGGAGGGTGACCAACCGGTGACCAGCACGAATGACACCACCGTCCAGGCGGCCGGCTGCGTTCTGTGGCGCCGCTCCCCCGTCGACGGCCGGGTGGAGATCTGCCTCGTCCACCGGCCGAAGTACGACGACTGGTCCCACCCGAAGGGCAAGTTGAAGCGCGGCGAGGAGGCACTGGCCGGCGCCCTGCGGGAGGTGACGGAGGAGACCGGGTACGCCGCCGCGCCCGGCGGGGAACTGCCCACCCTGCGCTATCCGGCCAACGGCCGCCCGAAGCAGGTGCGTTACTGGGCGGCCGAGGCCACCGCGGGCCGCTTCGCGCCCAACCACGAGGTGGACCGCATCCTGTGGCTCTCCCCCGCCGCGGCCCGCGCCCGTCTCACCCAGCCACGCGACCGGGGCCTGGTCGATGCCCTGCTCCGCCGGTGCTTCCCGGTCAGCCCGTGAGGGCCGTGCGTTCTTCGGCCACCCTCAGGATCTCGTCGATGCTCTCCAGGCTGAGCCGGTCCTCGTCGGCCGCCGACGCCGCGATGATCAGCTCGCCGCACAGTTCGATCTCGGCGAGGGCCACGTGGTCCTGAACCGCCGTACCGCCGCCCGGAGCCACGCTGCATCACCTCGTCTCTGCCGTCACCGACTTCCTAGGGTAGGCAGTGGTCTACACATCGCGCATGGCACGGACGGGCTATTCCCCGGGGTGATCCGCCGGCTGGTCCTCCGCGATCCGGCCCGCGTAGATGTCCTTCGGACGCGGCAGTCGCACGTCCACGTCGGTGCCGAAGTCGTACAGCAGCGTCGTCGAGGCGACCGCGACGGGGGTCTTCTGCTGGCCGTTGACGAAGCTGAACCGCTGCCTGAGCTTGCGGATACGGCCCTGGTCGTCGAGGTAGGCGTCGAAGGGGACCTCGGCCGTCGCGAACCCCTTGGCCGCCGCCGCGAGGGCCGCCCGGTTGCCCGCCGAGGCCGCCCGGGCCGCCGCGGCGAGGTCGGCGGTGCCCCGGTAGTGCCGCACCGCGGTGCCGCCCACCTCGGTCCGGCCCACGTACGTCGCCGTCCGCGTGCCGCGCAGCAACTCGGCGGCGGCGTACGGGTCGGTCGCGCCACCCGTCACGAGGTTGCCGTCGGAGAGGGGCGCCGTGTCCACCCGGACCCACTTGTCGGCGGGCACCCCGGCGCCCCGGTTCTTCATGTAGAGGGCGCCCGGGGCGAGGAGTTCGGTGATCGGCCGGTGCTCGGTGGCGCCCGTCGGGTCCTGCGGCAGCACGACCGTGAGCTGTCCGAGCTGCCGGCGGTAGTCGTAGACGCCCTTGCCGCGGATGGTGACCCGGGTGCCGCCGGTCGCCATCTCCATCGACGTGCCCGCCCGGGAGCTGCCCGCGGCGCGCAGGTCGTCGGCGGCGCGGTGCAGGGTGGTGACCGGGTCGGCCGGGCCGCGCGCGTCGGCGGCGACGCCGCTGCCGGCGCATCCCGTGGCACACACGCCCGGGCCCACCAGCATGACCGCAGCGACGACCGTGCCGCCCGCCTTCCTGTGCTGCCGCCGATCCATCGCCTGCCTACCCCCGGTACGTCCGTCACGGGCCCCCTGTCGTTCCGGTTAACGACGGGTAGGGGGCGCCGTCACGCGTGTCGGCGGGCCGGCGGGCCCACGGGGTCGCATCGCCAGCGGACTCGGTAACGTTGTCGGAGTGGCGCAGCAGGACGGGCCGGAGCGGGCCCGCGAGGGACAGCAACACCGCACGACGACCATGGAGCAGGGCAGCTTCTGCGTGGCCCGCTGCACCTGCGGCTGGCGCGGCCCGGCCCGCCGAGCGAGAAGCCAGGCCCGCACCGACGCAACAACCCACACGACAACCCCCTGACCCGACAGAGCCGCCGACAACAGCCGCCAATGGGACAGAGACACAAGAGGGCAGCCGGGCAGAGCTGGCGAACGGCCCTGGCCGGGCTGGGTGGTCCGGCGCCCGGCAACCGGCCCGCGCGACCCGCCCCAAACAGACCCGGCGAAGTCCCTTCCGGTCCGACAGCCCCCTGGAAACCGCCGTGCCGATATGCGGCTCCGCCGCAGTGCCCAACGGCAACCGAGCAGAGGGAGCACACGCGACCAACGCCGGCCAGACAGGGGGACCGACCGGCACCAGCCGACGCAGTCGCAGCCGACCGACGACAGCCGGGCAAAGGGGGACCGACCGACGGGGTCCCCCCTGTTCGAGCGAAGCCGAGAACGTGGGGGAGCGACCAGCCACGACGTCGCCGCAGACAACCGACGGCACGACGCGGCACATCCAGCAGAGCGCGCCTGGCCATGGTCCCCGAGCGACCGGCGGCAGCCGACCGGCACCAGCCCGACAAACGCGCCGCCGACCAGCAGCGACCCGGCGAGCGGGGCGACCGGCGCCGGTCTCGCCGGTCTGTCGAGGCGGGTGCGGAGGGCGCGGAAGGGTCAGGTGCGCAGCAGGCGGCCGATTGCCTTCGTCGCCTCTTCCACCTTCGCGTCGATCTCGCTGCCGCCCTTGACGGCCGCGTCGGCGACGCAGTGCCGTAGGTGCTCCTCCAGGAGTTGCAGCGCGAAGGACTGCAGGGCCTTCGTGGAGGCCGACACCTGCGTGAGTATGTCGATGCAGTAGACGTCCTCGTCGACCATCCGCTGCAGCCCGCGGATCTGCCCCTCGATGCGCCGCAGCCGCTTGAGGTGCTCGTCCTTCTGCTTGTGGTAGCCGTGCGTCACATTCTCGCCGGTGCCCCCGAGCGGGCTCTCGGAGGGCGCCGTCGCGCCGGCCTCGGTGGTCGTCATCGCGTCCTCCAGACACATACCCCTAGCGGGTATATCGTAACGAACTTTGCTGGGTATAGGGCCCTTGGTACGCCCCCGTGCTGATCATTTTGTCTGATGGGTGACACTGGGGGACGGCCCCTTAGCCGTGGCCGGATGATGCGCTTAGCATCAGGCTGACCGAAACCGATGCACCCCGAGGACCCCAAGTGCGCTTTCGTCTGACCCCCAGGGAGACGAGCTTCTATGACATGTTCGCCGCGTCCGCGGACAACATCGTCACCGGCTCGAAACTCCTGATGGAACTGCTCGGGGCGGACGCACCCGCCCGGGCCGAGATCGCAGAGCGTATGAGGGCCGCCGAACACGCAGGTGACGACGCCACGCATGCGATCTTCCACCAGTTGAACTCCTCGTTCATCACGCCCTTCGACCGCGAGGACATCTACTCCCTCGCGTCGTCCCTCGACGACATCATGGACTTCATGGAGGAGGCCGTCGACCTGGTCGTCCTCTACAACATCGAAGAGTTGCCGAAGGGCGTCGAGCAGCAGATCGAGGTGCTGGCCCGGGCGGCGGAGCTGACGGCCGAGGCGATGCCGAGCCTGCGCACCATGGACAACCTCACCGAGTACTGGATCGAGGTGAACCGCCTGGAGAACCAGGCGGACCAGATCCACAGGAAGCTCCTCGCGCACCTCTTCAACGGCAAATACGACGCGATCGAGGTCCTGAAGCTCAAGCAGATCGTGGACGTGCTGGAAGAGGCGGCGGACGCGTTCGAGCACGTGGCGAACACGGTGGAGACCATCGCCGTCAAGGAGTCCTGAGGCGTCGATGGACACCTTCGCCCTGGTCGTGACCATCGCGGTCGCGCTCTTTTTCACGTATACGAACGGATTCCACGACTCCGCGAACGCGATCGCCACCTCGGTGTCGACGCGGGCGCTGACCCCGCGGGCCGCGCTGGCGATGGCGGCCGTGATGAACCTCGCCGGCGCCTTCCTGGGCAGCGGGGTCGCCAAGACCGTCAGCGAGGGCCTGATCCAGACGCCCGAGGGCTCGCAGGGGATGGGCATCCTGTTCGCGGGGCTGCTCGGCGCCATCGCCTGGAACCTGGTCACCTGGTACTTCGGCCTGCCGTCCTCGTCCTCGCACGCCCTGTTCGGCGGCCTGGTCGGTGCGGCGCTCGCGGGCGGCACCACGGTGTTCTGGAGCGGCGTGGTTGACAAGGTCATCATCCCGATGTTCGTGTCGCCGGTGGTCGGCCTGATCGTCGGCTACCTGGTGATGACGGCCATCATGTGGATCTTCCGGCGGGCCAACCCGCACAAGGCCAAGCGGGGCTTCCGCATAGCCCAGACCGTGTCGGCGGCCGGCATGGCGCTCGGACACGGCCTCCAGGACGCCCAGAAGACCATGGGCGTGGTGGTGATGGCACTGGTGATTTCCGGCCATGAGACCTACGGCGACCCGATCCCGGTGTGGGTCAAGATCGTGTGCGCCGTGATGCTGTCGCTCGGCACCTACGCGGGCGGCTGGCGCATCATGCGCACCCTCGGCCGCAAGATCATCGAATTGGATCCGCCGCAGGGCTTCGCGGCCGAGACGACCGGCGCGGCCATCATGTTCACCACGGCGTTCCTGTTCAAGGCGCCGATCTCGACGACCCACGTGATCACCTCGGCCATCATGGGCGTCGGCGCGACCAAGCGTGTCAACGCGGTCCGCTGGGGCGTGGCGAAGAACATCGTCCTCGGCTGGTTCATCACGATGCCGGCGGCGGCCCTGGTCGCGGCGGCCGTGTTCGGCGTCCTGGACCTGGCGTTCCTGTAGGCCACCGGGCACGAGGGAAGGGCAGCACACATGGGGTCGCTCAGCATGGACCACTTAGCCGAGAGCACCAGCCGGAAGCACCGGCCGCCCGGGAGCGGTGACCCGGAAACGACGAGCGGGCCCGCCCCCGGGAGCCAGGGGCGGGCCCTTCTCGTCCTCGCGGTGGCACCGCCATGCAGCACCGCGAGGGGTTCTTGGCAGCGTCGGCCTCAGCAGGTCCGGTGAAGTCCGCTGCGGTTCGGCAGCGCCCGGACGACCGACGGCACATCGCGGCATTTTCCGGCGGAGCGCTTAGCCGAAGCGCCCGGAGATGTAGTCCTCCGTCGCCTGCACCGACGGGTTGGAGAAGATGCGCTCGGTGTCGTCGATCTCGATCAGCTTGCCGGGCTGCCCGACCGCCGCGAGGTTGAAGAACGCCGTACGGTCGGAGACCCGGGCCGCCTGCTGCATGTTGTGCGTCACGATGACGATCGTGAAGCGGTCCTTCAGCTCGCCGATCAGGTCCTCGATCGCGAGGGTCGAGATGGGGTCGAGGGCCGAGCAGGGCTCGTCCATGAGCAGCACCTTCGGCTCCACCGCGATGGCGCGGGCGATGCACAGACGCTGCTGCTGACCGCCGGAGAGACCGGAACCGGGCTTGTTCAGGCGGTCCTTCACCTCGTTCCAGAGGTTCGCGCCGCGGAGCGACTTCTCCACGACGTCCTCCAGCTCGCTCTTCTTGTACGAGCCGTTCAGCCGCAGGCCCGCCGCGACGTTCTCGAACACGGACATCGTGGGGAACGGGTTGGGGCGCTGGAAGACCATGCCGACCTCGCGCCGCACGGCCACCGGGTCGACCCCGGCGCCGTACAGGTTCTCGTCGTCGAGCATGACCTTGCCCTCGACCCGGCCGCCGGCCGTCACCTCGTGCATCCGGTTCAGGGTGCGCAGGAAGGTGGACTTGCCGCAGCCGGACGGGCCGATGAAGGCCGTGACGGTACGGGGCTCGATCGTCATCGAGATGTCCTCGATGGCCCGGAAGGAGCCGTAATAGGCGCTGAGCCCGCTGACGTCAATTCGCTTGGCCATGAAAATCACTGCTTCTTTCGAGGGGGAGTCTGGTCGCTGTGTGGCCGCCTCAGCGACCGGACTTCGGGGCCTTCCAGCGGGCGATGCCGCGGGCCACGAGGTTGAGGATCATCACGAAGGCGATCAGCGTGAGCGAGGCCGCCCAGGCCCGGTCGTACGCCGCGTTCGCGCCGGCGCTCTGCGCGTACTGCTGGTAGATGTACAGCGGCAGCGACTGCTGCGCACCCTCGAACGGGTTGTTGTTGATGTACCGGTTGCCGAACACCAGCAGCAGCACGGGCGCGGTCTCACCGGCGATACGGGCGATGGCCAGCATGACGCCGGTCGTGATGCCGCCGATCGAGGTCGGCAGGACCACCTTCAGGATGGTGCGCCACTTCGGGACGCCGAGCGCGAGGGACGCCTCGCGCAGCTCGTTCGGGACGAGCTTGAGCATCTCCTCCGTGGAGCGCACGACCACCGGCATCATCAGGATGGCCAGGGCCAGCGAGCCGGCGAAGCCGAACGGCTCCATCTCGAAGATCAGCATGAGGCTGAGGATGAACAGGCCCGCGACGATCGACGGGACACCGGTCATCACGTCCACGAAGAAGGTGACGGCCCGGGCGAGCTTGCCGCGGCCGTACTCGACCAGGTAGACGGCGGTGAGGATGCCGACAGGCGCGGCGATGATCGTGGCGAGGCCGACCTGCTCCAGGCTGCCGATGATGGCGTGGTAGACGCCGCCGCCCGGCTGGGCGTCGGCGACGATGCCCATCGAGTGGGTCAGGAAGTAGATGTCGAGGACCTTCACGCCGCGCGAGACGGTCGTCCACACCAGGGAGACCAGCGGCACGACGGCGAGCAGGAAGGCGACCCAGACCAGGCCGGTCGCGATGCGGTCCTTGGCCTGGCGGCGGCCCTCGACGCGGGCGGCGATGCCGTAGGTGGCGATGAGGAAGATCAGCCCGGACAGCAGGCCCCACTGGATCTTGCTGTCGAAGCCGGCGGCCAGGCAGATGCCGATGGCCACGGCCACCGAGCCGGCGGCGATCGCCCACGGCGACCACTTCGGCAGGCTGGCGCCGCGCAGGGCGCTGGGGCGCTTGTCGGCGATGGCGGCGTTGCTCATGCGTTGGCCCCCGAGTACTCCGCACGGCGCGCGATGATCATGCGGGCAGCGCCGTTGACCAGCAGGGTGATGACGAACAGGACAAGACCGGAGGCGATCAGCGCGTCACGGCCGAATTCGTCCGCCTCGCCGAATTTGCTGGCGATGTTCTGGGCGAAGGTGCCGCCGCCCGTGTTGAGCAGGCTGGCGTGGATGAGGAAGTCCGGGGAGAGCACGGTCGCGACGGCCATCGTCTCGCCGAGCGCGCGGCCGAGGCCGAGCATCGAGGCGGAGATCACACCGGAGCGGCCGAAGGGCAGGACGGCCATCCGGACGACCTCCCAGCGCGTGGCGCCGAGGGCCAGGGCCGCCTCCTCGTGCATCTGCGGGACCTGGCGGAAGACCTCGCGGCTCACGTTGGTGATGACCGGCAGGATCATGATCGCGAGCAGGATGCCGACGGTGAGCATCGAGCGCGGGGCACCCTCGTCCCAGGAGAAGATGCCGGTCCAGCCGAGGTAGTCGTTCAGCCAGCCGAACAGGCCGTTCAGGTGCGGTACGAGGATCAGCGCGCCCCACAGGCCGTAGACGATGGAGGGCACGGCGGCGAGCAGGTCGATCACATAGGCGATCGGGCCGCTCAGCCGGCGCGGTGCGTAGTGGGTGAGGAACAGCGCGATGGCGACCGCGATCGGGACCGCGATGACCATGGCGATGATCGAGGAGATCACCGTGCCGTAGGCCAGGACGGCGATGCCGAAGGAGGGCGGCTGGACGCCGGTGTTCCACTCGAAGGTGGTCAGGAAGTTGCCGTGGTCCTTGCTGATGGCGAGGGCCGCCCGATAGGTGAGGAAGACCGCGATCGCGGCCATGATCACCAGCAGCAGGATGCCCGACCCACGGGAGAGACCGAGGAAGATCCGGTCTCCGGGCCGGGTGGCGCCACGGGCGGCGCGCTTCCGCTCGACCTCGGTCGGCTGTGGGGTGGGGGGAGGGGCGTCTGTTGTGTTGTGTGTCGTTATGTCCATCGGGTTCTCCGGTCTGCGGAGCCGCACGGGAGGCACGGCTCTGCGAAGCCGTGCGCCTCGCACGGCTCATGGCGGCGGTGCACCGGACGGTGCGGTCCGGTCCCGGGTCAGACCCGGGACCGGACCGCACTCTCAGTTCAGCTCAGGCCCGAGATGGTGGTACGGACCTTGGAGATGATGTCGGCGGGGATGGGGGCGTAGCCGAGGTCGGCGAGCTTGCCCTGGCCATCCTCGGAGGCGATGTAGTTGAGGAACGCCTTGGTGGCGGGCAGGGTGTCCGCCTTGTTGCCCTTGTCACAGACGATCTCGTAGGTGACGAGGGTGATCGGGTAGGCGCCCTCGGCCTTGGTCGCGTAGTTCAGTTCGAGCGCCAGGTCCTGGCCCGTGCCCACGACCTTGGCGTCGGCGATCGCCTTGGAGGCGGCGTCGCTGCTCGGGGCGACCGGCGCGCTGGCACCCGTGTCGATGCTGACGGCCTTCATGCCGTCGGCGACGTAGGACAGCTCGAAGTAGCCGATGGCGCCGTTGGTCTGCTTGACACCGGCGGCCACACCCGAGGACTGGGCGGCGGCCTGGCCGCCCTTGGCCTGCCACGCCTTGCCGCCCTCGTACTTCCAGTTCTCCGGGGTGGCGGCCTTCAGGTACTTGGTGAAGTTGTCCGTGGTGCCGGACTCGTCCGAGCGGTGGTACGCCTGGATCTTGAGGTCGGGAAGCTTCGCGTCAGGGTTCAGCTTCTTGATGGCCTCGTCGTTCCACTTGGCGATCTTGCCGTCGAAGATCTTGGCGAGGGTCGGGGCGTCCAGGACCAGGTTGTCCACGCCCTCCAGGTTGTAGCCGACCGCGATCGGACCGCCGACCATCGGCAGGTCGACGCCCTGGCCGCCCTTGCAGACCTGCTTGGAGGCCGTGATCTCCTCGGGCTTCAGCGCCGAGTCGGAACCGGCGAAGGCCAGCTGACCCTGGTTGAAGGAGGTGACACCGGCACCGGAGCCGCCGGCCTTGTAGTTGATCTGCACGCCACAGGCCTTGGAGAACTCGGCCACCCAGGCGTCGATCGCGTTCTTCTGCGCGGAGGAGCCGTCCGACAGCAGCTGGCCCTTGGCGTCGTCGCACTTGATGGAGCTGGTGCCGGCCGACGAGGAAGAGGAGGGGGAGTCGCTGGCCTTGTCGCCGGTGTCGTCCGAGCCGCACGCCGTGAGGGCCAGGGCTCCGGAGACGGCGACAGCACCGAGGGAAAGGGCGCGCAGCCGGTTCTTGCGCTGAAGCTTCACTTTCGGGAGTTCCTTCCAAGGAGCCGCCACCGTCGGCGGCGCGCGTAGTCGTCGTGGTGCGGTCTGCGCTCTCTTGCCGCACACCGCACCGGGTACGGCCGAAATTAGGCAGAACAGGTGAAGCCGCCGATGGCCAACAGTGAACGGAGGGTGAACCCCTGCCATCGGCCCGGTTAGGTCACGGAATGCTTACGGGGAGAGCACGTCGAGGTCCCGACGACCGCGCGAGCAAAGCCGGTCCACGCAGCCACTTGACGGCGCGAGTAACGTGCACACAGCACACATATTCGACGGCCGTGGAACCCACCGAGCTGACACCCCGTCTCGATCCACGAAAGCCGACGAAGGGCACGGCATGGAACGGCGTTCGTTCATCTCACACAGCGCGGCGGCACTGGCAACGGCCGCCGTCGCCGCGGGCTGCTCCGCCGGCGGTGGTCCCTCCGCCGGCGCATCGACGAGCGCGCCCGGCGCGCCCCTCGGCTCCACACCCTCCCGCACCCCCCTGAAGACCATCAACGCGACGGCCGCCGCCGACTGGCGCGCCCTCGCCCGCGACCTCGACGGGCAGCTGGTCCGCCCCGGCGACGCGGCCTGGGACACCGCCCGGCTCCTCTACAACACCCGCTTCGACGACCTGAAGCCCGCGGCGGTGGCCTACGTCGCCCACCCCGACGACATCCGGACCACCCTGGCGTACGCCGGAGCGCACGGCCTGCACGTCGCGATACGCAACGGCGGCCACTCCTACGCGGGCTGGTCGTCCGGGAACGGCCGCCTCGTCATCGACGTCTCACGGCTGAACCGGATCCGGGTCAGCGGCGGAGCGGCCGTCGTCGGCGCCGGCGCCAAACTGATCGACGTCTACCGCGCGCTGACCGCCAAGGGCGCGACGATACCGGCGGGTTCCTGCCCCACGGTCGGCGTCTCAGGTCTCGTCCTCGGCGGCGGCCACGGAGTCGTCTCCCGCGCCTACGGCCTGACCTGCGACAGCCTGACCGGGGCCACCCTGATCACCGCCGACGGCAAGCAACTGACCGCCGACGCACGGACCAACCAGGACCTGTTCTGGGCCCTGCGCGGCGCCGGCAACGGCAACTTCGGCGTCGTCACCGAACTGCGCTTCGCCACCCACCCCGCGCCGCAGGCCGTGGCCGGATACCTGACCTGGCCGTGGGCCAGAGCGGCTGCCGTGATCAGGGCCTGGCAGGAATGGGGCCCCGACCAGCCCGACGAGATCTGGTCGGCCCTGCACCTGGAACGCACGGCCGGCGCCGCCCCCACCGTGTCGCTGTCCGTCTTCTCCCTCGGCACCTACGGCGAACTCCAGAACGCGGTGGACCGGCTGGCCGCCGCGGTGGGCGCGAGCGCGTCGAGCGTGTCCCTGCGCCGCCGCGGCTACGCGGAGGCGATGGAGGTCTACGCCGGCTGCTCGTCCTTCGCCGCCGCGGCCCAGTGCCATCTGCCCGGCTCCACCCCGGGCCGCTCCCCGCAGGGCGCCCTGGGCCGCGAAACGTACGCCGCCCGCTCCGACTTCTTCGACCGGTCGCTGTCCGCGGCCGGCGTCCAGACGCTCCTGAACCAGATCCAGGCCGCACGCGGCGGCTCGGGCAGCATCGCGCTGACCGCGCTCGGCGGCGCGGTCAACCGCGTCTCCCCCACCGCGACGGCCTTCGTGCACCGCCGCTCCCGGATGCTGGCCCAGTACATCGCCTCCTGGCGGGCCGGCACTCCGGGGACCACCGCACAGTCCTGGCTGACCGAGGCGCACGGCGCGATGAAGCCGTACGCCTCCGGAGCGGCCTACCAGAACTACACGGACCCGACCCTGA
Organism: Streptomyces diversicolor; assembly: GCF_057537855.1. NCBI lineage: Bacteria > Bacillati > Actinomycetota > Actinomycetes > Kitasatosporales > Streptomycetaceae > Streptomyces > Streptomyces diversicolor. The sequence goes on from NZ_BAAJXA010000040.1 coordinate 73,437, forward strand.
CGAACTGGCGCACCGCGTACTACGGCGACGCGGCACCCCGCCTGACCCGGCTGAAGAACCAGTACGACCCGAACCGCGTCTTCAGCTACCCCCAGTCCCTGTGACCCCCACAGCAGGTGGGGGGCTGGGCGTCAGGCCGCCAGGTCGCGTTCCTCGGAGGGGGTCGGCTTGCGGGCGCCCGGGACCCTCGCCTCGGCCCCGTCGCCCGCCGGTGTGCGGCGCCGGATCAGCCAGCCGGCCCGCGGCGACCGCCCCACCGCCCGCGTCACCGGCGTGAGCAGGGCCATGGCGGGCGGCGACAGCAGCAGCACGACGGCCGTGCCGAGCGCGAACCCGCCGACGACGTCCGTCGGATAGTGCACGCCCATGTAGACCCGGCAGAACCCTTCCAGCAGCGCCAGCCCGAGCCCGGCGATCCCGAACCTCCGGTTGGCCACGAACAGCCCGACCGCGAGCGCCATGGTGATCGTCGCGTGGTCGCTCACGAACGAGTAGTCCGTCTTGCCGGAGACGAGCACCTCAAGCCCCTGATGGTCCAGGAAGGGGCGGGGCCGCTCCACGAACCCCCGTATCGGCACGTTCACCAGCACGGCGACCGCGGCCGCGAGCGGCGCCCACACCAGCGCGGCGACCGACGAGGCGGCCTCCTCCTCGCTGTCGGACCGGCGCCGCACGGACCACCAGCACCACACCACCAGCAGCACCATGGCGAGCAGCAGCCCGTACTCACCGACGAACTCCATGACCCGGTCGAACCACCGGGGCGCGTCCTTGGCGAGTCCGTTGATGTCGTAGAGCAGGTCGACGTCGGGGTTCGAGCCGGATTCGGCGAGTACAGCCATGGTGCTACGGCCCCTTCGTCGTTCTCCGGGACGCACCTCGTGTGCGTCGCCGCTGCCCACCCCCGTGGTGTGTAGATGTGCGCACTCACCGTCCGCCCGACTACGTCAACAGGAACGCACGGCCCCAGTTGATACGTTCCACGCTCCACCGAATGATCACGCAGACGTTACCGAAGAGAGATTCATCGCCGCAGCTCAGGGGGTGGGTTCACGGTCTGTCACACCGCCGTGGGGAGCGCTTTCGCGCCATCTTCGGTGACCCGGGTCGCCCCGAAGTAGTCCGGGGTGTCGATCGGGTCGAACCGGATCACAGCGCCCGTTCTCGGCGCGTCGATCATGTAGCCGCCGCCCACATAGATCCCCACGTGCCGGATCGCGCGGGAATCGGTGAGGTCGTCCGAGAAGAACACCAGGTCCCCGGGGAGCAGTTCGTCCCGCGGCGGGTGCGGTCCGGCGTTGTACTGGTCGTTGGCGACCCGCGGCAGTGTGATCCCGACGCTCTCGTAGGCGGCCTTGGTCAGCCCCGAGCAGTCGAACCGTCCGCCCTGGTCCGCGGTGCCGTTGCCGCCCCACAGATACTCCGTGCCGAGCTTCTTCTGGGCGAACGCGATGGCTCCGGCCGCCTGCCGGCTGGGGTCGACCCGGGACACGGGCGCGGCGAAGCTCTTCTCCAGGGTGCGGATCGTCTTGACGTAGTTCTGGGTCTCACGAATGGCCGGAACCCCACCCGCCCTTATGACCCGGTACGCACCGGCGTTGTAGGCGGCGAGCATGTTGTCGCTGGTGTCCCCGGGCACGTCCTTGACGTACTTGGCCAGTTCGCAGTCGTACGACGCGGCCGACGGAATCGCGTCGTGCGGGTCCCAGATGTCGCGCTTGCCGTCGCCGTTGCCGTCGATGCCGTGCGTGGCCCAGGTGCTCGGGATGAACTGCGCGATACCGCGCGCGTCGGCCGGGCTGACCACGTTCGGGTCCCAGCCGCTCTCCTGGTAGAGCTGGGCGGCGAGCAGCGCGGGGTTGATGGCGGAACACAGGTTGCCCCACTGCTGCACGAGCGACTTGTAGGCGGCGGGCACGGCGCCCTTGGCCAGCCCGACGCTGCCGGCGCCGATGCCGTTCGTCAGGTTCCCGGCGACCATGTACACCCCGACGACCAGCAGCATGACGAAGCTCAGCCCGAGCCCGGCCGCCGCCCCACCGATCACCCATACTTTCCGCACGGGTCAACACTCCCCCCTACAACGGCGGTTCATGACCATGACCGCCAACCGTGACGCCGGGTCACAGCAAACCAGACACGAGGGCCGAACCGCCCTCCCCCACGGCATCCCCCCGAACCGCCGCCCTCAATACGCCCAGTTGGCCGCGGCGCCGCGCCTCACCGGCCGCTCGCCGCGGCCCGGTACAGCTCGGCCGCCTCCACCCCGAGGACCACGCTGTAGGAGACGTCCGCCGTCGAACCGCCCTGCTCGTGCCCGCCCAGTACCCCGACGACCTCGTGGTCCCCGTTGACCCAGGGGCTGCCACTGGTCCCGCCGGTGAAGCCGGGGCAGCCGATCCGCTGCTGGGTACGGCTGTGCGCGGACGGCTTGTCGGAGCAACGGATCGGCGTCTCACCGGAGTCGGGATACCCGGTGACCGTCACCGCGGTCGCCCCGGTCGCCGTACCCGGCGCGAACCGGTTCGCCCCCACGACGTCCTCGATCCGCTTCCCGTCCGCGTCCGCCACCACCGCGAAGGCCACGTCGCTGTCCTCGTCCTGCCCCTTGGACCACCCCTCAGGCAGGAACCGCCTGCCCACCTTCCACAGCCCGTACGGCGCCCGCCCGTCCCGGTAGCCGGGGGCGAACACCAGGTCGGACGCGTCCTCGTCCACACAGTGCGCCGCCGTCACGATGAGGTTCCGCCCCGGACTGTGCACGACCGAGGCGGTGCAGAAGTGCCCGCCGGCCAGGGCCGGTCCACGGTCGGCGCCGAACAGCGCGCCGACCCGCTCGCTCTGCCGGGTCTTCGCCGCCACCGCCGTCACCCCGAGCGGCCCCGGCCCGTTGTCGGCGGCGGACACGGACGCCGAGGTGACCGCAAGCAGCACCATGGCGCCGAACAACGCCAGCTGCGAGGTGCCGGAGGTACCCGAGATGCGTGAGATGCGCTTCATCGACCCCCACTCTGTCCCACAAAGATGAAAAACCACCCCGCCCAACCTGAGTTTTCCCTGTGAACCCGCTCCCGCCCAACGCGGCCCTCGTGCCCCTGTCCGCAGGGCCGGCGGCGAACCCACGCCCCCGCGGACACCCCACGGGCCCTCCCCGACGCGGCTCTCCCCGCGCCCGCCGCCGACGCGCTGTCCGCGCGCCTGCGGATCTCCTCCCCGCGTCCCGGCAACGCCCGGCATCCCTCCCGTAGGCGGCCCTCATGCCCGTACGGCACGGGCGGTCACTTCTTCAACGCCCCGGTGGACGACGGGAAGCGGACTCCGGTGAGGTCTTCCGACACCGTCCACAGGCGGCGGGCCACGGCCGGGTCGCTCGCCGCGCTCGACCGGCCCACCAGCGTCGGCGCTCCCCGCATCTCGCCGTAGCCGTCGGGGCCGACGTAGCTCGCGCCGGGCAGGTCCTGGGTGGCGGCGTAGAGGGTCGGCAGGGCGCCCGCCCGGTCGTCCTGGGCGAAGAACCTGTTGCCGATCGCCAGGAACAGGTGGACGAGCCGGTTCCCGGTGTGGCTCTGCAGATTCGTGGCCGCGTAGCCGGGGTGGGCGGCGACGGCGCGGACGGCAGAGCCGGACTCCGTGAGGCGGCGCTGGAGTTCCAGGGTGAACAGCAGGTTCGCCAGCTTGGACTGGGCGTAGGCGCCGCGCGGGGTGTAGTCGCGGGTCAGGTTCAGGTCCTCGAAGCGGATCCGCGCGTCGCCCCAGCGGTGGGCGCCCGAGGACACGGTGACCACCCGGTCGGTCACATACGGCAGCAGCAGGTTCGTCAGCGCGAAGTGGCCCAGGTGGTTCGTGCCGAAGTGCGTCTCGAAGCCGTCCTTGGTCTGCTGCCGCGGCAGCATCATCACGCCGGCGTTGTTGATCAGCAGATCGATCGGGTCCCGCCACGCCTCGCCGAACTCGCGCACCGAGACGAGGTCGGCCAGGTCCAGCCGGCGCACCTCGGTGCTGCCGGTCACCCGCGCGGCGGCGGCCCGGCCGCGCTCCACGTCACGGACGGCGAACACCACGTGCGCGCCGGCGCGCGCCAGCGCGTCCGCGGCCGTGAAGCCGATGCCGCTGTTGGCGCCGGTGACGAGGGCCCGGCGGCCGGTGAGGTCGGGGAGGCGGGTCGCGTCCCATGCGGTCGTGTCAGTCGTCGTAGCCATGCCGCAAAAGTAGGCGACGCCAACAATGATGTCAACGACAACAATGCTGCCAACGCCAACAAAGAAGGCGACGTCAACATCCGGTTAGGATGATGTGCATGCCCACGACCCGCCCTTATCACCACGGAGACCTGCGCGCCACGCTGCTGACCAGCGCCGAGCGCACCCTTCGGGAGAAAGGGGCCGGCGCGCTGTCCCTGCGCGAACTGGCCCGCGAGGCAGGCGTCAGCCATGCCGCCCCGGGCCGGCACTTCAAGGACAAGCAGGCCCTGCTGGACGCCCTGGCCCTCGACGGCTACGAGCGGCTGACACAGGCCCTGGATGCCGCCGACCGCCCCGGGCTGCCCCTCGAACCACGGATGACCGAACTGGGCCGCGCCTACCTCGGGTTCGCCATCGACAACCCCGAGCTGCTGGAGCTGATGTTCGCCCGCAAGCACCACCCCGACAGCTCCGCACCGCTCGCCGCCGCCGCCGAACGCTCCTTCGGCTCCCTCACCCAGCTGGTCGCCGAGGCCCAGCAGCGGGGCGAGATCATCCAGGGCGACCCCGAGCGGCTCAACATGGTCGCCGCCGCCAGCCTGCACGGCATCGCCGCATTCGTCGCCAGCGGCACCCTGGAGGCGGAGGCCGCCCTCGCCGGCATCGACGAGTCCATCCGCCACATCCTGTACGGCCTGCGCCCACGCTGACCCTGCCCACGGGCCCGCCAACCCCCGCGCCTTCCCCGCGAGTTACCGAGCCGCACCGGCACACCGGCACCGGCGGCCCCGGACGTACCGCCGCGCACGCCTCCGGAGCGCCCGCCCGTCTCCCCACCCGTGAGACCATCGTCACGACGTCTCACCCGACCAGCCGTCAGAAACCGTGCGAGGTCGTGAAGAAGGTCAACGAGCACACCACACGACTGGTTCCGCTCAGGCCTCATTGCCCGGCGTGACCTGCCGTGATACACAGAGTGACCGTACGTGCTATTCGTACGAAACCCGCCAACCAATGCCGTCAAGTCGACATGCGACGGCGTCATTGTCAGCGAGAATGAGGTCTGACCTCTGCACACCGCAGGGGATAGCGGAACTACCCACCAGGGGCGGTGACTTACATGCTCTTTGCGGCCGACAAGGGAGACATCAACACCATCATCGGCGGGATCGCTCCGGACTGGGGGCCCTTCGGCAGCCTGGGCAACGAAGCGAAGGTGATGATCGAGGTGGTGATGGCCGTGGCCATCCTGCTCTGCCTCGGCATCGCCGTCTGGGGCGCCGCCAAGCAGCGCATCGGCGCGACGGCCCTCCGCGACACCTTCAGCGCCGAACAGGGCAAGGGCCTCATCATCGCCGGTCTGACCGGAGTCTTCATCATCGGCTCACTCGGCACGCTGTTCACCATCGTGTACGGCATGGCCGTCTGACCCGACCGCCCCCGTCCCACCTCTCTGTCCGCTCCGGGCGCGCCCGGTACCCCTACCCCCACCCGCCCGTCGTGCCCACCGGCTGAGGTTGCGTTTCCCTGATGTCGACTCACCACACCGCGCCCGCGCGGGAACCAGCACGGCTACCGTCGTATACCTACGCGGTCCGGCACAGAGTGTTCCTGTACGACGTCGAGGGAGCGTACGCGGCATGAGTCTCGGAGACGAGAACGGAACCTCCGGCGGTTACCCCGACACGGGTCAGACCCGCACCCGGCTCCCCGGAGGCGACCCCTACGGCGGGGCCCGCCGGGGCGGCCGCGCGCCCTCACGCAGCCTCGTCACGGTCGTCGGCGTCGTCGTGCTCCTGATCGCCGCGATCGCCTTCGCGAACCGTGGCGGCAACGACGACTCCCCGGCCCGCGGCTCCAGCGACAAACCGGCCACCTCCGCCACCGCACCGAGCGGCGACACCCCGGTCCGCACCACCACATCCGGAATCCCCACCGGCTACCCCCACACCCCCCAGGGCGCCCAAAGCGCATCAGCCAACTACGCGGTAGCCCTGGGTTCGACCGGCATGTTCAACAAGGACAACCGGCACAGGATCGTCGACACCCTGTACACGCCGACCGCCGCCGGAAAGCTCCAGGGGGCGATGGACGGCGCCTACTCGGCGAGCTTCCTCGACAAGATGGGCCTCGACGCGAACGGCAATCCGCCAAAGGGCAGCACCTTCGTGTCACGCACCATCCCGGTGGGCAGCAAAGTCGAGCAGTACGCGGACGGCAACGCCAAGGTCTCCGTCTGGTACCTGGGCCTCATCGGCATGTCGTCGGAGACCACGACCGACCCGGTGTCCTCGACGTGGAAGACCTGGACCTTCGACCTTGAATGGACCGAAGGGGACTGGAAGATCAGCACGGACACGCAGAAGGACGGCCCTGCGCCGGTGCCCGGAGACGACAAGGCCTCCGGCTCCGACGAGATCAGCAAGGCCATCGAGGAGTACGGAGGGTTCACGTATGCCCGGTAACCCGCGTCGCGTCCTCAAGCTCGCCGGGATCGTGACAGCCGTACAGGCAACTGCGGTGCTGCTGGCCGCGAGAGCCACCGCCGCGCCCACTCCCGACCCTTCGGAGTCGCCGTCACCGACCCCCACCCCGAGCGATGACGCGTGTGACCTGCTGATCGGTCCCGCCAAGAGGTACTGCGAGCAAGGCAGTAACTCCGGGGGAGAGTCTCGGAAGAGTCTTACCTCTACCCTTGACCCGCTCAGTTCCCTCGCCAAGGGCTGTGCCGACGCCGCGTCATGGACCATCCGCAAGCTCAGCGACGCGGTACAGGAAACGGCGAACGTCGACTTCACGAACACCAAGTTCCTCCAGCAGTACGCGGTCGTCTTCGCCGCGTCCACCATCCTCACCCTCCTCCTGTGGCTCCTCGCCGTCGCCAAGCGCGCGGTCCGCGGCGTCCCCCTCACCACCGCCCTGTCCGAAGCCATCGGCTTCCTCTGGCTCACCGTGCTGGCCTCCGCCTTCACCCCCCTGATCCTGTACACCGTGGTGTCGGCCGCCGACGGCGTCACGGACGTCCTCGCGAAGACCACCGGCGACCAGACCGACACCTTCTTCGGCACCTTCGCCGGCGCCCTGGACAAGGGCACGGACATCGGCGGCGGCCCGATCATGCTGATCGTCGTCTCGCTCGTCTCCATCCTCGCCGCCGGCATCCTCTGGCTGGAGCTGGTCATCCGCGCCGCCCTGCTCTACGTCGGCGCCCTCCTCGGCACCGTCGTCTACGCCGGCCTGGTCGACAAGAACCTGTGGAGCCACGTACGCCGCTGGGCCGGCATCATGATCGCGGTCATCCTCGTCAAACCGGTCATCGTCATCGTGCTCGGCCTGGCCGGCGCCCTGTCCTCGGACAACGGCCCCGACGCGTTCTCCGCCGTCGTCTCAGGACTCGCCATCATCCTGCTCGCCATCTTCGCCAGCGCGATGATCTACCGTTTCGTCCCCGGCTTCGGCGACGAGATCGCCGCCGGCCGCAACAACCGCATCATGCAGGGCGCCGAGGGCAAGGCGGCCGCGGTCATCAGCTCCCCGGCGACCCTGGTCGCCCAGGGCATCAAGACGCACAGCGCCCGTGCCGACAACAACGGAGGCGGCCAGCCGTCCGCCGCGGGCGCCCGCCCGGCCAACCCGGCCTCCGGCGGAGTCGCCGCGCACAGCACCCGCACCCCGGGCGGTGGCGGCGGATCTGTCCCCTCCGCCGCACCCGCACCCCGCCAGCCCAGCCCGGCGAAGACCCCGCACGCCGGCAACACCCGCAACAGCAGCAGCAACCGCTCGGGAGGTGAAGGGCGTTGACGACCGAGTCCCACCTGTCCCATCCGGTCACGCCCCGCCGTACGTATCTCATCGGCCGCGCCCGGCCGAACGCGGTCATCGGCCGCAACCGTGAGACCGGCGAGATCGCGCTCATCATCGGCGGCGCCTTCCTGGGCATGATGTGCGGACTCCTGGTCCCCGTCCTGTCCCTGCGGATCGCACTGCTGATGGGCTTCCCCCTGCTCGCGCTCGCCGCGGTGTACGTGCCGTACAAGCGCCGCACCTTCTACAAGTGGTTCGAGATCAACCGCAGTTTCAAGCGCACCCTGCGCCAGGGCACCGTCTACCGGTCCGGCGCCATGGAGGCGGGCACCCGCCTCGACGGCCGCGAGGTGGAGGTCGGCCCGCCCCCCGGCATCGGACGGATCAGCTGGCTCGCCGCACCCTTCGGGCCCGACGAGATCGCCGTACTGCTGCACGCCGACCGCAAGACCGTCACCGCCGCCATCGAGATCGAGGGCCCCGGCGTCGGACTGCGCGACTCCGAGGACCAGGAGGCCCTTGTCGACCGGTTCGGCACGCTGCTCAAGCACGTGGCCAACGGCGACGGCTTCGTCACCCGGCTGCAGATGCTGGCCCGCACCCTGCCCGCCGACCCCGACGCGCACGCCAAGGACATCGCCCAGCGCGGCGACGAGAAGGCACCGCAGTGGCTGGCCCGGTCGTACGAACAGCTCCAGTCCATGGTGTCCACCAGCAGCGAACAGCACCGCGCCTATCTCGTCGCCTGCATGCACTACTCCCGCGAACTGGCCGCCGAGGCGCACGCCATGGCCCGCGCGGCCCGCCCCCAGGCCGGCCGCAGACTGGACCGCGACTCCGGACTCGCCGTCGTCATGGCCCGCGAGCTGACCGACATCTGCTCCCGGCTCCAGGAGGCCGACATCCGGGTCCGCCAGCCGCTCGGCCAGGGCCGGCTCGCCTCCCTCATCCACTCCATGTACGACCCGGACCACCCGATCGACCACATCCAGGCGATGACGAAACGGAACGCCTGGCCGGCCGAGCTGGACGCCATGGAGCCCACCTACCTCAAGGCCAAGACCCGCGAGTCCGCGACCCGGGAACCCTGGTGCCACGCCACCGCCTGGGTCAAGGAGTGGCCGATGACCCCGGTCGGCGTGAACTTCCTCGCGCCGCTGCTGGTCCACACCCCGGACGTCATCCGCACCGTCGCGGTCACCATGGACCTCGAACCCACCGAGGTCGCCATCGAGCGCATGCTGACCGAGAAGACCAACGACGAGGCCGAGGCCAGCCGCGCCGCCAAGATGAACCGCACCGTCGACCCCCGCGACATCGCCGCCCACACCCGCCTCGACCAGCGCGGCGAGGACCTGGCCAGCGGCGCCGCCGGGGTCAACCTGGTCGGCTACATCACCGTCTCCGCCCGCTCCCCCGAAGCCCTCGCCCGCGACAAGCGGACCATAAGGGCCTCGGCCGGCAAGTCGTATCTGAAGCTGGAGTGGTGCGACCGCGAGCACCACCGGGCCTTCGTGAACACCCTCCCGTTCGCCACCGGAATCCGAAGGTAGGGGTTGATGCGCTGATGCGGGACCCGCTGTCCGTCGTCACGGACGCCTTCACGTCCTTCCTGTTCGGGAAGGTCGAGACGACCCGACTCCCGGTGCGCACGTCCACGGGCCAGGCCCAGGCGGTCTATCTGCCGACCGCCGCCCCGGGCCTGGGTGACTCCGGCGTCATCATCGGCCGCGAGGTGTACTCCGGCAAGGGCTACATCTACGACCCGTTCCAGCTGTACGGGCAGCAGCTCCCCGCACCGCACTGGCTGGTCCTCGGCGAGTCGGGCAACGGCAAGTCGGCGCTGGAGAAGACCTACGTCCTGCGCCAGCTGCGCTTTCGCGACCGCCAGGTCGTCGTCCTGGACGCGCAGGGCGAGGACGGGGTCGGCGAATGGAACCTCATCGCGCAGGAGCTGGGGATAACGCCGATCCGGCTGGACCCGATGGCGGCCCTGGACCACGGCATCCGGCTCAACCCGCTCGACCCGTCGATCACCACGACCGGCCAGCTCGCCCTGCTGCGCACCATCATCGAGGTCGCGATGGGGCACGGCCTGGACGAACGGTCCGGCTTCGCGCTCAAGGTCGCCCACGCGTACGTCAACGAGACGATCGTCGAGCGCCAGCCGGTGCTGTCCGACATCGTGGAGCAACTGCGCCATCCGGAACCGGAGTCGGCGGAGGCCATGAACGTCGCCATAGACGACGTACGGGCCTGGGGCCTGGACGTGGCCCTGGTCATCGACCGGCTGGTCGACGGCGACCTGCGCGGCATGTTCGACGGGCCGACGACGGTCGGCATCGACCTGGACGCCCCGCTGATCGTCTTCGACCTGTCCCACATCGACCGCAACTCCATCGCCATGCCGATCCTGATGGCGATCGTCGGCGTGTGGCTGGAGCACACCTGGATCCGCCCCGACCGCAAGAAACGCATCTTCCTGGTCGAGGAGGCGTGGCACATCATCAACAGCCCCTTCGTGGCGCAGCTGTTCCAGCGGCTGCTCAAGTTCGGGCGCCGGCTCGGCCTGTCCTTCGTCGCGGTCGTCCACCATCTGTCCGACGTCGTGGACGGCGCCGCAGCGAAGGAGGCCGCGGCCATCCTGAAGATGGCCTCGACCCGCACCATCTACGCCCAGAAGGCCGACGAGGCACGCGCGACCGGCCGGGTGCTCGGCCTGCCCCGCTGGGCCGTGGAGATCATCCCGACCCTCACCCCCGGCATCGCGGTCTGGGACGTCAACGGCAACGTCCAGGTGGTCAAGCATCTGGTGACGGAGACGGAACGCCCCCTGGTCTTCACCGACCGGGCGATGACCGAGTCGTCCAGCGACGTCGCCGCCGACGACGCGCTGCACGCCGCGGAACTGGAGGCGGAGCAGCGGGCGGCGGCCTTCGTGGAACAGCACATCGGCGACCTGGACGGGTCGTCCGAGTCGACGGTGGCCTGAGATGAGAGCCGAAGGGCGAGACCGCCGCCAAAGCGGCCAGGGAGGCATCCCCGACGGCCTGCTGGTGGGCTTGCTCGCGTTCCTGCTCGGCATGACCCTGCTGGTGTGGACGGCCACGGGCCTCGCGGGCCTGTTCGCCCACGGCTCCTGGCCGTCCGGCGTCACCTTCACCCGCACCCCGCTGGCGATGCGGCAGCTCATCGCCGAACCGCACGACATCCCCGGCGCCTGGCCGCAGACACCACCCGCCCAGCTGTCGGGGTACGGACTGGTCTGGGGCCTGTTCATCGGCCAGCTGATGGTGCTGTTCGTGCTGACCGTCTTCGTGATCGGCACGGTGGCCCGCTGGCGGGCCGGCCGGGCCCGGCACCGCCACGCCCAGCACACGACGGCCACGGCACCCGCCCCCACCGGGCAGGGAACGGCGCCCGCCCCCGCGGCGCAGGAAACGGCGGCCGAGCGGACGCGGGAGGTGCGGCCCGGACCGCCCCTGGAACAGGCGCTGGAACGGGCTCCGGAAAGCGCACCGGAACCGGCGCTCACCCGGCCCCTCGAACCCCGGCACGAGGTCCCCGTGCCCCGCAGCGAACCCCGGCCCCAGGAACCCGCCGCCGCCCTCACGGCCGACAGCGGACGGACCGGCGGCCGGCCGACACCCCGTGCCGAAGCCGCCGTCCTGTATGCCGACCCCACCTCCCGCCAGGCCACCGCGGCACAGGCGGTACGCGACGCGGAGGGCCCGGCGCTGGTCGTCACCTCCAACCCAGCCCTGTGGGCGGAGACGAAGGACGCCCGGGCCAAACTCGGCCCCACCCACCTCTACGACCCCACCCACCGCTGTGACACCCCGGCCCGGCTGCACTGGCCGCCGACGACGGGCTGCGAGGACAAGCAGACGGCACGGCTCAGAGCGGCCGCCCTGCTCGCCCCGGTCAGACCCACGGCCAAGCTGGACCAGGCCCTCGCGGACACGGCCGAGACGCTGCTCCGCAGCTATCTGCACGCGGCCGCCGTCGACGGCCGCACCATCCGCCATGTGCACCGCTGGACCCAGGGCACTCAGGTCCAGGACGCGGTACGCACCCTGCGCACCAACCCCAAGGCGGCCCCCGGCGCGGCCGGCGAACTCGAAGCCGCCCTCACCGCGCACCCCGAACGCCGCGACATGGCACAGGAGTTGACCAGCCGGGCGCTCGCCGCGCTCTCCACGGTCAATATCCGCGAGGCATGCAGCCCGAACCGAAGTGATGCACTCGCCTTGGATTCCTTTGTCTCCGAAGGGGGCACCCTTTACGTGGTCGGTGAATCCATCGAGGACCCCAGGACCAACCCCGGCGCGATGCCCCTCCTGACGGCCCTCGTCTCCAGCGTGGTCGAGCGCGGCCGGCGCATGGCCGAACGGTCATCCTCCGGTCGGCTCGACCCACCACTGACCCTCGTCCTCGACGACGTCGCGGCCGTGGCCCCGCTCCCCCAGCTGCCCGAGCTGCTGACCACCGGGCCGACCCTGGGTCTGCCGACGCTGGCCCTCCTGCGCTCCCGCGAACAGGGCCGCACCCGCTGGCCCCACCAGGAACTGCCCGTCTAAGCAGGACCAGTGAAGTCCGCTCCGGTTCGACAGCGCCCCGAAGGGGCACGGGGCTGTATCGATATGCGGCTCCGCCGCGATGGGGGTCCCCCCTGTTCGAGCGAAGCCGAGAACTTGGGGGAGCGACCAGCCACGACGGAGCCGCAGACGACCGACGGCACAACGCGGCCCAGCCAGCGGAGCGCTTAGCGTTCGACGGCCAGTTCCAGCTCGCGGCCCGCGCCCCCGGCGAGATCCACGGTGACCCCGCTGGATACGAAGCCCGCCTTGCGGTAAGCGCCCTGTGCCCGCCCGTTGTCCTCGTGCACGAACAGCCGGACCCGAGAGGCCCCGCGTTCCCACGCCCACTCCAGGCCGACGGCGAACAACGCCTCGATCAGCCCGCGCCCGCGGTGCTCCGGCCTGATGAACACTCCCACGACATGGCCCTGCCGGCGCTCGACCGGATACCCGGCCCAGTCCTTGGTTCCGGCCTCCTCCATCAGCACCGTCAGGGTTCCGGCCCACACCCCGTCCGGCGCCACGGCGACGAACTGCCGCACCGTCCCCGCACCGTCCGCTGACCGGGCCGCCCGCTCCTGCCAGAAGGCGTCCGGCCGGGCGACGGCATCCTCGTAGGTCTCCAGAAAGGCGAGCCGCGCGACGGGGTCCCGCAGCGCGTCGAGCCGCAGCGCCTTCACGGTGGGCCACTCATCGGCCCGTATGTGCCGGACGACGTACCGCTCTTCGATGTCTGCACCCATGCGGGCCACGGTAGTACCCCGCTACGACACCCCTCACCTCACCCGGCACGGTA
>NZ_BAAJXA010000041.1:0-86294 GCF_057537855.1 Streptomyces diversicolor
ACCGTAGGCGGACCCGCGGACACCGGTCTTGAACGAATCGGACACCTCCCCGCCCACCGAGACCGGAGCGGGACGAGCGCGGCGGGGTGTGTGCCGTGTCGCCGCCGGCCGGGCGCCGCGCGAGCAGCGCTCCGCCCGGCCACCGGCGGTTCATCGGCCGCGGGGTGCCCGGGCCGCGTCCCCGGCGCGGGCCGCCGCCACCGCCGCGTCCGGACCGGTGGGCCGACCGCTCGGCCCGCCCGGCGCGGCCATCTGCGCGGCGGCACCGGCCGGGCGGCCCGCACCGACGGCGGCCAGTGACGTTTCTCCGGTGAACCGCTTGAGCCGATGGGGTGAGTAAAGCGCGCGCACGGAGAAGGTCACGCACACCCATAGACATCCTTTTGTCTCGGTAAAGGACCACCCCCTACGGGAGGAAGTCAGACCGTGACGCACGGGAAGAAACTGCGCGAGCGGATCGCCGCACCAGGGACCACTCCGCTGATCGGCGTGTACGACATGTACTCGGCGTCGATCGCGGCCCAGCACTACGACGGCATGTTCGTCTCCGGCTTCGGCTTCGCGGCCTCGTACTACGGCCTGCCGGACATCGGGTTCATCGCCTGGCCCGACATGGTCGCGTTCGTCCAGCGGCTGCGGGGCGCGTTCCCGCACCACCACCTGCTGGTGGACATCGACGACGGCTACGTCGACCCCGAGGTCGCCTGCCACGTCGTCGAGGGTCTGGAGCGGATCGGCGCCTCCGGCGTGATCCTGGAGGACCAGAAGCGCCCGCGGCGCTGCGGCCACGCCGACGGCAAGCAGGTGCTCCCGCTCGACGAGTACCTGGAGAAGCTGGAGAAGGTGCTGGCGACCCGTCGGGACCTGGTCGTGGTGGCCCGTACGGACGCCACCGACGAGCACGACATCCTGCACCGGGCCGAGCGGCTGGCCGCCACCGACGCCGACGTGGTGCTGGTCGACGGCGTGCGCAGCGTGGCGTGGATCCGCCGGATCCGCGAGGTCGTCGGCGGCAAGCCGCTGCTGTTCAACCAGATCGCGGGCGGCAAGTCGCCTCGGCTGTCGCTGGGCGAGCTGACCGACCTCGGCGTGGACGTCGCGATCTACAGCACGCCGTGTCTGTTCGCCGCCCATGAGGCGATGGACGCCGCGCTCACCGAACTCAAGGCGGCGGACGGCCGGTTGGCCGAGGTGGACGTGGCGAGCGGGATCGGCGTCAAGGCGTCCACCCGGCTGCTGGAGCAGAACATCGCCCGGGACCGGCTGATTCCCCAGAGCGTGGGCGTGTGACGCGTGCCCGGCCCGCGCTGCGGGCGACGGTGGCGGTCGCCACGGCGCTGCTCGGGGCCGCGGCCACGCCCGCGGTCGCGGACGGGGGCCTGATCACCGTCCTCGACAACTCGCGCTCGGACTCGATCCTGGAGGTCGACCGCACGGCGAACCTCCAGACCGGCCGCGGCACCGCGGGCAGCGATCACGACGGCAGCGCCGTCGACGCCATCCAGGCCCTGATGGGCGAGGGCGGCACGGACGACGACGACTGACCCGCCCCGCCGGAACCGCCGGCCGGGCGCCCGAGGGCCCCCGCCCAAGGGCGCCCGGCCGCACGGACCATCGCCGAACCCGCCTCTTCGGCCCGCCCGAGGGCCATCGAAAGGTGCGCACAACGCTGCTTCCGTGGCCTGTCAGGGCATCACCGAGAAAGCGCTTCCTGCGATAGATGTGCCCCAGGACGGCGTGAAGACCGGAGACATCGCGGAATCACGGGCGGGTGGACTTTCGAAACCCGCAACACAGCACAACGCCGTCCCAGGGCACGCCGGCGTACGCCGAACAGCCCTCCGGGCGCTGCACGGCCCCGGAATACCGGCGGACGACGGAGTGCTCTCACTTCACCGGTGCAAGCGCGCGGCGGGAGGAGCTGGTGGGCGGATGACGGCAGACCAGGCGGGCCCCGTGGTCAGCACGCCGTACGGGGCGGTACGCGGCAGATACGAGCGCGGCGTCGCGGTGTTCCGCGGCATCCCGTACGCGGCCCCGCCCTTCGGGCCCCGCCGGTTCCGCCCGCCCGAGCCGCCCGCACCCTGGGACGGCGTGCGGGACGCGGGAGCCTTCGGGCCGACCGCGCCGAAACCGCCGTACTCGGAGGCGTTCGCGCACTACCTGTCCGACCCGGACGTGCCCGGCGACGACTGCCTCAACCTCAACGTATGGACCCCCGAGCCGGGGCCCGGCGCCCGGCTCCCGGTCCTGGTGTGGCTGCATGGCGGCGCCCTGACCAGGGGCTCATCCGCCGTGCCGGTCTACGACGGACACGCCTTCGCCCGTGACGGCGTCGTCCTCGTCTCCCTCAACTACCGGCTCGGCGTCGAGGGGTACGGACTGTTCCCGGACGCGCCCGCCAACGCCGGACTGCGCGACCAACTGGCCGCGCTGCAATGGGTGCACGCGTCGATCGCGGCCTTCGGCGGCGACCGGGACCGGATCACCCTGGCCGGACAGTCGGCGGGGGCGATCAGCATCGGCGCGCTGGTCGCCGCACCGCAGGCCCAGGGTCTGGTGCGCCGGGCGGTCCTGCAGAGCGGGCCGCCGGAGGCCGCCGAGCGGGACAAGGTACGGCGCATGGTGCGCCGCATGGCCACCCGGCTGAAGATCCCCGCCACCGCCGAGGCGTTCGCCGCCGTCGACCGGGACCTCCTGCTGCGCACCCAGGCCGAGGTGGGTCGGCTGAGCAGCCCCGTCCTGGGCGGCCCCGCCTTCGGCATCGTCGTCGACGGCGACATCGTGCCGTGCGACCCGCTGGAGGCGCTGACCGAGAAGAACGCCGCCCGCGACGTCGACCTGCTGCTCGGCTGGACCCGCGACGAGTACCGGCTGTGGCTGGTACCCGGCGGGCTGATGGACCACGTGGACCGGCTCGGACCGGTCGCGGTGGCCGGCGCGATGGCCCGCTGCCACTGCGGCCACGAGGTGCCGCGCGGCTACCGCGCCCTGCACCCCGAGGCCCGCACCGCCGAGATCGTCGGCCAGTTGGTCACCGACCACCTGCTGCGCCGCCCACTGCACCGGCTGGCCGGCTCCCGCCCCGGCGCCAGCCACGTCTACGAGTTCGCCTGGCCCTCCAACCTGCCCGGCCTCGGCGCCTGCCACGCCCTCGAACTGGGCTTCGTGTTCGACACCGGGGACATCCCCGAGTCACGGAAGCTGGCGGGCGAGGGCGGCCCGCGGGAACTGTGCGACGCGATGCACGGAGCCTGGGTGCGGTTCGCCTCCGGCGGTGACCCCGGGTGGCCGGCCTGGGACGACCGTCATCCGGTGCGGGTCTTCGGGGACGGCGATCCGTATACCGCCTACGGTCCCCGTGACCGTGAACTCGCCCTGTGGACGGCCGGTGACGCCCGTGCGTCCGCCCCCGTCGGCGGTGCGCCGCCCGCGCGCGGCACGGAAGTGGCCTCCGCGGTACGTCGCCTGCGCCGCACCATGCGGGCACGCTCGCGCTGACGCCGACGACGGCGGGGGTGCGGATCGTGCCGAGAGCGGCGGGGTGTTGGCGTACGCGGTTGCGCTGGGTCCGCCGCGGACGGGGTACGTGGTCGCGCCGGGACTGACGGGGCGCAGCGTACGCGGGTTGCGCCCGAGTTCCACGGCGGAGGGGTGCGCGAGGGTGTGCGGAGACCGGGGGAGCCGGAGTCCGACGGCGGGTGGAGTGTGCGTGGTTGCGCCTGAGCGCGGCGGTGGGCGGGGTGTGTGCGGGGTGCCCAGGCCGGTGTGAGTGTGCGGGCGATCGATGTAGTTGTTTGCGATCCCACTCGGCGGCAGCCGCCGATCAGGCGGGCGCCTGTCGCCCGCTATTCCTCGGCCTGGTCGGTGCGGTTGTGCCTGGATTTCAGTGTGCGGGCTATCGATGTGATGGTTTGTGGGCCCACTCGGCAGCAGCCGCCGATCAGGCGGGCGCCCGCCGTTCGCCACTCATCGACCTGGGCGGTGCGGAAGTCGGCGTGGCCGTCCCAGGCGTGGGCCGTGGCGTTCCAGGACTCGCCGCTGTTGGGGTAGGCGACGACCGGCTTGCCGGTGACCCGCGCGGCGATCCGGACCGCCCGGCCGACGTCCTGCGGGGCGCAGCAGTTCACGCCGACCGCGATCACCTCGTCGGCGTCCGCTGCCGGGGCGAACGCCTCCGCCAACGGCTGCCCGGCCCGGGTGCGGTCCCCGTCGACGGTGTACGACAACCAGGCGGGCACGCCGAGCCCGCGCACCGCCCGCAGCAGTGCGGTCGCCTCATCGGCGTCCGGAACGGTCTCCAGGGCCAGCACGTCCGGGGCGGCACCCGCCAGCACCTCCAGACGCGCCCGGTGGAAGCGCTCCAGCTCCGCCACGCTCAGCCCGTACCGGCCCCGGTACTCGGAGCCGTCCGCGAGCATCGCGCCGTACGGCCCCGCCGACGCGGCCACCCACAGCGGACGCGTGATCCCCTCGGCGCGTGCGCGCCGCGCGGCGTCCCGGGCCAGCTCCACGCTGAGCGCGAGCAGCCGGGCCGCCTCCGTCCGGCCGGTCCCACGCCGCGCGAAGCCCTCGAAGGTGGCCTGGTAGGAGGCGGTGATCGCCACGTCCGCGCCCGCCCTGAAGTAGGCGAGGTGCGCCTCGGTGACCGCCTCGGGCCGCTCGGCCAGCAGCCGCGCCGACCACAGGGCGTCCCCCAGGTCGTGCCCCGCGGACTCCAACTGGTTGGACAGGCCGCCGTCGAGCACGACCGCTCCGGCGCGCAACGCCTCGCCGAGCGGGGGTGCGCTGTCGCTGCTCATGCCCCCGACGCTAACCGATGCCGCACCCAGCCCGGCAGCGGAGTCCCGGGGCCCCACCGGGGGCGCCCCGCCGGGCGCATGCCGGCGGCGCGATCTCGTGCACGGCGCGACGGTCTTCGCCGGACTCGTCTGCGACGCTCCCGGCACGGAGTCCGGTGCCCCAGGACGCCGCGGTCGGGATGAAGCCCCGGGGCGCCCCGGCCCGGTGGCCCCGGTTCCGGCCGGGAAGCGGCACCGGTTCAGTACACGTAGCGGCTCACGGTTTCCGGGTGGATGGTGAGGCGTACCTGGTCCGTGGCCAGGATCGCGGCGAGGTCGGCGGCGCGCGCCGGATCGGTGAGGTCCCAGTAGCGGGCGGCCAGGCGGGCGCACAGATCGTGGGCCCCGTCGCTGTCCACCGTGGTGCGGCCCGCGACCGACAGCCAGCGCTCGCGTTCGCCCACGGGGGCGGCGACGACGAGCGAGGCGCGGGCGTCGCGGCGCAGTCGCCGCACTTTGACCGAGTCCGGGGCCGTGAACAGCTGGATCGTGCCGTCGGCCGTGGCCTCGAACCACACCGGGCGAGGCTGTGGCGGAAGCGGCCCCGCGGCCACGGACAGGAAGCCGTGCAGCGGGCGTCGCAGGAATTCGAGGTCCTCGGGGGTCAGCGAACCGGCGTCGGTGCTCATCACAGTCCTTCCGAAGGTGAGGCAAAGGGTTCCGGGGCGGTCGTCATCGCCAGGCTCCCGCCGCGGCGGCCCGCACGACGTAGTCCTCGAAGGTCCGGGGTGCCCGCCCCAGCACGGCGGCGAGGTCGTCCGTCGTAGCGGCCAGCAGCCCGCGTTCCATCAGCACGAACATCTCGGCGACATGATGGGCGTCCTCCTCACTCACCCCCTCCTCGACCAGCGTCGCCGCGTACTCGGCGGGGGAGATCCGCCGGTAGGCGAGGGGCCGCCCGGACGCCCGGGAGATCAGCTCGACGGCCTCAGCGAAGGTGAGCGCACGCGGCCCGGTCAGCTCGTAGACGCGTCCGGCGTGCCGATCGCCCCCGGTCAGCACCGCGGCCGCGGCGTCGGCGACGTCCTCGACGTCGATGAACGGCTCGGGAACCACGCCGGCCGGCAGCGCCAGTTCCCCCGCGACCAGCGGGGCGTGGAAGACGTCCTCGTCGAAGTTCTGGGCGAAGTTCGAGGACCGCAGCACGGTCCACTGAAGCGCCGAGCCGCGTACGGCGTCCTCGGCCGACCGCATGTCGAGGCCGAACGAGGAGTCGCCCCAGGTGTCGGCGCCGCGCCCGGAGAGCAGCACCAGCCGCCGCACTCCGGCGGCCTCGGCCCGGGCCACGAACTCGTGCACCGGGCCCGGCACGCTCGGGGCGACCACATAGACGGCGGCGACACCCCGCAGGGCCGCGTCCCAGCCGCCGGGTTCGGACCAGTCGAACCGGGTCGGGCTCGACCGTGAGGCGGTACGCACCGGCGTGCCGCGCAGCCGCAACCGGGCGGCGAGCCGCCGGCCGGTCTTGCCCGTCGCGCCGAGGACGAGAGTGGTGTCGTTGCTCATGACGCCGATTCAACCCGGCCGACTCGGACGATCCCATAGGTAAGAAGCCGGATCACCTGTGTATGCGTCTAACCTCGCTGAGGTGGATGTGTTCAGTGATCTGATCCGTGGGGTGCGCGCCCACGGCTCGTTGTTCGGCAGCTCGACCCTGTCCCCGCCCTGGGCACTGCACTTCGTGGACGGCGCGCCGCTGACCCTGTGCACCGTGCTCACCGGGGCGGGCTGGATCGTGCCGGAGCACGGCCCGCCCGAGCCGCTGCGTGCCCGCGAGACGATCGTCGTCCGCGGCCCCACGACGTTCACCTTCGCCGACGAGGTCGGCACCCGGGCCGAACCGGTCGCGTGCGGCGAGCACTGCGCGACGCCCGAGCAGGGCGGGACCCGGCACCGGCTCGGCTGGCACGACCCCGGCGGAGACACCGGTGCCGGTCCCGGTGCGACGACCCTGATCGTCGGCGCCTATCCGGTGCGCGGCGAGATCAGCCGCCGGCTGCTGGACGCGCTGCCCGTCGTGCTGCGCGTGGACGCCGGGGGCACGGCCGACCCGGTGCTGGACCATGTCGCCGCCGAGGTCGCCGTCGACACACCGGGCCAGCAGGTCGTACTCGACCGGCTGCTGGACTGGATGCTGGTCTGCACGCTGCGGGAGTGGTTCGACCGGCCCGGCGGCGAGCCCCCGGCCTGGTGGGCCGCCCAGCGGGACCCGGTGGTCGGCGACGCGCTGCGTCTGCTGCACGCCGAGCCGGCGGCTCCCTGGACGGTCACCGCGCTGGCCGAGCGCGCCGGGGTGTCGCGTTCGACGCTGGCCAAGCGGTTCGCCGAGCTGGTCGGCGAACCGCCGCTGACCTATCTCACCCGCTGGCGCATGACGCTGGCGGCCGACCTCCTGGTCGAGCGGGAGGCCGCGACCGTCGCGGACATCGCCCGCACCGTGGGCTACTCCGACCCGTTCGGATTCAGCGCGGCGTTCAAACGGGTCCGGGGCGTCAACCCGAGCGAGTTCCGCCGCACCGCGCCCCCCGCCTCCGCACCCCCCGAGCACCCCACCTGAATCTGACCACCGCCGCCAGGACCGCTGCCGCCAGGACTGCTGCCGGCCACGACGTCGGCGACGCCGGACCGGCATGCGCGACGCCGGACCGGCATGCGCGGCCTGGGCCGACGGTTCGGCCGGTGCCGAAGTGATACGGGGCTAGCGTCGGTCTCATGAGCGACATCGCACGGAAAGCGACACGGAAGGCCGCACAGGAGGCGGCACCGGCGACCGCACCGGCGACCGCAGCGGACACGCTGTCGGCAGCGGCTCCGTCCTTCGCCGAGTTGCACCGTCGTCCGGGTGCGCCCCTGCTGCTGCCCAACGCCTGGGATCACGCCTCCGCCGCCGCCCTCGCCGCACGCGGGTTCCCGGCGATCGGCACGACGAGCCTCGGTGTCGCCGCGGCGGCCGGGCTGCCCGACGGCGCGGCGGCGACCCGCGACCACACCCTCCGGCTCGCCCTGACGCTCGGCACCGAGCCGTTCCTGCTCTCCGTCGACGCGGAGGGCGGCTTCAGCGACGACCTCGGCGAAGTGGCCGAGCTGGCACGGCTGTTGTGGGCCGTCGGGGCCGTCGGCATCAACCTGGAGGACGGGCTCGGACCCGTGGACCGGCACGCCGCGAAGATCACCGCCGTCAAGTCCGCCGCGCCCGGCCTCTTCGTCAACGCACGGACCGACACCTACTGGCTGGGCGACGGGCAGGGCACCGGAAAGCGGCTGGACGCCTACCAACGGGCGGGCGCGGACGGCGTGTTCGTGCCCGGCCTGAGCGACCCCGACGAGATCGCCGCCCTGCTGCGGCACCTCGACGTCCCCCTGAACATCCTCTACTCGCCCACCGGACCCACCGTCCCCCACCTCACCGACCTCGGCGTACGCCGGATCAGCCTCGGTTCGCTGCTGTACCGCAGGGCGCTGGGCGCCGCACTGGACGCCATGGCCGACATCGCGGGCGGACACGCCCCGCGCGGTACGACGCCCTCCTACGACGACGTACAGGCGCTGGAGCGGCGACCCGGATGAGCCCCGCCGGCCCGCACCGGAGCCGCTGATCGCCCTGCCGCCGCCGGCGCTCCGGGCCACCGGCTCGCGGGACGACGCCACGTCCCCGCCCGGGTGCACGGGCACTGCGTCCCGGAGCGCGGGCGGGGACCGGGACGCTCAGGCGAGTTCGGTGAAGACGAAGGAGAACTCGGCCGGTTCGGGGCGCAGATGGTACTGGGGGAGCGGGCCCGGGCCGCAGGACTGGGAGCCGATGCCGTGCTGGCCGTGGTCGAGGTTCACCCACACCGTGTCGCCCGGCGCGAGGTCGCCGAGGTGCCGGGCGGCGTCCAGCTGCTCGGTGGTCCAGCGCCGGGCGGTGAACCAGAACTCCGGGTCCCCCTCGACGCGCAGGCCGCCGATCTCGGCCCAGCGGACGTCGGCCCGGGCGCCGTTCTCCTGCGGACGCACATACGGCGTCTGCAGTTCGTCGACCGTGGACTCCCACCGGCCCGGCAGCGCCGCCGACCTGGTGTCCGGGTACGCCTCGCCGGGACCGCCGCCGAACCAGCGCACCCGGTCGGCCGCGGACAGCCCGAGGCGGATGCCGAGCCGGGGCAGCGGCAGCGTCCAGTCGCCCTCCGGGCTCACCGACACCGTCAGCCCCAGCCGGGCACCGTCCGACGTCCAGCGGTACACCGTCGCCAGGCCGAGATCGCGGCCGGCCGGCGCCACCCGGGTGCGCACCGTCAGCGCGTCGCCCCCGGCATCCACCGCGTCGACACGGTGCCGCATGCGGTGCAGGCCGAGCCGGCGCCACAGCAGCCCGTACCGGGTGTCGGTCTGCCAGGCCGCGCCGTCGTCGTTGTCGGTCGTCGCCCGCCACACGTCCAGCCGCAGACCGGTGACCGGCACCGCGCCGATCGCCGTGAGCGCACCGGTGCGGGCGTCGAAGGCGGCCGGGCCGAGCGTGATCCGCCGCTCGTCGGCGACCGGCCGGGCGGTCGCCGCGACGGACGGTGCCCGGCGCGCGGTGACCGCGAACCGGCCCCAGGCGACCACATGCCCGCGCGGCCCCCACGGGGTGTCGGCGGCCAGCACCGCCCGCACCGTCCCCTGTGTCTCGCCCGGGCCGGCCGGGGGCGGCTGCGGAAGCTTCACCTCGGCCGACGCGCCGGGGGCCAGGGCCGGCACCGGCAGGGCGCCCGACTCGACCGTCTCGCCGTCCACCTGGTAGGCCCACGTGAACGCGAACGCGGAAAGATCGGCGAAGTCCTGCTTGTTGACGATGCGCACGGTGCCGGCCGCGCCGTCTCCGTCGATGCCGACCGGCTCGATCACCTTCTTGTACTCGATCAGCCCCGGGGAGGGCCGCCGGTCCGGGAACAGCAGCCCGTCGCAGACGAAGTTGCCGTCGTGCAGTTCCTCGCCGAAGTCGCCGCCGTACGCGTAGCCGTGGCGCTCGTCCTCGATGCCGTGGTCGATCCACTCCCAGACGAAGCCGCCCTGGAGCCGTGCGTACGACTCGAAGAGCCGCTGGTAGTCGGCGAGGCCGCCGGGGCCGTTGCCCATGGCGTGCGCGTACTCGCACTGGATGAAGGGGAGCCGGCGGCGCCGCCCGGTGCCGCCGTCCAGGCCCCGGCCGATCCGCTCCACCTCGGCGTGCGCGGCGTACATGCGGGAGTACACGTCCGTGTCACGGCAGGTGATGTCGCCCTCGTAGTGCACGAGCCGCGAGGAGTCCCGGCCGCGGATCCACTCGGCCATCGCGGTCAGGCCGCGGCCGGTGCCGGCCTCGTTGCCGAGGGACCAGATCACCACCGACGGGTGGTTCTTGTCGCGTTCGACCATCCGGGCGGCGCGGTCCAGCAGCGCCGGGGTCCAGCGGTCGTCGTCCACGGGGTTGTCCCGCCAGCCCTGCTCGGTGAAGCCGTGGGTCTCCAGGTCGCACTCGTCGATCACCCACAGGCCCAGCTCGTCGCAGAGCGACAGGAACGCGGGGTGCGGCGGATAGTGCGAGGTGCGTACGGCGTTGATGTTGTGCCGCTTCATCAGCAGCACGTCCTCGCGCATGGTCTCCGGGTCCAGGGCGCGGCCCCGGCGCGGATGCCACTCGTGCCGGTTGACGCCCTTGAACAGGATCGGCGTGCCGTTCACCTCGATCAGCCCGTCGGCCAGTCGCACCGTGCGGAAGCCGATGCGCAGCGGCACCCGCTCGCCCTCGGTGGTCAGCACCCCGTCGTACAGCGTGGGTGTCTCCGCCGTCCACGGCCGCACCGGTACCGTCACCGGCTCGCCGGTCGCGACGTCGACACCGAGGTCCGGCACGGTGACCCGGCCGGCCACGTCCGAGTCGACACGCAGTGTGCCCGCGCCGGTGGTGTGGTCGTAGGAGGCGTGCACGAAGAAGTCGAGGACGGCGCCCGCCGGCCGGTGCAGCAGGGTGACGTCACGGAAGATGCCCGGCAGCCACCACTGGTCCTGGTCCTCCAGGTACGAGCCGGCCGACCACTGGTGGACGCGGACCGCCAGTACGTTGCCGCGGGGCCGCAGCAGATGCCCGACGGCGAACTCGTGCGGCAGCCGGGAGCCCTTGAACTCGCCGAGGTCCGTGCCGTTCAGCCAGACGCGGGCGCAGGACTCCACGCCGTCGAACCGCAGCACGCAGCCGCCGCCGGCGAGGTCGGGCCAGTCCTCGGGCAGGTCGAAGACGCGCAGGTGGTCGCCGGTCGGGTTCTCGGTGGGCACATGCGGCGGGTCCACCGGGAACGGGTAGCGGTGGTTGGTGTAGATCGGGGCGCCATGGCCCTGGAGGACCCAGTGGCCGGGCACCGAGACCTCCGCCCAGGCGTCGCAGTCGTAGCCGGGCTCGGCGAACGCGGTGTCCTCGGCGTCGGCGGTCGGCGACAGACGGAAGCGCCAGCCGCCGTTCAGGGAAAGGGAAGCGGCGTCGGAGGAGGCGTACCAGGCCCGGGGCGGCAGGGTCCCCGAGCCGGGCGAGACGTCCTCGACGTAGTCGGCGGTACGGAAAGACATCGGTCTCCTTGTTCGACCCTCGGCGTTCGGCTCTCGGCGTTCGGCCCTTGCGGTTCGGCTCCGGTGTTTTCGGCACCGGTGGTCAGCGTCTGGCGGATCCGGTGCGCGGGTGCCCGGCCGCCCGGTGGTGCCAGCCGGACGGCCGGAGGGCGCCCTCCAGGGCGAAGGTCGCCGCGCCCAGTGAGACCGGGTCGGTGGATATCGGGGACAGGACGATCTCCGTCGCGGCCAGCGGACGGCGCAGCGCGTGCCGGGCCACGGCCTCGCGCACCTCGCCGAGCAGCCGCTCGCCGAGCCGGGCGGCGACCCAACTGCTCAGCACGACCACTTCCGGATTGAGCAGGTTGATCAGATCGGCGATGCCCGCGCCCAGATAGCGGGCGGTGTCCCGGACGACCGCGGTCGCCACCGGATCGCCGGCGGCCACCGCGCAGGCCAGAGCGTCGATGGTGGCCGTCTGGTCCTCGGGGTGCAGCAACGCCGAACGCGGGCTCAGCTCCCGCAGATTCCGCATGATGCCGGGTGCGCCGACGTACGTCTCCACACAGCCGTGGTTGCCGCAGTGGCACGGCCGCCCGTCCAGGACCAGCGTGGTGTGGCCCCACTCGCCGGCGCTGTTGCTGGCCCCCCGGTGCGGTCCGCCGCCCAGCGCGAGACCGGCGCCGACCCCGGTGCCGAGGTTGACCACCACGCAGTCCTGCCGGCCGCGCGCCGCCCCGAACCACAGCTCGGCCACCGTACAGGCGCGCAGCGGGTTGTCCAGGTACAGCGGGCGGTCGATGTGCCCGGCGAGCAGAGCGCGCAGCGGCACGTCGTGCCAGCCCAAGTTGGGTGCGTACTCGACGATGCCGGTGTCCCGGTCCACCTGGCCCGGGACGCTCACGCCCACGCCGAGGACCCGGTCCGCCTCGACCCCGGCCCGCGCGAGCACCGCACCGACGGCGGCGGCGACGTGCGCGACCACCTGCTCCGGGCGGCTCTCCGTGGGACGCATGTCCTCGTCGGCGCGCGCGAGCACGCCGAGCGCGAGGTCGAACAGTTCGGCATGGACGTACGTCTCCGCGATGTCGACGCCGATCAGGGCGCCCCCTGAGGCGTTGACGGCGACGAGGCCCCGCGGACGGCCGCCCGCCGACTCCTGAAAGCCGACCTCGGTGATCATGCGGAGGTCGAGCAGTTCGCCGACGAGGGTGGCGACCGTGGCCAGGCTCAGGCCCGTGGCGGCGGCCAGCTCCTGCCGGGACGTGGGCGACTCGGCGATGATCCGGCGCAGCACCTCGTAGCGGTTCGCGGTGCGGATGTCACGTGACGTGCGCTTCACCCGGCTGCCCCCTCTCGTCCCCTTGTGCCCTTGTCCCCTTGTGCCCTTGCCCCCTTGTCCCCTCGGGCCGGGGCGACGACGGCACCGGCGCGGCGCACAGGCTAGGGGCTGTGCGGGTGCCGGACAAGGGATTCGGCAAGGACTTAGGAAAGGGGCCGTACGAAGTCGGACGGCCGTGCGAAGTCGAGAGCCGGGGGACTGTACGAAGTCGAGAGCCGGGGGACTGTACGAAGTCGACAGCCAGGGGACCGTACGAAGTCAGGCGCCCAGCGACTCGCGGACGAAGGCGTTGGCGAACTTGCCCGTCGGATCAAGGGACTTGGCGAGCGCGAGGAAGTCGTCGAGGCACGGGTACCGGTCGTGCAGCACGGACGCCGGCACGGTGAACACCTTGCCCCAGTGCGGGCGTGGCGCGAAGGGGTCCAGCGCCTGCTCCAGCCGGCGCACCACCGGCAGCACCGCCGCCATGTCGTCCACCCAGGTGAAGTGCAGCGCGACCGAGTCCCGGCCGTGGGCGGGGCTGAGCCACTGGGGATCGGCGGCGACGGTCCGTACCTCGCAGGTCTGCAGGACGGAGGCGACCGTGGCGCGGATCGCGTCCACCGCGTGCAGCGCGTCCAGTGCGGCCGTGCGCGGCAGCAGGTACTCCGACTGCAACTCGTCGCCGCTGCTCGGGGTGAACTCCGCCTTGAAATGCGGCAGTCGCTCGTGCCATGGCCCGGGCACCCCGAACTGCGGGGTGCAGTTGACCGCGGGCATGCCCGGCACCGGGTGCAGGGCCTCGGTCGCGGGCGTCGCCCAGGGGAAGCGGGGCGGCGCCTGGTCGGTGCGCCGCTTGAGCCACACCTGTCTGAAGCCCGGCCGCCGCCAATCGGTGAACAGGCTCACGCTGTACGCCGAAGCCGCGACCGTCTCGAAGTCCAGGCCGGTCAGGGGAAGTTCGGTGAACACATGCTGCTCGACACGGTAGTCGGGCTCCAGGTCGAGGGTGAGCGCGGTGACCACGCCGAGCGCGCCGAGGGAGGTCACCGCGCCGTCGAAGCGGGCATCGCCGCGGGCGAGGGTCACCGTCGAGCCGTCCGCCGTCACCAGGTCCACCTCCCGCACCGGCGCGGCCAGCGAGCCGTTGCCGATCCCGGAGCCATGGGTGCCGGTGGCCACCGAACCGGCCACCGAGATGTGCGGCAGGGAGGCCATGTTGGGCAGCGCCAGACCGTGCGCGTGCACCGTGCGGGCCAGTTCCGCGTAGCGGACGCCGCCCGAGACCCGTACCGTGCGGGCCGCGGTGTCCACGTCCAGCAGCCGCGGCAGCTCCGCGATCGACAGCAGGACGCCGTCGGGGCCCGGGTCGGCGATCCCGTTGAACGAATGGCCGCTGCCCAGCACCCGCAGCCGCGCGCTCGCGGCCACCAGCGACCGCAGCGCGTCCAGCGACCGCGGGCGGTGGTACTCCTTGGCCGTATAGCTGACGTTGCCCGCCCAGTTCGTAACTCTCTGCGACATCCCCGCCACCCCTCCCGACAACGACTCCTCCCCCGACCTTCTCATCCCCCCACCCCAGCCCCGGCCCCACCCGCCCCACGACGCCACCTACCCGGCCGCCCGGCCCCGCGACGGCGCCGGCCCCGCCCCGCCGCGCGAGACGAGCGCGGCGCGCCGGGGGACCCGGCACATGGGGCGTGCGGGCGGGGGCATACCGTGAGGAGTCGAACGCCTGAGCCGGGAGGAGAGACGGGATGGGCAGCCGCACCGCGCTGGTCGAGGATCTGATGGAGCGGTTCCCGCACGTACCGCGGGAAGCCGTCATCAAGGAGGACCTGCTCCGGGGCGGTGTCGCCTTCGACGCGTCCGCCCTGTCCGACAACGAGGACGGAGAGGTCAAGCCGAAGTCGTACTTCATCTTCTCCTTCGACCACGGCACCCTGCCGGAGCTGGGCGAGGCCGCGCTGCGCCGCCCACCGGAGGAGATCATCCTCACCGGCGGCCCCTACGACCTGCGCAGGACCGTGGTCTCCGTACGGGTGAACCCGTCCTCGCCGTACCGGGTCGCCGCCGACGACGGGGGGCTGCTCGGCCTCTACCTCGACGGCAAGCGGATCGCCGACGTCGGCGTGCCGCCGATGCCCGAGTACTACCGGCACACCCTGTCCAACGGGAAGTCCGTGATGGAGGTGGCCCCCACCATCCAGTGGGGCTACCTGATCTATCTGACCGTCTTCCGGGTCTGCCAGTACTTCGGCGCGAAGGAGGAGTGCCAGTACTGCGACATCAACCACAACTGGCGCCAGCACAAGGCGGCCGGGCGGCCCTACACCGGCGTGAAGGACGTCGAGGAGGTCCTGGAGGCGCTGGAGATCATCGACCGGTACGACACCCAGAAGGCGTCCACCGCCTACACGCTCACCGGCGGCGCCATCACCAAGACGGTCGCCGGGCGCGACGAGGCCGACTTCTACGGCCACTACGCCAAGGCCATCGAGGAACGCTTCCCGGGCCGCTGGATCGGCAAGGTCGTCGCGCAGGCACTGCCCAAGGACGACGTACAGCGCTTCAAGGACTACGGCGTGCAGATCTACCACCCCAACTTCGAGGTGTGGGACCGCAGGCTGTTCGAGCTGTACTGCCCGGGCAAGGAGCGCTATGTCGGCCGCGACGAGTGGCACCGGCGCATCCTCGACTCGGCGGAGGTGTTCGGCGCGCGCAACGTCATCCCGAACTTCGTGGCGGGCGTCGAGATGGCCGAGCCGTTCGGCTTCACCGGCGTCGACGAGGCCATCGCGTCCACCACCGAGGGCCTGCGCTTCTTCATGTCGCACGGGATCACGCCCCGCTTCACCACCTGGTGCCCGGAGCCCACCACCCCGCTCGGCAAGGCCAACCCGCAGGGGGCGCCGCTGGAGTACCACATCCGGCTCCTTGAGGCGTACCGCGCCACCATGGACGACTTCGGCCTGTCCTCCCCGCCCGGCTACGGCCCGCCCGGGCCCGGCCGTGCCGTCTTCTCCGTCAGTTCGTTCATGGACAGCCTCCCCGCGCAGGAGCCGGCCGGGCTCTGACCGTGCCGCCCGCCCGGCGCAGCCCAGCCGCTCGTGGTCCGCGGGACCGGCGGCGTGCCACGGTGAGTCGAAACCCGGTCGCCGTCCGTACAGGAGGCCGGAGTTGTGGCTCGCGGCGGACCGCGCCGCTCGGCACCGTACGGCGCAACGACCCGCCGTACGGTGCCCGCAGCCAGAATTGAATAGGCCGCTTGTCAGTTGTGTCGAAAGCGTGAAAAGCTCGGGCCCTTCCGCGAGGTTCCCCCCAACTCCACTGCCGATATGGTGAGTTGACCTCGCTCGTGGATGCAGGAGACCCATGCCCGACCTGCCGACCCCCCAGGACGCCACCGAGGCGGCGCTGTTCGCCGAGTACTGGGACGCCGTGCTCTCCTACGCCGACCTGTGCACATCCGGCGCCCAGACGGCCAACCAGCTGGCCACGGAGGCGTTCGCGGCGGGCCTGCGCGAGGCGCGCGACGCGGGGTCCTCGCCGGTGCGGGCGGGCCGGCGCGCACCCCGGCTGCCCATGATCCCGCTGCTGCTGACCGCCGTCCGCAGCACGGCCGCCGGCTGGGAGGCCGACGGGTTCGGCCACCGGCTCGACCCCGACCTCCGGCTGTGGCTCAACTCCGACAAGGCCGCCCGCTACACCGGGCCGCCGCTGCTGCGCCCGGTCGCCCTGCGCGCGCTCAGGGACCTCCAGGAGGCGGACGCCTCGCTGCTGTGGCTGGTCGAGGTGGAGGCGCTGCCGCTGCCCGTCGTCGCCCGCCGGCTCGGCCTCGACCCGGAGGTCGCGGGCCAGGAACTCGGCCAGGTCCAGGCCCTGTTCCGGGACCGCTGCCACCGCGCCCACCTCGACACCCCGTTGGACGCGCAGTGCCGCAGCTACGCCCGGCTGCTCGACGCGGTCACCCGCTCGCCCGCCACCGACACCCCCGACGACCTCTCCCGGCATCTGGCCACCTGCGTCCAGTGCGCTGAGGCCGCCGCCTGTCTGCGGCTGCACGGCGGCGGACTGCCCGCTGCGCTGGCCGGCGGGGTCATCGGCTGGGGCGGCCTCGCCTATCTGGAGCGCCGCCGCCGGGCCGCCGAGGTGCGGCTCGGCGTCGGCCGCCCCGGGGCACCGGCGGACCCGGAGAGCGAGGAGCCGAAGGAGGGCGCCGGCCGTGGCCGGCTGCTGCGCGGCGGCCTGCTCGCCGCGGCCGTCCTGCTGTCGTTGCTGGCGCTCGGCGTGTCGATGATGCCCTTCGGCGGCTCGGACGAGGACCGGGCCGCACGCCCCGACGACCGGCAGCCGGTCGCCGACCCCGGCGTGCCGCTCCCGTCCGCTGACCCCTCGCGCACCGCGCCCACCGCCCGCTCCACGGCCCCGTCCGCGTCCGGCACCGCGACCGGCACCCCGACCGGGCCGGCCGGCCACGCCCCCGACCCGGAACCGCAGGGCACCTCCGCCTCCACCGCCCGCGGCCCGGCTGCCGCGACCCGGCCGGGTGCCGCCTGCCGGTTCGAGTACGAGCAGGTCAACGAGTGGCCCGACGGCTTCCAGGCCACCGTCACCATCAGCACCGCGCAGGCCCTCGCCGACTGGCGTGTCTCCTGGTCCTTCCGGGACGGCCAGCAGGTGAGCCAGATGTGGGACGCGAGCCTCAGCCAGCACGGCGCCCGGGTCACCGCCACCGCCGCCGACTACAACAAGTCCGTCGCCGCGGGCGGCCGCCTCAGCTTCGGCTTCCTCGCCTCCTGGCACGGCCGGAACTCCGCCCCGTCCGCGTTCACCCTCAACGGCCACGCCTGCGCGGCCCACTGACCCGCACCCTCACCGGGCGCACCCCCTACCGGGCAAGCCCAGCACGCGGTTGGAGAAGTGGCGGCCGGTCGAGCGGCGCCCGGCGGCGGGCCCTCTCCCACGTGGGGACTCCCGGCGCCTGAACGCCGCCGCTCGCCGAAACCCTCGCCCGTGCCGGACCGGCGTCATGGTGACCTTGCCCGGAGCGGTCGAACCGGTGGACGTACCCGCCGTCGGCGGCGATCGACCGGGTCGGTTCGCCGGGGCCACAGGCGCGACCCTGGGCCCTTGACGTCACTGTTCCCGCACGCTTCCGCCTCAGTCGGCTGCCGTGAGTTCCGACTCGCTGGGAGAGGGGGGCCGTTCCTCGGGGCGGCCCCTGTGCCGGGTTTCCCTCGCCCAGGCCACGGTCCCCGCCGTGATCGCGCTCATCAGCGCGATGAAGACGACGACTCCGGCCACGCTGTGGTCGAACCAGAGCAGCAGTGCCGTGGCCAGCATGGGCGCGAGTCCGCCGGTGAGTACCGTGCCGATGTTGTTGGCGACGCCGACCGCGCTGAACCGCACCTTGGTGTCGAAGAGTTCGGCGAAGAAAGCGGGTTGTGAACCGAGGATCGCCGACTGGCCGACGCCGAGGGTGACCAGCAGGGCCAGCCAGGTGAGCGCCGTGTTGCCGCCGTCGACGATCGAGAAGAACGGCCAGGCCGTGAGCAGCAGCACCAGCGCGCCACCGATCGACACCGGCCGCCGCCCGACCCGGTCCGACAGCGCACCGAACGCGGGCACCGTCACCAGCTTGACGGCCGCGGCGATCGAGATCCCGCTGAGCAGTGCGGCGGTCGGCAGGCCGCGGTCCTCGGCGTACGCCACCGAGAAGGTGCCGAAGATGTAGTAGCCGGCGTTCTCGGCGGCGCCCGCGCCGATCACGATCAGCATCTCCTTGGGGTAGCGCCGCCATGCCTCCATGAACCGCGTACGGGCCAGGCGCTCGCGCCAGGTGCCGCCGCGGTGCCGGGGTGCGAGAACGCCGTTCTCCCGGAACTCGGCGGTTTCCTCAAGGGACGTGCGCACCCACAGCCCGAACAGTGTGAGCGCCGCGCTGAGCAGGAACGGGAGCCTCCAGCCCCACGCGAGGAACGCCTCGTCGCTCAGCAGCCCGGTGCACAGTGCGAAGACGCCGGTCGACAGGAGCGTTCCGGTGCCCGTGCCGATCGCGGGCAGCGAGGTCAGCAGCCCGCGCCACTTGGGCGGCGCGTTCTCGAACAGGATGACCAGGGCGCCGGTCTTCTCGCCGCCGGCCGCGAACCCCTGCACGAAGCGCAGCGCTGTCAGCAGCAGCGGCGCGGCCACGCCTATCTGCCCGTACGTCGGCAGCAGGCCGATCGCGGTGGTGGCGAGGCCCATCAGCAGCAGCGTGGCCACCAGGACCTTCTTGCGGCCCTGTGTGTCTCCCTTCTCGCCGAAGTAGGCGCCGCCGAGCGGCCGGGCGAGGAAGCCGATGGCGAACGTGCCGTACGCCAGGATCGTGCCGACGAGCGGGTCGCTGTCGGGGAAGTAGACCTTGTTGAACACCAGGGAGGCCGCGATGCCGTAGAGCGCGAAGTCGTACCACTCGACGGTCGTCCCGAAGACGGCCGCGATCGCCACCCTCGGCTGCAACAGCCGTCGTCTGCTTGCCACTTCGCTCATGGGGGACTCCCTCGTCGCCGAATGCTCCGAGCGGGTGAGGATCACCGAAGTACCGCCTGGTGGTCCTCTTGTGCCGCTGAATGGTTCGGTGATGTTATGGAGGGGCCCACCCCGTGACAAGAGGTCGGCACCGATGTGTTGGTGCCGCTGGGAGGAAGAACCATGTCCGAGCCCGAAGCGGGAGGCGTGCGCAGCGTGCAGCGCGCGGTCGACCTGCTCGCCCTGTTCGACACCGAGCATCCCGCGCGCACCGTCCGCGAGCTGGTCGACGAGACGGGCCTGGCCAAGAGCACCGTTGTCCGGCTGGTGCACACGCTGGAGCGGTGCGGCCTGCTGTGGAGCCGAGGCGACGGCCGGGCCGTCCCCGGACCCGGTCTGTTGCGCTGGGCCGAACTGGCCAACGCCACCTGGCAGTTGCCGGAGTCCGCACTCGCCGTGCTGAAGCGCCTGAGCGAGGCGAGCGGCGGCGAGGCCGTGCATCTGTACGTGCGTCAGCAGGGCGCCCGCGTCTGCGTCGCCCGGCACGAGGGTACCCGCACGCTGCGCCACGTCGTCCGCGTCGGCGAGGAGATGCCCCTGTGGTCGGGCGCCGCCAGCCACGTCCTGCTGTCCCGCGCCGAGCGCGCCGACGTCGAGGCGGTCGCGGCCGGCGCCCCGCACGAGGACTGGGCCGTGACGCTGTGGGAGCGGTCGCAACGGGCCGCGGTGACGGGCTGGTCCGCCAGCCACGGGGAACGCGAGGCGGGCGTGTCCGGCGTCGCGGCGCCCGTGTTCGACAGGGCCGGCCGTGTCGTGGCCGCCCTCGCCCTGGGCGGCCCCACCACCCGTTTCACCGACGACGCCGTGGCCGGCTTCTCGAAACATCTCGTCGAGGCCGCCGCCGAACTCACCGCCCTCGACTGCATCGGAGGCGGAGCCCGATGAGCACCGCACTCCTGGACGGCATTCGCGTCCTCGATCTCACGAACGTTCTCGCCGGGCCCTTCGCGGGCTATCAACTCGCCCTTCAAGGCGCCGACGTGCTGAAGATCGAGATGCCCGGATCGGGTGATCTGGCACGGCAGTTGGGCGCCGACCGCGCACTCGGCGAGGACCTGCTCGGTGCGTCGTTCCTCGCACAGAACGCCGGCAAGCGCTCCCTGACCCTCAACCTCAAGGACCCGGCGGGCAAGGAGGCGCTGCTGCGTGCCGTGCGCGACGCCGACGTCCTCGTGGAGAACTTCCGGCCCGGTGTGATGGACCGCCTCGGCGTCGGCTGGGAGACGCTGAAGCAGGAGAACCCGGGCCTCGTCTACTGCGCGATCTCCGGCTTCGGACAGACGGGCCCGATGCGCGAACGCCCCGCGTACGACCAGATCGTGCAGGGACTCAGCGGCATGATGAGCGTCACCGGCACGCCCGAAGTCGCCCCGCTGAGGGCCGGATTCCCCGTCGCGGACACCCTGGGCGGCATGGCGGCCGCCTACGCGATCGCGGCCGCGCTCGTGCGCCGCGCGCGGACGGGGGAGGGCGCCCACCTCGATGTGTCGATGCTGGAAGCCGCCCTCACCGCGATGGGCTGGGTCACCTCCAACTACCTGATCACCGGGCGTGCTCCACAGCCCATGGGCAACGACAACTTCACCGCCGCACCTTCCGGGACCTTCGCCACCGCCGACGGCCACCTCAACATCGCCGCCAACCGGCAACAGCAGTTCACGACCCTGTGCCGGCTCATAGGCCGCGACGACCTCCCGGCCGACCCGCGCTTCGCCCACCCGGCCGACCGCAAGACACACCGTGCAGCGCTGCGCACCGAGGTCGAGCGCGGGCTCGCGCTGCGCACCGCGAAGGAGTGGGAGGAGATCCTTTCGGACGCCGGTGTCCCCGCGGCCCGCGTGCTGTCGGTTCCCGACGCACTCGGCCTGGAACAACTGGCGGCCCGCGGCTTCGTACGCCGCCTGCCCTTTCCCGACGGCCGCGACCGCCCCCTCGAAGTGCTGGGCAGCGCGACCCGAGTGGACGGCGCACCGGTCGGCCCGGCAAGTCCCCCGCCGCTCCTCGGCGAGCACACGGACGCGGTCCTGGCCGAACTCGGGTACGACCAGCGGGAGATCGAGGAACTTCGGGCGAAGGGTACGGTGTGATGACCGCGGGCGGCGACGGGAGCGCGGCTGTGCCGGACGGGTTCGTCGAACGGGCCCGCGTCACCGATTGGTGGTCCACCGCGGTGAGCCGGATCCGCCCCGGCGAGATCCTGCTGCGGGGCTACCCGGTGGAGCAGCTGATCGGGCGCGTCACCTTCGCGGAACAGATCTGGCTGATGCTCCGGGGAGACCTGCCGACTCCCGTACAGGGAAGGCTGCTTGAGGCGGCGCTGGTCTCCGCGGTCGACCACGGCCCGCAGGCCCCGTCCATCGCCGCCGCCCGCATGGCCGCCACCTGCGGAGTGGGCCTCAACAGCGCGGTCGCCACCGGCGTCGGACTTCTCGGTGATACTCACGGCGGGGCGGGCCAGCAGTGCATGGAGGTCCTGGAACGTATCGTCGCGGGTGCCGAACCGTCGGCACTGGTCGCGGAGTTCAGGGAACGCGGCGCATACGTCCCCGGCTTCGGGCACCGCTTCCACCCGCGTGATCCGCGCCGCGATCCGCTGCTGGCCCTGGTCCGCGATGCCGTCGACGCGGGAGCCGTGCCGGGGCGCGCGCTGGCGGCGGGACTCGCGCTGGAAGCGGCACTGGCGCGGGGGCGGGCGAGGCCGGTTCCGATGAACATCGACGGCGCGACCGCGATCGTCTACGCCGAACTCGGCTTCCCGGCCGAACTGGGGCGCGGTCTCTTCGTCCTCTCGCGCAGTGTCGGCGTACTGGCCCATGCCTGGGAGGAGCACGAGGGCGGGGCCCGGATCAAGGGACCGCTGCCCAGACCGCTCCTGGCCGGATACCACGGCGCGGACCCCCGCGACCTCCCCCTGCCGGAACACCGGCCGAGCGCGAGCGCCTGAGGGAAGAGCCGCCGGAGGTTTTCCGCAACGGCCGGCGCGGCGCCGACCGCGTGCCGGTCCCGGTGATGGCCGACGGCAGCGGATGGGGTCGAGGCAGTCGGTGGGTGCACGGGTGGCTCGGGCGACGGCATCGGCTGAGCTGCGGCGGCGGGAACTCGGCCACGGCGGATGGCGCCTGCCGTCACGCCCGCGCGGCGACCGACCGTCCCGCCCCTCGCAGGGACGGGACGCCATGACCGACAGGACGCCCGCCACCGGGCGGGACCCACATCATGCCCGCCGTCCGTCCGGCCCAGTCCGTGGGAAAACCCCTGGCACAGCGTCGGCGCGGGCGGCTATGGTCATGCTCGTTCGTACCGCCGTTGTCTGCTGCGCGTGATCCGGGAGGTGTTGACCGATGGCTGTCGTTGCGATGGGCGCTGCCCGCATCCGGAAGTTCATCCAGTCCACCTCCGTGGCCGCCGGCTGACCACACTCCTCTTGAGCGCCTGAGGGCGCGCCGCCGGGGCCACCCATGTGAAGGGTTACCCCTTGTCTCCGTCTTCTTCTCTTTCGGGCTCGGTTTCGTCGCATCCACTCGCCCCGTACGGCTGGGACGCCGGCTGGGAATCCGAGTTCGCTCCGTACGCCGAGCAGGGACTCCTGCCCGGCCGCGTCGTCCGGGTCGACCGCGGACAGTGCGACGTCGTCACGGCCGCGGGCGTTGTCCGCGCAGACACCGAGTTCGTCGTTCCCCGCGATCCGATGAAGGTCGTGTGCACGGGCGACTGGGTCGCCGTCGACCCCGACGGCGGTGATCCGCGGTACGTGCGGACGCTGCTGCCGCGCCGCACCGCCTTCGTGCGCTCCACCTCCTCCAAGCGGTCCGAGGGGCAGATCCTCGCCGCCAACGTCGACCACGCGATCGTCGCCGTGTCGCTCGCCCTCGAACTCGACCTCGGCCGCATCGAACGGTTCCTGGCCCTGGCCTGGGAGTCCGGTGCGCAGCCCGTGGTCGTGCTCACCAAGGCCGACCTCGTGCCCGACCCGGTGACCCTCGCGCACCTGGTCCGGGACGTGGAGACGGCCTCGCCCGGGGCGCCCGTGCTGAGCGTCAGCGCCCTGCACGGGGACGGCCTTGACACCCTCTTCGCACTGGTCGGCACGGGCACCTCCGTGCTGCTCGGGCAGTCCGGCGCGGGCAAGTCGACCCTCGCCAACGCCCTGGTCGGCGAGGACGTCATGGACGTACAGGCCGCCCGGGACGTGGACGGCAAGGGCCGGCACACGACCACCACCCGCAATCTGCTCGCCCTGCCCGGCGGCGGCGTGCTCATCGACACGCCGGGGCTGCGCGGCGTCGGACTCTTCGACGCCGAGACCGGGGTCGGGCAGGTCTTCGCCGAGATCGAGGAACTGGCCGCGGGGTGCCGCTTCCACGACTGCGCGCACGACACCGAGCCCGGATGCGCGGTCACGGCCGCCGTCGAGACCGGCCGGCTGCCGGCCCGCCGCCTGGACAGCTACCGCAAGCTCGTCCGCGAGAACCAGTGGATCGTCGCGAAGACCGACGCGCGGGTGCGCGCCGAGCTGCGCCGGGACTGGAAGCGCAAGGGCGCGGAGGGCAGGGCGGCGATGGAGGCCAAACGCGGACGCCTGCGGTGACCCCACGGCGCCGGCGGTGACTCCACGGCGTCGGCCCGGGTGCCGGCGCCGGCCGGCGGCGGGCTGCCGGCGGAGGGGTCGGTGGGCGGCGGGCTGCGGCTGTGGGGCGCGGCGGCGGCGGTGACTTCGTGGCGGCGGCAGCGGTGGCCTCGCGGGCGTCGGCGGTGACTCCGTGGCGGTGGCAGCGGTGGCCTTGCGGCGGTGGCCGGTGGTGGGCTTGCCGTCGGCGGAGGGGTCGGTGGGCGGTGGGCTGCGGCTGTGGGGCGCGGCGGCAGCCGTGACTCCATGGCGGCGGTGGCCGTGATCCCACGGCGGCGGCAGCCGACTCCATGGCGGCGGCAGCGGCCCCGCGGCGGTGGCAGCGTCGTGTCCGATTTCCGCCAGCCGCTGCCGTGCGCGTCGCCCACACTGGATGACGTGATGGACGAAGACACCAGGTACGAGGCCGTGCGCAGCCGGGACGCCCGGTTCGACGGGGAGTTCTTCTTCGCCGTCGAGACGACCGGGATCTACTGCCGGCCCAGCTGCCCGGCCGTCACCCCGAAGCGGCGCAACGTGCGGTTCTTCACGACCGCCGCCGCCGCGCAGGGCCGCGGCTTCCGGGCCTGCCGCCGCTGCCGCCCGGACGCCGTGCCCGGCTCCGCCGACTGGAACGTGCGCGCGGACGTCGTGGGCCGTGCCATGCGGCTGATCGGCGACGGCGTCGTGGACCGCGAGGGCGTCGCCGGGCTCGCCGACCGGCTCGGCTACAGCGCGCGACAGGTCCAGCGGCAGCTCACCGCCGAGCTGGGCGCCGGACCCGTCGCGCTCGCCCGGGCCCAGCGGGCGCACACCGCGCGCGTCCTGTTGCAGACCACCGACCTGCCGATCACCGAGATCGCGTTCGCCTCCGGGTTCGCCAGCGTGCGGCAGTTCAACGACACGATCCGGGCCGTGTACGCGGCCACCCCGAGCGGGCTGCGCGCCGCGGCGCCCCGCGGCAGGGACGTGCCGCCACGCACCACACCGGGCGCCGGGATACCGCTGCGGCTCGCCCACCGCGGGCCCTACCAGGCCGCCGCCGTCTTCGACCTGCTCGCGCGCGAGGCCGTGCCCGGGGTCGAGGAGGTGACCGGCGCCCGCGGCGACCGCGGCTACCGGCGCACGCTCCGGCTGCCGTACGGCACGGGCATCGTCGCCGTGGCGGAGCGCACCCGGTCCCCGCGGACGGGGCCCGCCGCCCACCCCGGCGGCTGGCTCGACGCCCGGCTGCACCTCACCGATCCGCGGGACCTGACCACGGCGGTGCAGCGGCTGCGCCGGCTGTTCGACCTGGACGCCGATCCGTACGCGGTCGACGAACGGCTGAGCGCCGACGCACTGCTCGCCCCGCTGGTCGCCGCCCGGCCCGGACTGCGCTCACCCGGAGCCGCCGACCCGGCCGAGTGGGCGGTGCGCGCGCTCGCCGGGCCCGCGCGGTCCGAACGGCTGGTGCAGCGGTACGGGAAGGCGCTGGACGCCCCCTGCGGCAGCCTCACCCATCTGTTCCCGGAGCCCGCCGTGCTCGCCGAGGCCGAGCCGCACGGCACCCTGGGCGCCCTGGCCGCCGCGCTGGCCGACGGCACCGTACGGCTCGATCCCGGCGCGGACCGGGACGACGCCACGCGGGCACTGCTCGCCCTGCCCGGCCTGGACCCGGCCGTCGCCGCCGCGATCCGGATCCGCGCCCTGGCCGACCCCGACGTGGCCCCGCCCGGCCTCGACATGCCGGACGGCCGGCGGCCCTGGCGCTCCTACGCCGTGCGGCACCTGGAGGCCGCACGGGACCTCGGCGAGGGGCCGGACCCGTACGCCCCACAACACCCGCATCCCGAAGGGAAGTCCACGACGGCATGACCCTGGAACCGACGTACTGGACCACCGTGGCCGCGCCCCTCGGCCCGCTCCTGCTCACCGCGGGCCCGGACGGCGCGCTCACCTCGCTCTCCGTGCCCGGCCAGAAGGGCGGCCGCGCGGTCGGCGCGGGCTGGCGGCACGACCCCGGCCCGTTCCGGGCGGCCGAGCAACAGCTCGCCGCCTATCTCGCCGGTGAACTGAAGGAGTTCCGGCTGCCGCTGCGCACGCACGGCACGGCGTTCCGGGAGCGGGTGTGGGCCGCGCTCGACTCCGTTCCCTACGGGGCGACCACGACGTACGGCGAGATCGCCGCGCGGATCGGCGCGCCGCGGGCCGCGGTGCGGGCGGTCGGCGGCGCGATCGGCGCCAACCCGCTGCTGATCGTGCGCCCCTGCCACCGGGTGATCGGCGCGGACGGCTCCCTGACGGGCTACGCCGGCGGCATCGACCGCAAGACCTGGCTGCTCACCCTGGAGGGAGCACTCGCACACCCCTGACCACATGCGCTCGGCCCGCGCCAGGTCAGCCCCCGCCCACCGCACACGCCCACCGCTCCTGCCACCCCGCACACCGACTGCCCGCACGGGCTGCCCGCGCGGGCAGCCCGTGCGTGACGGTCCGCGCGCGTCGTACGCGAACTGCCCGCGCGAAGCGCCGTGTCGGCCGCCTGCGTGCGCCGTAGGCCCGAACTGACCGCGTGCGGCGCCCGTTTCGGGCTGTCCGTTCGCTGCGTGCGCTGGGCCGAGCG
This sequence comes from Streptomyces diversicolor, assembly GCF_057537855.1. Taxonomy (NCBI): domain Bacteria; kingdom Bacillati; phylum Actinomycetota; class Actinomycetes; order Kitasatosporales; family Streptomycetaceae; genus Streptomyces; species Streptomyces diversicolor. Next base: position 26,487 of record NZ_BAAJXA010000041.1, read on the forward strand.
GGTGTCGTCGCGGTGATGCTGCCCCCGCGCCCCTCGGCCGTGTGTCACCTTCGGCTCCTGCGGGGCATCGGGAAGGGCGGGCGCACACATGGTCAAGGCCGGGCGGGTACTCGCGGCGGCGCTGCTGGCGCTGATCGGTACGACGGGCGCGGCGGCGCAGACGGGGGCCGCGACGGCCACCGCGCCGGCCGCGGCGACGCGTACCGCGCACGCGGCGGTGTCCACGGCGGTCCGTGTCGAGGCCGTGCGGGTCAAGGACGTGCCGGGCTCCTGGACCGGCACCTGGGAGGCCGCCCCGTCGGGCACCACCGCCGCGCTGCCCGGCGCCGCCGTCCGCAACGTCGTGCACCTCAGCGTCGGCGGTCAGCTCCTGCGGATCCGCCTCAGCAACCGGCTCGGCACCGCCCCCTTGACGCTCGGCGCGGTCACCGTCGCGCTGCGCGGAGCGGCCGGCCCGGACGCCGTCCCCGGCACGATGCGCACCGTGACCTTCGGCGGCGCGCCCACCACCGTGGTCCCGGCGGGCGGCGACCTGGTCAGCGATCCGGTGCCGCTGGCCGTGCCGGCCGCCGCCGATCTGCTCGTCACGGTCCACACCCCCGCCGACGGCGGACCCGCCACCTACCACCGCACCGCCCTGCGCACCAGCTATGTCGCCCCGCGGGGCGCGGGCCGGGCGGCCGACGAGAACGGCTCGGCGTACACGGCCACCACCAGCCACTGGTACTACGTCACCGGCGTCGACGTCCTCGTGACCAACGGCGCCGGCAGCGTCGTCGCCTTCGGGGACTCACTCACCGACGGCACCGGCTCCACCCCGGACACCGACCGCCGCTGGCCCGACCGGCTCGCCGAACGCCTGAGGCCGCACCGGCTGGGCGTGCTCAACGCGGGGATCGCCGGCAACCGGCTGCTACGCGACGGCACCGGGCCGAGCGCGCTGTCCCGGCTGGACGCCGACGCCCTGTCCCGGTCGGGCGCGCGGGTCCTGATCGTCTTCGAAGGCATCAACGACATCAACGGCAGACCCGAGGCGAAGGACGTCGGCGACTTCGAGGCCGCGTACCGCGCGATCGTCTCCCGCGCGCATGCCCTCGGCATCCGGGTCGTGGGCGCCACCCTCACGCCGTACGGCGGCCACGGCGCCTTCACCGCCGCGCGCGAGGACGTACGGCAGCGGATCAATGCCTTCATCCGCACCGGCGGCGCCTTCGACGCCGTCGCCGACTTCGACGCGGCCGTCCGCGACCCGGCACAGCCCCGCCGGATCCGGCCCGCCTACGACCCCGGCGACCATCTGCACTTCAACGACGCGGGCATGCGGGCGCTGGCCGACGCCATCGACCTCGGCGTTCTTCGGTGAACCGCCCGCGGCCCCCGCGGGCGCGACCGTGCCGCGCCGGGCGCCGGTCGCGCCGTCAGCCCCAGACCACCGCGCCCAGCCAGGCGCCCATGATCAGCAGACAGGTGAACAGCTCCGTCAGCACACTGGAGCCGCCCGAGCGCATCGTCGTGCGCAGCGCGGCCACCGCCTCGCCGCGGCGGCCCAGGTGCAGCCGCTCATGCAGATAGATCCCGGCCAGGAAACCGGGTATCGCCCCGACCACGGGCAGCAGGAAGAAACCGAGGAACGCCCCAAGACCGGCGTACGCCCCCGCCCGCGGAGCCGCACCGCTCGCCCGCAGCCGCCGCGGCGGCAGCGCCCAGCGCACCACCTGGGACAGCAACAGCACGCCGGTGGCGCCCACCAGGACACCCCAGGCGACCGGCTGCGGATCCTGCAGCGCCCACCACAGCACCGCGGCCCACACCAGCCACGAACCCGGCACCCCGGGCACCAGCACCCCGCACAGGCCGAGCGCCATCACCACGCCGACCAGCAGGAGTCCCCACACTCCCATCTGCCCAGCGTGCCGTAACGCGACCGGTCGCGCAGGGCAGGTACGCGTCACTCCTGGGCGTCCCTGGCCACCCAGCCGCGCTCGTAGGCGTGCCAGCCCAGTTGCAGCCGGGTCGTCACCCCGGTCAGCTCCATCAGCCGCTTCACCCGCCGCTGCACGGTCCGCAGGCCCAGGTCGAGCTGCTTGGCGACGCTCGCGTCGGTCAGCCCGGCGAGCAGCAGCGACAGCACCTCCAGATCGGTGCCGTCGGGCCCGTCCGGCCGCTGCTCGCGCACGCCCTGCGCGCCCAGCCTGAGCGGCAGCGCCTGGTGCCACACCGACTCGAACAGGCCGCACAGCAGCTCCAGCAGACCGCTGGCGTGCACGACGAGCGCGGCCGGTTCCGCGCTGTGCGAGGTGAGCGGCACCATGGCCAACGAGCGGTCGGCCACCACCAGCTTGGTCGGCACCTCGTCCAGCACCCGCACCTGCTCGTCCCGGCCCAGGGCCGCCGTCAGCTCGGTGATCCCGTCGGGCAGGTCCAGCACCGCACGCTCCACCACCACCCGGTAGCGGACGCCGCGTCCGACGGCCTGCTCCTCGGCGTCGTTCTCCGCGCCGGAGACGACCATCGGGGTGCCGGTGACCAGCGCACAGACCTCGTCGCTCGCGGCCAGTTGCATCTGCAGGAAGCGCTGGGCGACCGCGGCGGCGCCGGTCACCACCTCGACCAGGTCGTGCACGGCGGGCTCGGCCGCCGCCGCCCGGTACTCCTCGGCGAGCAGGGCCGCCGCCAGCTCGGCCTTCTCCAGTTCGTGCCGCTGCTGGGTGAGCAGCGCGCCCAGCGCGACGCCCGGCGGCGCCGCCACCCAGCGGCCCGGACGGGCCGACGACTGGGCCGCGAGGCCGTGCCGCTCCAGTCGGCGCAGGGCGCGCTCGGTGTCGTGCTCGGCCAGCATCAGCCGGCGCGCCAGATCGGGCACGTCGGCGGCGCCCACGGACACCAGTGCCCGGTACGCCGTCTCGTGCGTCTCGTCCAGCCCTATCGCTGCCAGCATCAGCCCTCGTCCCTCCCCGGCGACACGACCACACCTCGCGGCGGGTGTGGCGGAAACCGGCCACGGCGCAAACCCGCCTCGGCACATCATCGCCACACCAGCGGTCACTCTGCCATGGTGGCCGCACCGCGAAGTCGATCATCTGCTGTTCGGCCGCGCAGACGGTGGTCCGCGACCGGGTCACCGGTATGTCGCCGGGCGGTTCTCCCGTGGGGGGTGGAGCCGCCCGGCGACGGGCGTCGGCGTACCGCCCGCACCGTCTACCGCCCCTTTCCCGTACGGCAGTTCAGCGCCTTGCCCGCACACCGGTCGAGGCCGTGGGTGTGCCGCTTTTTCCCGATGTCCCGTTGTCCCGGGGCCCGCGCGGTGGACAATCAGGGGCATGAGCCAGCAGGGGGGCGGGCCCGCCCGAGACGCGGACGACTGGTGGGGCCGGCTGTACGACGACTCCACCGAGGACACGGGTCCCGTACCCGCGACCGATTCACTGGACGACCGCTTCGCCTCGGCCTCGCACACGCTCGGCCCGGGCGCGCCGAGCCCACGGGCCGCGGAGGCCACCACGAACCGGAACACGTCCCGGTCCTGGCCCGAGTCCTGGCCCGGGGCATGGCCCGGGTCCGGGCCTGAGGAAGCGCCGGGCACGCCGGAGCCCGGGCCGGGCTCCGGCGGCCGGGCGGAGGAACGGTGCGCACCAGCGGCCGACGCGGGCCCGGACGACCGTCCTGGGGGAGAGGACGCGGTTCCGGGCGAGGACGCGGTGGCGGGACGGGGTGCGGTTCCGGGTGAGGTCCCGGTGGCGGGCGAGGACGCGGTTTCGGGTGAGGGCGCGATACCGGGCAAGGACGTGATTCCCGGGCAGGGCGTGGTTTCGGGTGAGGGCGCGGTACCGGGGCAGGCGGCGGTGGCGGGTGAGGGCGCGATACCGGTACGGGGTGCGGTTCCGGGTGAGGTCGCGGTGGCGGGCGAGGCCGCGGTACCGGGACAGGGCGCCGTTTCGGGTGAGGACGTGATACCGGGCGAGGGCGCGGTGCCGGGGCAGGGCGCCGTTGCGGGCGAGGTCGCGGTGGCGGGCGAGGGCCCGGTGCTGGGGCAGGGCGCCGTTGCGGGTGAGGACGTGATACCGGGGCAGGGCGCCGTTGCTGGTGAGGGCGAGGTACCGGGGCAGGCGGCGGTGCCGGGTGAGAGTGCGGTACCGGGACGGGGCGCGGTGTCGGGGCAGGGTGAGGGCGCGGTTGTGGTGGGGCGTGCCTCCGGCCCGCCGGACGGCGGCCCGGTCCGGCCGCGGCCCGGAGCCCCCTGGGAGCCACCCGGCCCGGTGCGGTCCGGAGCCCCCGGGGAGCCACCACCCGCGGACCCGCCGCCTTGGCCGGCCCCCGGGGAGCCGCCATCCGCGGACCCGCCGCCTTGGCCGGCCGGCCCCGAGGAGCGCGTGTCCGAGGACGATCCCGCCGCGCCGCGGCCGGCCTCCACGGGCCCGGCGGAACCGGCGGCCCCGACGCACTGGGCACGGGGCGAAAGCGCCCCGCGGGCGGGAGTCCTCGGCGGGACGGGCCCCGCCGCCGACGGCCCGCGGGAGCGGACGGGCCCGGACAGCCGGCACGCCGTACCGGAGTACGAGGGCATCGCGCAGGATGCCGCGGCCGACCCCGGTGCCGCCCCGTGGGCGGACGCGGCGGGCGCTGAGGCACGGGACGTCGCGTACGTCGGGTCCGGGCCGCCCACCTATGACGCCGAGCCGACCGCCCTGCCGCTCGCCGACCCCGACGGCCTCGACGAGTTGGTCGCGGACACCGTGCTCGACGGTGCCCGGTACGGGGTGTGCACCCTGCGGGCCGCGTCCGTGCGGGGCGACTCCGCGCGCTACCGGGGCGAACCGCGCCGCGACGCGCTGCTCACCGCGCGGTTCGGCACCGGCGAACAGGCGCTGATCCTCGTCGCGATGGCGACCGGCGCCCGGGCCACCCCGGGCGCCCACCGCGCCGCGGCCGAGGCATGCCAGTGGATCGGCCGGGCCGTGGGCCGCAGCCATCAGCGGCTGGTCGAGGACATCCACGCGGCCCGCCGCGGCGACCTGAAGTCAGGACTGCACCGGCTCACCGACCGCAGCCTGGGCAGGCTCCGCGCCAGCGCCGCCGAGCAGGGCATCGACCCGGAGGAGTACGCGGCCACTCTGCGCTGCCTGCTGCTGCCGGCCCGCCCTGACTGCCGTACGCGCGTCTTCTTCGGCATCGGCGAGGGCGGCCTGTTCCGGCTCAGGGACGGCGCATGGCAGGACATCGAGCCGCAGGTCAGCGCCGCCGACACCACCGGTGACGCGGTGCTCGGCTTCGGGTCGCCGCCCGCCGAGACCCCCGACGGCGACCGGCTCACGATGGACCTGGGGATCCCGACGCCGCCCAGCCCCTACGAGCCCGCCCCCGAGCCGCCCCGCGAACCCTTCCGCTTCCGGGCCTCCGTCGCCCGCCCGGGTGACGCGCTGCTGATGTGCAGCGGCGGCCTGGCAGAACCGCTGCGCGGCGAGCCCGCCCTCTGCGCCTATCTGGCCCGGCGCTGGTCCGGCGGCAGCCCGCCCGGCCTGGCCGCGTTCCTCGCCGACACCCAGGTGCGGGTCAAGGGGTACGCGGACGACCGTACGGTCGCCGCCGTTTGGGAGGCGTGAGAGCGGCCCCTGTGACTTCATGGAACTGCGAGCCGACCGTCTCATCCCCCGGGACCGGAGGGGTACTCGAAAGCCATGGCCAAACAGAACGTCGCAGAACAGTTCGTGGACATCCTCGCCCGCGCCGGAGTGCGCCGCCTCTACGGCGTCGTCGGCGACAGCCTCAACCCCGTGGTGGACGCCGTGCGCCGCAACGCGGCCATCGACTGGATCCACGTACGGCACGAGGAGAGCGCCGCCTTCGCCGCCGGCGCGGAGGCCCAGATCACCGGGAAGCTGGCCGCGTGCGCCGGCTCCTGCGGCCCCGGCAACCTGCACCTGATCAACGGCCTGTACGACGCCCACCGCTCCATGGCGCCGGTGCTCGCCCTCGCCTCGCACATCCCGTCCAGCGAGATCGGCCTCGGCTACTTCCAGGAGACACACCCCGACCAGTTGTTCCGCGAGTGCAGCCACTACAGCGAGCTGATCTCCACCCCGAAGCAGATGCCCCGGCTGCTGCAGACCGCGATCCAGCACGCGGTGGGGCAGCGGGGCGTCAGCGTGGTGTCCCTGCCGGGTGACATCGCCGCCGAGCCCGCGCCGGAGCGGGCCGCCGAGCTGGCCCTGGTGACCTCCCGGCCCTCCGTGCGGCCGGGCGACGCCGAGGTCGACGCGCTGGTCCGGATGATCGACGAGGCCGACAAGGTGACCCTGTTCTGCGGCAGCGGCACCGCGGACGCGCACGCCGAGGTCATGGAGTTCGCCGGGAAGATCAAGTCCCCGGTCGGCCACGCGCTGCGCGGCAAGGAGTTCATTCAGTACGACAATCCGTACGACGTCGGCATGAGCGGCCTGCTCGGCTACGGCGCCGCCTACGAGGCCACCCACGAGTGCGATCTGCTGATCCTGCTCGGCACCGACTTCCCGTACAACGCCTTCCTGCCCGACGACGTACGGATCGTGCAGATCGACGTGCGCCCGGAGGTGCTGGGCCGCCGCTCCCGGCTCGACCTGGCCGTATGGGGCGATGTGCGCGAGACCCTGCGCTGTCTGGTGCCGCGGGTGCGCACGAAGGAGAACCGGCGCTTCCTCGACCGGATGCTGAAGAAGCACGCGGACGCGCTGGAGGGTGTGGTCAAGGCGTACACCAGGAAGGTCGACAAACACATCCCGATCCACCCCGAGTACGTGGCCGCGGTGCTCGACGAAGTCGCCGACGAGGACGCCGTGTTCACGGTCGACACCGGGATGTGCAACGTCTGGGCGGCCCGCTACATCTCACCCAACGGCCGCCGCCGCGTCATCGGTTCCTTCTCGCACGGCTCGATGGCGAACGCGCTGCCCATGGCGATCGGGGCGCAGTTCACCGACCGCCGGCGCCAGGTCGTGTCGATGTCGGGCGACGGTGGATTCGCCATGCTGATGGGCGACTTCCTGACCCTCGTCCAGTACGACCTGCCGGTGAAGGTCGTCCTGTTCAACAACTCCGCGCTGAGCATGGTGGAGTTGGAGATGCTGGTGGCGGGGCTGCCCTCGTACGGCACCACCAACACCAACCCCGACTTCGCCGCCGTGGCCCGCGCCTGCGGTGCCCTCGGGCTGCGGGTGGAGAAACCGAAGCAGCTGGCCGGCGCGCTGCGGGACGCCTTCGCGCACCGGGGCCCGGCCCTGGTCGACATCGTCACCGACCCCAACGCGCTGTCCATTCCGCCGAAGATCAGCGGCGACATGGTCACCGGCTTCGCCCTGTCCGCCTCGAAGATGGTGCTGGACGGCGGTGTGGGCCGCATGGTCCAGATGGCCCGCTCGAACCTGCGCAACATTCCCCGGCCCTGACCGAACGGGCGGCGGGGCGATGGATTCCGGCCAGATTCACGTGCACTGACAGAGCGTCAGCGCCCGGCGCGGGGCGTCCCGGCTCATCCTGTCGTGGCGTTCGTGGCGTCCTACCGCTCTCTTGGTGGCCGGATCACGGTGTCCATGGCGTCCGGGCCGCCGTGACGGCGCCGTATCGCCATGGCCGAACCGCTGGTCGTCGGCGGTCGGACAGGACTGGCCCAGGGCTCATGGGGCATGGATCTCCGTGAACGTGTTCGACCAGGAGGGGCAACGGCGACGGCGTGCGGGCGGGGGACATGAGAAAGCAGGCACGAGGGGGCGGCCCCGTGGTCATCAGGGGCTCCTCGGCGAAGACGACGAGAGAAGGCACCGACGACGGCACGGACCGTACGCACGCGCCGCAACTGCGACGCAGGCTCGGCCGGGCGAACCTGCGGGCCGTGCCCGAGGCACGCAGGGAACTGCGGGAACTCCTGCGGCACTGGGGGAAACCGGGCCGCTCCGAGATAGCGGAACTCCTCACCAGCGAACTGGTCACCAACGCACTCGTGCACACCGACCGGGACGCCGTCCTGACGGCCGTCGTCGGTCCCCGCGGACTGCGGGTGGAGGTACGGGACTTCGTGGCCCGCAGGCCGGTGCTGCGGGCGCCGTCCGCGGACGAGGGCACACACGGCCGGGGCCTGCTCCTGGTCCAGTCCCTCGCCGACGCCTGGGGCGTGAGACCACACGGCGTGGGCAAATCGGTCTGGTTCGAACTCAACGCGGAAGCCGCCTGAACGGCCGGCACCAGCGAGCGAGGCGGGGTGCGAGCGGGGTGGGGCGTGAAAACGGGGCGGGGGCGTGATCCTTGTGGTCACGCCCCCGCCCCGTGGGGTCCGGGCCCGGTCGGGCCGGTCCCGGCCGAGTTCTAGCCGAACTGCTGTTCAAGATCCTTGAGCTTGCGCTCCAGGGAGTCGAGGCGCGGCAGCGCCATGGTGTCGTCCTCCGCGGTCAGGTCGACGGTGATCGGGTCAGCTCCTTTGCGGACCGGCTGAAGGGAGGGCCGAGAGCGTACGGGCAGTTCCGGCGCCGCTATGGCAGGCTCCGCGGAAACCTGTGCGGAGCCACGCTCCACGGCCTGCACCTCGACCTGCCGGCCGCCCCGCCCGATGAAGCCACGGGTCCCGCGGCTGAGGGCCTTCAGCTGGGCCCGCTCCATGCGCTGCTGCTCGCGCCTGCGCAGCCGCGCCTCTTCCTTCTGCCGCTTGTCCTCGCGGACCTCCTCGACCGCCTCGTCCAGGCTGCGCACGTTCTCCAGCAGCATCAGGGACCAGGCCCTGTAGGTCTCGCGGGGCGCGCGCAGCCAGCGGACGATGCGGATCTGCGGCAGCGGACGCGGCACCAGGCCCTGCTCGCGCAGGGCGGCCCGGCGGGTCTGCTTCAGCGCCCGGTCGAACAGCACGGCCGCGGAGAGGGACATGCCCGCGAAGAAGTGCGGGGCGCCGTCGTGGCTCAGGCCCCTGGGCGCGTGCACCCAGTTGAACCAGGCAGCGGCGCCCGCGAACGTCCACACGAGGATCCGGGAGCCGAGGGCCGCGTCGCCGTGGCTGGCCTCGCGCACCGCGAGGACGGAACAGAACATGGCCGCGCCGTCCAGGCCGAACGGCACCAGGTACTGCCAGCCGTTGGACAGGCCCAGGTTCTGCTCACCGAAGCCGACCAGACCCTTGAAGGAAAGCGCGGCCGCGACCGCCGCACAGCAGAAGAGGAGTACGTAGGAAGCCGTACCGTAGATGGCCTCCTTGCGCCTGCGCCGCTCCTCGCTCCGTTCCCACGAGTCCTCGGTCTTCGCGTGCTCCCCGGACCGCTTGCTGCGCGCGAGCACCGCCACCGCTGCCAGGATGCCCAGGAGCAGTACGGCGCCCGGAAGCAGCCAGTTCAGCGATATGTCGGTCAGTCTCATCTGGGGTCCCTTGCATTGGGATAGGGCGTAACGCCCGCCATAGTGGCCCAATTCCACCGGCCCTCAGGGGGTTTCGGGGCAAGAGGCCGCCAAGGAGGTGCAAGGGGATGCCCATGGCAGCGTTCTGCTCGAACTGCCGCTTGAGGGGCGGGAGTTGAGTTCGAGTAAGACTACCCGTACGGATGGTTCTACGGAAAGTTCCCGCGACAAGTGAGGAAGTTGTGAATGAGGTACCCCCGTACGGGTGTCCTGGTTGTGGATGATCTTAGTGGACGCCGGGGGATGCCTCGTCCCGCTCTGCCGCGAGAGATGACCTTGCCTTGCCTTGTCCGTTCGGAATTTGAACTGTCGCGTCATGCGCCTAAGGTGCTTGACGGACAGGTAACAAGTCGCCGTAATGACCCCAAGTGCCGACAACCCGGAGGAGGACCCGTGAGGCACGGTGTGCACGACTCCACCGGGACCGGGATCCCGGAGCTGCGGGCCGCGGCGGCCCGGGTGCCGGCCCAGGCCCAGCCCGCGGACCGCGGCCGGCAGCGGGGTGCGGCGCCGCCGGGCGTACGCGGTGAGCACACGCACGGTGAGCCGCCGATTCCGCAGCCGCGGCCCGTGCAGCGGGCGTCGGTGCGCGGGCAGATCCTGGACGCGCTGCGCACCGCGCTGGTCACGGGCGAGCTGACGCCCGGCGAGGTGTACTCGGCGCCGGCGCTCGGGGAGCGGTTCGGGGTGTCGGCGACGCCCGTGCGGGAGGCCATGCAGCAGCTCGCGCTCGAAGGCGCGGTCGAGGTCGTGCCGAACCGCGGGTTCCGGGTGGTCGAGCGGGGCGCGCGGGAGCTGGCCGAGCTGGCGGAGGTCCGGGCGCTGATCGAGGTGCCGGTGGTGCTGCGGCTGGCCCGCACGGTGCCGGCCGAACGCTGGGCCGAGCTGTGGCCGCTGGCCGAGGACACCGTCCGTGCCGCGTCCTGTGGGTGCCGGGCGACGTACGCCGAGTCGGACCGGGTCTTCCACCGGGCGGTGCTGTCCCTGTCCGGCAACGAGCAGCTGGTGCAGATCGCGGAGGACCTGCACCGGCGGTCCCAGTGGCCGCCGGTCGGCGGCCCGGCCCGACGCCAGCGGGCCGACCTGCTCGCGGACGCGGCCCAGCACACGGCCCTCCTGGAGGCCCTGATCGCCCACGACCTGCCCACAGCCCAAACCCTCACGACAGCCCACTTCACCCCCACCACCTGACCCCCGCCACGACGCCGGTCCGGCACGCGGCATCGGCGACCGGCCCGCTCCGGCCCGGCCCGGCCGCGCACCGCCAGGGCCGCGCCGGCGTGTAGCCGCAGGTGGGGTGGTCAGGTTGTGGCTGGGTCTGGGGTGGGCGGGGTGAGGTGCTGGGCCAGCCAGGTGGGTACGCCGCCGAGGAGGCGGAACAGCCGGCGGGCCTCCTCGCGCAGGCGGGACGCCTCCGGCTCGGACTCGGTCTCGGCGAGCGAGGCCAGGGCCGGCGCCGTACCGACCAGATAGCCCAGCTCCTCCCGGATGCGCAGGGATTCGGTGAAGCCGTGGCGCGCCTCGGCCACCTCGCCGTCCCGCAGGGCGAGCCCCGCGAGGTGCCGCCAGGTGAAGGACAGGAGCAGCGGGTCCGCGTGCGCGGCGGCGCTCGCGTGCGCGCGGCGGTACGCGGCCCGGGCCGCCTGCGGGGAGCGGGCCAGGTTCTCGGCCAGCAGCCCCCGGCGGAAGTCCAGCAGCGCCCGGCCGGGCGCCCCGGGCGGGATCAGCGCCGCCGCACGCCCCAGCGCGGCCCGCGCCTCGTCCGCCCGGTCCCGCACCCCGTGCAGCGTGGCCGCGTAGGCGAGCTGGCCGCGCTCGCAGGCCGCCGCGCCGCGCTCCTCGTCGCTCTGGGCCACCGCCTCCGCCGTACGCAGCGCGTCCTCCGCCTCGGCCCAGCCCCGCTCGGTGTACAGACAGCGCTCGACCAGCAGCCCGGCCCGCTGGAGCGCGGCCGGCGCGGTGTCCGGCCGGAGCAGCGCCGCCGCGTCGGCCCAGCAGGCCCGCGAGCGCAATCGCCATACCGCGGTCTGGAGCGGATCGTCACCGGCGGTCGTTCCGTTACCAGACATGGCGGAATGCGCCACGTTGCCCTCCCCGAGCGCGCCGTCGAGCTGTTGAGTGGTGGCGGCATTCCAGCACCCTTTGCGGGGCCGGGCCAAGAGGCTGGGTGAAGGATTTCACAAAGTCGTGGGACGGGGCGTCACCCGCAGTCCACCCGGCGCACGCCCGCGTGACCTCAGCTCATGCGCAGCGCCAGGAAGAAATCGAGCTTGTCCTCAAGCCGCGACAGGTCCCGTCCCGTCAACTGCTCGATCCGGCCCACCCGGTACCGCAGCGTGTTGACGTGCAGATGGAGCCGGGCGGCGCAGCGGGTCCAGGAGCCGTCGCAGTCCAGGAACGCCTCCAGCGTCGGGATCAGCTCGGCCCGGTGCCTGCGGTCGTAGTCGCGCAGCGGGTCCAGGAGCCGTGCGGTGAAGGCCCGCCGGACGTCGTCCGGCACGAACGGCAGCAGCAGCACGTGCGAGGCCAGCTCCTGGTGGCCCGCCGCGCACACCCGCCCGGGGCGTGCCGCGGCCACCCGGCGGGCGTGCCGTGCCTCCTCCAGCGCCCCGTGCAGCCCCTCCGCCGAGTGCACCGCCGCGCTGACGCCGAGGGTGACCCGGCCGTCGTCGTCCAGACCGGCCGTCAGCGGGTCGCGTACGGACGCGAGGAGCGCGTCGGCGAGCACCCCGGTCTCCGAGCCGTCGTGCTCGGCGGAGACGGCGGGCAGCGGGACCAGCGCGACCGCCTCGTCGCCGGTGTGTGCGACGGCGATGCGGTCGGCGGGCTCGGGCCCGGTGGCGAGCGGGTCGACCAGGATCTCCTCCAGCAGCGACTGGGCGACCGGGCCGCCACCCGCCCGGTGCCCGCCGGAGCCCTCGGCCGTCCTGTCCGCGGGCCCGTCCTCCCACTCGACCCGGGCCACCACCACCTGCCAGTGCGGGGCCGCGCCGAGCCCGGGCAGCAGCACCGGCGCGGCCACCCGCAGCCGCGCGGCGATCTCGGCGGGCGCCGCACCGGCCTGCACCAGCTCAAGGACCTCCTGCGCGAGCCGGCGCCGCACCGTGCGCGCCGCGTCCCGCCGGTCCCGTTCCACCGCGATCAGCTGGGTGACGCCCCGGAGCAGTTCGAGCCGTTCCTCGGGCCAGTCACCGGCGTCGGCCTCGACGGCGAGCAGCCAGTCCGAGAGCGCCGTAACGCGCGTATCCCGGGCCGCCTGCGGGGAGCGGCCGGCGGAGCGGACCGGGAAGAGGGAGTACGTCGCGTGGCCGAGGACGATCCGGTGCGGCCCGCGGCGGCCGGTGCGGACGGCCGCCAGGTGCTCGGCGGCCAGCCGGGCGCCCGCCCCGGCCGGCAGGTCCGCCCCGGCGGCCTTGGGACCCGCGATGAGCCGGCCCGTGGGGGACAGCACCCAGGCCCGCAGGTCCAGGTCGCTGCCGAGCAGGTCGAGGACCACGTCCGGGCCGCCGCCCGCCGGGCCCGCGGACATCATCCGCCGGTGCCGGTCCACGACGGCCGCGAGATCACCGGCGCGCTCGCCGGACACCTGACGCACGACGTGCTCGGTGATCGTCGCGAACGCCACCGACTCGTGCACCGCGAACAGCGGCAGCCGGTGCCGCGCGCAGGCCAGCACCAGATCGTCCGGGACGGTGCCCAGCTCGGCCTCGCCCGCGGCCAGCGCGGCGACCCCGGCCCGCACCAGGATCCGTACGAACCGCTCGGAGTCGGTGGTGTCCCGGCGCCAGGCCAGCCCCGTCAGCACCAGCTCACCGCCCGAGAGATAGCGGCTGGGGTCGCGCAGGTCGGTGGTCATCACGCCCCGCACGGTCCGGTCCAGCTCGTCCGCGCCGCCGAGCAGCCGCAGGCCCAGCGCATCGGTGTCCAGCAGTGCGCGCAGCCGCATGTCGTCCCGCCGTTCTGTGTCTCGAAACCAACGATGGATCATGGTGGGGAGTCGGAGGGAGGAACCCGGGGACCGGTGCGCGAACCGCTGTGCGCGGCGGCCGGCCGTGTCCCGTGTTTCCTCGGTGAAACGGAGTGGTTACCGATGACCTCTCGTTCATACGAATCTACAAGAAGTGCGCCCTGGCCAGCCAACTCCTTCATGGTTTCGGTGACTGACCCGCTCGGAGCACGGCGCTGTGTACTGACACCACTCCGCGTGAACAGCACATGAACGAGCCGGGCCCATGCACACGGATGGGCTCGATCCGCACGCCCCACACGACGAAGAAGAGAGCCGTTCATGGACTTCCTTCGCCCCGCCACCTGGGACGAGGCGCTGGCCGCGAAGGCGGAGCACCCCACCGCCGTGCCGATCGCGGGTGGCACCGATGTGATGGTCGAGATCAACTTCGACCACCGGCGGCCCGAGTACCTGCTCGACCTCAACCGGATCAGCGACCTCTACGAGTGGGAGGTCGGCGCGGACACCGTGCGGCTGGGCGCCTCGGTCCCGTACGCCGGGATCATGGAGCGGCTGCGCGCCGAACTGCCCGGTCTCGCGCTCGCCTCGCACACCGTCGCCTCCCCGCAGATCCGCAACCGCGCCGGCGTCGGCGGCAACCTGGGCACCGCGTCCCCGGCCGGCGACGCCCACCCCGCGCTGCTCGCCGCGGGCGCCGAGGTGGAGGCCGAGTCGGTGCGCGGCACCCGGCTGATCCCGATCGACGCGTTCTACACCGGGGTCAAGCGCAACGCGCTCGCCCCGGACGAGCTGATCCGCGCGGTGCGGATCAAGAAGGCCGACGGGCCGCAGCAGTACTCCAAGGTGGGCACCCGCAACGCCATGGTGATCGCCGTCTGCGCCTTCGGGCTCGCGCTGCACCCCGACACCCGCACGGTCCGCACCGGGATCGGCTCGGCCGCGCCCACCCCGGTCCGGGCGAAGGCCGCCGAGGACTTCCTGAACGCGGCCCTGGAGGAGGGCGGCTTCTGGGACAACGGAAAGACCATCACCCCGTCCGTCGCGAAGCAGTTCGCCGAGCTGTGCTCGGCCGCCTGCAACCCGATCGACGACGTCCGGGGCACCGCGGGCTACCGCCGTCACGCGGTCGGTGTGCTGGCCCGCCGGACGCTCACCTGGGCCTGGGAGTCGTACCGCGGCAGCCGCCGCACCACCGAGGGAGCCGCGTGATGCGTGTCAACTTCACCGTGAACGGACGGCCCCAGCGGGCCGACGACGTCTGGGAGGGCGAGTCCCTGCTGTACGTGCTCAGGGAACGCCTCGGCCTGCCCGGCTCCAAGAACGCCTGCGAGCAGGGCGAGTGCGGCTCGTGCACGGTCCGCCTCGACGGCGTGCCGGTGTGCTCGTGCCTGGTCGCCGCCGGACAGGTCGAGGGCCGTGAGGTGGTCACCGTCGAGGGCCTGGCGGACTACGCCCGGCAGCGGTCGCGCGCGGCGCCCGGCGGCACCCCGCTCGACGAGACCGGGCGCCGGCAGACCGCGGGCGCCGGCTCACACGCCGGCTCACGCGCCGGCGAGGGCGACGGGCTCTCCCCGATCCAGCAGGCGTTCATCGACGCGGGCGCCGTCCAGTGCGGCTTCTGCACCCCCGGCCTGCTGGTCGCCGCCGACGAGATGCTGGAGCGCAACCCCCGTCCGACCGACGCGGACATCCGGGAGGCGCTGTCGGGCAACCTGTGCCGCTGCACCGGCTACGAGAAGATCATGGACGCGGTCCGGCTCGCCGCCGCCCGGCAGTCCGAGGAGGCATGAGCATGGCCGACGGCGCTCCCAGCAGGATCACGCAGGGCACCCGGACCAAGGGCGGCATCGGCGAGTCCACGCTCCGTCCCGACGGCGTCCTCAAGGTCACCGGAGAGTTCGCCTACTCGTCCGACATGTGGCACGAGGACATGCTCTGGGGCCAGATCCTGCGTTCCCCCCTCGCGCACGCCGAGATCGTGTCCATCGACACCGGTGAGGCCCTGGCCACCCCGGGCGTGTACGCCGTACTGACGTACGACGATCTGCCGGCCGACGTGAAGCACTACGGCCTGGAGATCCGGGACACCCCCGTCCTCGCCCACGGCAAGGTGCGCCACCACGGCGAGCCCGTCGCGATCGTCGCCGCCGACCACCCGGAGACCGCGCGCCGCGCCGCCGCCAGGATCAGGGTCGACTACCGGGAACTGCCCGTCATCACCGACGAGTCCTCCGCGACCGCCCCGGACGCGCTCCTCGTCCACGAGAACCGCACCGACCCGCACGCCGCCCACGTTCCGCACCCGAACATCGTGCACCGGCAGCCGATCGTCCGCGGAGACGCGGCCAGGGCCGCCGAGGAGGCCGATGTGATCGTCTCGGGGGACTACTGCTTCGGCATGCAGGACCAGGCGTTCCTCGGCCCCGAGTCGGGCCTCGCCGTCCCCGAGGAGGACGGCGGCGTCCACCTCTACGTGGCCACCCAGTGGCTCCACTCCGATCTGCGCCAGATCGCGCCCGTGCTCGGTCTGCCCGAGGACCGGGTCCGGATGACGCTGTCCGGCGTCGGCGGCGCGTTCGGCGGCCGCGAGGACCTGTCGATGCAGATCCACGCCTGCCTGCTGGCGCTCCGCACCGGCAAACCGGTCAAGATCGTCTACAACCGTTTCGAGTCCTTCTTCGGGCACGTCCACCGCCACCCGGCCCGGCTGCACTACGAGCACGGCGCCACGAAGGACGGCAGGCTCACCCATGTCAAGTGCCGGATCGTGCTCGACGGCGGCGCCTACGCCTCCGCCTCCCCGGCCGTCGTCGGCAACGCCGCCTCCCTCGGCATCGGCCCGTACGCCGTCGACGCCGTCGACATCGAGGCCGTCGCGCTGTACACCAACAACCCGCCGTGCGGTGCGATGCGCGGCTTCGGCGCGGTCCAGGCGTGCTTCGCGTACGAGGCGCAGATGGACAAGGTCGCCGCCCGGCTCGGCATGGACCCGGTGGAGTTCCGCCGGCTGAACGCGATGGAACAGGGCACCCTCATGCCGACCGGGCAGCGGGTCGACTCGCCCGCGCCGGTCGCCGAACTGCTGCGCCGGGTCAAGGCGATGCCGATGCCGCCGGAGCGCCAGTGGGAGAGCAGCGAGGGCGTCGACGTACGGCAGCTGCCCGGCGGTCTGTCCAACACGACCCACGGGGAAGGCGTCGTACGCGGCGTCGGCTACGCGGTCGGCATCAAGAACGTCGGCTTCTCGGAGGGCTTCGACGACTACTCGACCGCCAAGGTGCGGGTGGAGGTCGCCGGCGGCCGGCCGGTGGCCACCGTGCACACGGCGATGGCGGAGGTCGGCCAGGGCGGCGTCACCGTCCACGCGCAGATCGCCCGCACCGAGCTGGGCGTCACCCAGGTGACCATCCACCCCGCCGACACCCAGGTGGGCAGCGCCGGTTCGACCTCGGCCTCCCGGCAGACGTACGTCACCGGCGGCGCCGTCAAGCACGCCTGCGAGCTGGTGCGCGAACGGGTCCTGGCGCTGGGGCGCCGCAGGTTCGGCGCGTACCACCCCGCCTGGGCGACGGCCGAACTGCTGCTGGAGGGCGGCAAGGTCGTCACCGACGGCGGCGAGGTGCTGGCCGACCTGGTGGACGTCCTGGAGGACGAGGCCGTGGAGGTGGAGGCGGAGTGGCGGCACCGGCCCACCGAGCCCTTCGACCTGCGCACCGGCCAGGGCAACGGCCATGTGCAGTACTCCTTCGCCGCGCACCGCGCCGTCGTCGAGGTCGACACCGAGCTGGGCCTGGTCAAGGTCGTCGAGCTGGCCTGCGCCCAGGACGTCGGCAGGGCGCTCAACCCGCTGTCGGTCCTCGGCCAGATCCAGGGCGGCACCACGCAGGGCCTGGGCATCGCGGTGATGGAGGAGATCGTCGTCGACCCGGCGACGGCGCAGGTCAGGAACCCGTCCTTCACGGACTACCTCATCCCCACCATCCTCGACACCCCGACCATCCCCGTCGACGTGCTCGAACTCGCCGACGAGCACGCGCCGTACGGGCTGCGCGGGGTCGGCGAGGCGCCCACCCTGTCCTCGACCCCGGCCGTCCTCGCGGCGATCAGGAACGCGACGGGGCTGGAGCTGAACCGGACGCCGGTCCGGCCCGAGCACGTGGCTCTGCCGGTTTGCGGGAGTTCTCGGCTGGGTCGGTCTTGATCGGCCGGCGTCGGCTGCGGTTTTCGGCTGCGGGTTTGTTGTGGCTGGTCGCTCCCCCAAGTTCTCGGCTTCGCTCGAACAGGGGGGACCCCCATCGCGGCGGAGCCGCACATCGACAGCGTCCCGCGCCCCTTCGGGGCGCTCCCTACCCAGGGTGTGAGGAGACCGAGGCATGCTGGAGATCGCCGGGGAGTTGCACCGGTGGGTCGGGCGGGGGCGGGATGTCGCCGTGGCCACCGTCGTCGCGGTCGGTGGCAGTGCGCCGCGACCGCCCGGCGCCGCCCTCGCGGTGGACGCCGACGGCACCGCGATCGGCTCGGTCTCCGGCGGCTGCGTGGAGGGCGCCGTCTACGAGTCGTGCCGGCAGGCGCTCCAGGACGGCGAGAGCGTCCTCGAACGCTTCGGCCACAGCGACGCCGACGCCTTCGCCGCCGGCCTGACCTGCGGCGGCGTCATCGACGTCCTGGTCACACCGGTGCGGGCGGCCGATCCCGTCCGCCCGGTGGCCGCCGCGGCGCTGGCCGCCGCCGCGCGCGGGGAGGCGGCGGCGCTCGCACGGATCGTCGCGGGACCGGCCGGGCCGGACGGGCGGGCGCTGCTCGTGCGCGCCGACGGCAGCTTCGAGGGCGGCTTCGGCGGCCATCCGGAACTGGACCGCGCCGTCGCCGCCGAGGCCCGCGCCTTCCTGGACGCGGGCCGCACCGGCACCCTGGAGATCGGCGAGCGGGGCTCCCGCTGCGGGGCGCCGCTCACCGTCCTGGTCGAGTCGTCCGTGCCGCCGCCCCGGATGATCGTCTTCGGCGCGATCGACTTCGCTTCGGCGCTGGTGCGGATCGGCACGTTCCTCGGTTACCGCGTGACGGTGTGCGACGCCCGTGCCGTCTTCGCGACCCGGGCCCGGTTCCCCGAGGCCGACGAGATCGTCGTGGACTGGCCGCACCGGTATCTGGAGCGGACCGACGTCGACGGCCGGACCGTGCTGTGCGTCCTCACCCACGACGCCAGGTTCGACGTACCGCTGCTCCGGTCGGCGCTGCGCCTGCCGGTCGCGTACATCGGCGCGATGGGCTCCCGCCGCACCCACCTCGACCGCAACGAGCGGCTGCGCGAGGCCGGCGTCACCGAACTCGAACTGGCCCGGCTGCGTTCCCCGATCGGCCTCGACCTCGGTGCCCGCACGCCCGAGGAGACGGCCCTGTCGATCGCGGCGGAGATCGTGGCGGACCGCCGCGGCGGCACCGGCGTCCCGCTCACCGGCGCCCGCACCCCCATCCACCGCGAGCCCGTCGCACCCCAGCCCCTTGCGTGCCCGCCCGGTGCCGGCCTGGGAACGGGGCGTGTCAGCCCTTCCTGAGCAGGGAGCCGACCGCCCGCCCGAAGACGGCCCGGGAGGCCCGGACCAGCAGGGGGTCCAAGAGCGGCGGGAGTCCGCGGACCCGCAGTTCCTCCCGCCACAGGACCCGGGTGCCGCCGGGGCCCGGACGGACCTCCAGCTCCGCCCAGCCGAGCACCACCCTGCCCCGCTTCGTCAGGCGCACGAGCCCGGGCCCGCCGTCGGCCGGCGGGCGCCACACCGTGACCTCCATCGGGTCGTCGAAGGCGAACGGCCCGATGCCCGTGCGGGCCACGACGCGCGTGCCCACCCGGGTCGGCGGATCGGTGGCCACGGTGACGCGGGTCAGCGGCACCGCGTCGCCGTGCCGGGGCCACCTCGTGAGCCGGCGCCACGCCTCGTCGAGGGGCAGCGGCGTAGTCCGCTGGAGGAGGAAGTCGACCACGGCACGATGGTAGGGAACCACCCGGCGGGGACAGCGGGTCCTGCGGGCCGTTCGGCCCTGTGCCACCGGCATGGTGCACAGGCGGACGTATGCACACGGTGTATAGCTCTCGGTGGGCCGTCGTATCACCATGGGAGGCAGGGAGAGCCACCTCCGGCGGAGAGGACCGACCATGCGGTTCCAGGACCGAAGCCAGGCCGGACGGGAACTCGCCGGGCGGCTGTGCGCCCTGAGCGAGCGGGGCGGCCTGCCGGACCCCGTCGTGCTCGCCCTGCCCCGCGGCGGCGTCACGGTGGCCGCGGAGATCGCGCGGGCCCTCGGCGCCCCGCTCGACGTGCTGCTCGTCCGCAAGATCGGCGCCCCGCACCACGAGGAGTTCGGCATCGGCGCCATCGCCGGCGACGATCCGCCCCTCTACGACGAGCACACCCTGGACCGGCTCGGCCTGAGCGCGGAACGGCTCGCTCCCGCGGTGGCCCGGGAACGGACCGAACTGCACCGTCGTGAGCGGCGCTACCGCCAGGGCCGCCCGCCGCCCGGACTGGCCGGCCGCACGGTGATCGTCGTCGACGACGGGCTGGCCACCGGCTCCACGGCGCGCGCCGCGCTGCGCCATGTCCGCCGCCAGGCGCCCGCGCGTCTCGTCCTCGCCGTTCCCGTCGGCGCGCCCGAATCGCTCGACGCGCTGCGCACCGAGGCGGACGACATCGTGTGCCTGTACGCGCCTTACTCCTTCAGCTCCGTCGGCCAGTGGTACGACGAGTTCGGACAGCTCACCGACGACGACGTGATCGACGCGCTGCACACGAGGTGACGCGTCGCGCACGGGAACCGAGGAGGCGCACGGTGCCCCGGATGCCGGCGCAGGAGGCGCGACGGCGGTTCACCGCCGCGCGGGTGGCACGGCTCGCGACGGTCGACGCGGCGGGCCGGCCCCATCTGGTGCCGGTCGTGTTCGCGGTGCGGGCCGGGCCGGACGGGGCGGGCGGGTCCGGCGCCGACGGCATCGTCATGGCCGTGGACGACAAGCCGAAGACCACGACCCGGCTGAAGCGGCTGCGCAACATCGCCGCACGGCCCGCTGTGTGCCTGCTGGTGGACGCCTACGGCGAGGACTGGGGCCGGCTGTGGTGGGTCCGCGCCGACGGCGAGGCCCGCGTCCTGCCCCCCGACGCCGTGGACGCCGCCGTGCGGGCCGAGTGCGGGGCCGCGCTCGGCCTGCTGCGCGACAAGTACCCGCAGTACCGCGACCACCCGCCGACCGGACCGGTCGTGGCCGTCACCGTCCACCGCTGGACCGGCTGGCAACCGACCCCCACGCCCTGAACACCACACCCACGGCGGCCAGAGGCGGGCCGCCCCGGGCCCGTCTGCGGCACCGACCGGCGAGCGACGACGGCAGGACGTGCGACGT
Organism: Streptomyces diversicolor; assembly: GCF_057537855.1. Classification (NCBI taxonomy): domain Bacteria; kingdom Bacillati; phylum Actinomycetota; class Actinomycetes; order Kitasatosporales; family Streptomycetaceae; genus Streptomyces; species Streptomyces diversicolor. Next base: position 47,255 of record NZ_BAAJXA010000041.1, read on the forward strand.
CCGGGGCGCCCCGGTGGCCCAACGCGCGACACGGCCCAGACGCGGAGCAAGACGGTTCCGAGCCGACGCGGGGCGTGCCGCCGGACAGACGGAAGGCGGGCGGAGATGCGCGGTGGCCGTCGGGGCGGCCGGTTGCGGGCGGCGCGGGTGCGGATCCGGTGGCGCCCCGGCGCGGGGCCGGCGCGCCGGGGCGTGTTCCGCCTCGTGGTGTGAGCGACCGTGCCCGACGCGTTCCGAAAGCCGCGCGTCGGCCCCAGTGGGGAACCGCTTCCGCATGGCGCTCGCTGACGTGTCGTCAGCGGTGTGGGTGCTTCGGGTCGTGTTGGCGTTGCGTATAAGACTTGTGTCGCTCGTTTTCTTGAATCGTTCGTCTTTGGGGCGGTAGGTTGACCGCCATGACCGCAGCCCAGCCCCCGACCGCCGCCGACGAGCTGCGCGGTGCCGGTCTGCGTGTGACGGCCGCCCGCGTCGCACTGCTCGACACCGTCCGGCACGGCGACCACCTCGGCGTCGACGCCATCGCCTCCGGGGTCCGCGAGCGCGTCGGCCACATCTCACTCCAGGCCGTGTACGAGGGGCTGCACGCCCTCACCGCGGCCGGACTCATACGCCGTATCGAACCGGCGGGCAGCCCCGCCCGGTTCGAGGGCCGCGTCGGCGACAACCACCACCACCTCATCTGCCGGTCGTGCGGTGCCCTCGCCGACGTCGACTGCGCGACCGGCGACGCCCCCTGTCTGACCGCCTCCGACGACCACGGCTACGCCATCGACGAGGCCGAGGTCATCTACTGGGGCCTGTGCCCCGGTTGTTCCACCGCCCGCAGTTCCTGAGCACAAGATCCGCCCAGTCCGGAAGGATTTCCATGTCCGAGAACCATGAGGCAATCGTCACCGACCCGAAGACGGAGGAGACGGGCGGCTGCCCGGTCGCTCACGGTCGCGCCCCGCACCCGACGCAGGGCGGCGGCAACCGCCAGTGGTGGCCGGAGCGGCTGAATCTGAAGATCCTCGCGAAGAACCCCGCCGTGGCCAACCCGCTCGGCGAGGACTTCGACTACGCCGCGGCCTTCGCGTCCCTCGACCTCCCGGCCGTCAAGCGGGACATCGAGGACGTGCTGACGACCTCTCAGGACTGGTGGCCCGCCGACTTCGGCCACTACGGCCCGTTCATCATCCGCATGGCCTGGCACAGCGCCGGCACCTACCGGATCAGCGACGGCCGCGGCGGTGCCGGCGCCGGCCAGCAGCGCTTCGCTCCGCTCAACAGCTGGCCGGACAACGCCAACCTGGACAAGGCCCGCCGCCTGCTGTGGCCGGTCAAGAAGAAGTACGGCCAGAGCCTGTCCTGGGCCGACCTGCTGGTCCTCGCCGGCAACGTGGCCCTGGAGTCCATGGGCTTCGAGACCTTCGGCTTCGGCGGCGGCCGGGAGGACGTCTGGGAGCCGGAGGAGGACGTCTACTGGGGTCCGGAGACCACCTGGCTCGGCGACCAGCGCTACACCGGCGACCGCGAGCTGGAGAACCCGCTCGGCGCCGTCCAGATGGGCCTCATCTACGTCAACCCGGAGGGCCCCAACGGCAACCCGGACCCGATCGCCGCGGCCCGCGACATCCGTGAGACGTTCCGCCGCATGGCGATGAACGACGAGGAGACCGTCGCCCTGATCGCCGGCGGCCACACCTTCGGCAAGACCCACGGCGCCGGCCCGGCGGACGCCGTCGGCCCCGACCCCGAGGCCGCCTCGCTTGAGGAGCAGGGCCTCGGCTGGAAGAACAGCTACGGCACCGGCAAGGGCGCGGACACCATCACCTCCGGCCTGGAGGTCACCTGGACCAGCACCCCCACCCGGTGGAGCAACGGCTTCTTCGACAACCTGTTCGGCTACGAGTGGGAGCTGACCGAGAGCCCGTCCGGCGCCAAGCAGTGGAAGCCGAAGGACGGCGCGGGCGAGGGCACGGTGCCCGCCGCCCACGACCCCTCGAAGAAGATCGCCCCGGCGATGCTCACCACCGACCTGGCACTGCGCTTCGACCCGGTCTACGAGCCGATCGCCCGCCGCTTCCACGAGAACCCCGCGGAGTTCGCGGACGCCTTCGCCCGCGCCTGGTACAAGCTGACCCACCGTGACCTGGGCCCGAAGTCGCTGTTCCTCGGCCCGGAGGTGCCCGAGGAGACCCTGCTGTGGCAGGACCCGCTGCCGGCCGCCGAGGGCGAGACCATCGACGCCGCCGACATCGCCGCGCTCAAGGCCAAGCTGCTCGACTCGGGTCTGACGGTCTCGCAGCTGGTCTCCACCGCCTGGGCCTCGGCGTCGACCTTCCGCGGCAGCGACAAGCGCGGCGGCGCCAACGGCGCCCGGATCCGCCTTCAGCCGCAGAGCGGCTGGGAGGTGAACAACCCGGGCGAGCTGGCGACGGTGCTGCGCACCCTGGAAGGCATCCAGCAGGAGTTCAACTCGGGCGCCAAGAAGGTCTCCCTGGCCGACCTGATCGTGCTCGGCGGCAGCGCCGCCGTCGAGAAGGCCGCCAAGGACGCCGGTCACGACGTGGAGGTCCCCTTCACCCCGGGCCGCGTCGACGCGACGGAGGAGCACACCGACGCGGAGTCGTTCGCCGCGCTGGAGCCGACCGCCGACGGGTTCCGCAACTACCTCGGCAAGGGCAACCGGCTGCCGGCCGAGTACCTGCTGATCGACCGGGCGAACCTGCTCACCCTGAGCGCCCCCGAGCTGACGGTCCTCGTCGGCGGCCTGCGCGTCCTGGGCGCCAACCACGACAACTCGAAGCACGGCGTCTTCACCGACGCCCCCGGCACGCTCACCAACGACTTCTTCGTCAACCTGCTCGACCTGGGCACGACGTGGAAGGCGACCTCGGAGGACCAGACCACCTTCGAGGGCCGGGACGCCGCCACCGGCGCGGTCAAGTGGACCGGCACCCGCGCCGACCTCGTGTTCGGCTCCAACTCCGAACTGCGCGCGCTCGCCGAGGTCTACGCCTGCGACGACGCGAAGGAGAAGTTCGTGACGGACTTCGTCGCCGCCTGGACGAAGGTCATGAACCTCGACCGCTTCGACCTCGCCTGACCGTTCCGAACGCTCTGACCGTTCGGATGGTCCGACGGTGAGCACAGGACGTCCGGGCCGGCCCGCGGTGGCCGGCCCGGACGTCCCCTTGTCTCCTTATTCGCTTGTCCGCTTATCCATGCATTTCCACGTCGTTCCGGTACTGCGGCGTCACAGGGGCTGACGGGCGACCGCCGCCAGGAACGTCCCGTACGCCAGTGACACGGCCGTCAGTGTGCCGCCCAACAGGAGCGCCCTCGCCCGCGTCGTACGCCAGGTCCGCACCAGCGCCAGGGCGACCGGGAGGAGAAGCGGGAACGCGGGCAGCAGAAAGCGGGGCTTGGACGCGAACGGCCCCGACACCGCCACCACCATGAGGAGCAGCGTGCCCGCGAACACCACCAGCGGCAGCGGGGCACGCTCCAGGCACAGCAGTGCGAACAGCACGATCCCGGCGGCCACGACCACCAGGGCCAGCGGATAGACGACCCCGCCGCCGTGCAGGAACAGCGCCTTGAGGAAGCGCAGGGCGCCCCAGCCGAAGTCGAGGCGGGAACTCCAGGCGCTCTGCACCCGGAAGTAGCCGTGCAGCAGATCCCCGGTCCGCCGCCCCACCCACAGCACATAACCCGCCCAGCCCAGCGGGGCGAGTACGGCACCCACCCACAGCCCGGCCGGAACCCGGCCGCGGCACCGCCAGACCGCGTACCCGGCCGCCGCGACGACCGCCACGGCCGCGGCGATGCCGTTCGGCCGGGACAGCCCGGCCAGGGCCGCCAGCACACCGGCCGTCAGCCAGCGCTCCCTGAGCACGGCGTACAGGCACCAGGCCGCGAGCGCGGCGAACAGCGGCTCGGTGTAGGCGAGGGTGAGGACGACCGAGTGCGGCAGCGAAGCCCACAGCGCCACCAGAGCGGTGGCGACGGCACGCCCGTACAGGCGGTGGCCGATGGCGTAGATCCCGCAGGCGGCCACCACCGCCGCACACCACGCGATCAGCAGACCGGCCCCGCCCGGGGAGAGGGGCAGCACGGCCGTGACCGCCCGGACGAGGGTCGGGTACAGCGGGAAGAACGCCCAGTCGGTCTGCACATCGCCCGTCGGAGTGATCCAGATCAGATGCCCGTAGCCGTGCGTGGCGATGTGCAGATACCAGTTGGAGTCCCAGGAGTGGGCGAGGTTCTTCGTGACCGGCCGGCCGTACAGCCGGCTCGTCACGACGACCGCGACGACACCGGCGGCGCGGACGGCCACGAACAGGGCGAGGGCCGGGAGCAGGCCGGCCGGGGCCGGGTGCCAGGGCCGGCGGGCCCGGCGGGCCGCGGGACGCCGCACCGGCGGGTAGGGGACGGCGGGTTCGGGAAGCGGTGCGGAAGGCGTGCTCACTCTTTGACCTTGAACACGCACCGCACCGTACGCAATCCGGACTCCGCCCTTCTTACCCGCCGTATACGTCCCTGGGAGGAGACCCGCCGACAGGAGCGCCGCAGGTAAGAGTCGCCCTTGAAGACGGCCGGGGCGTCAGCGGGTGTGGGGCTGGTTGAAGCGGAGCATGTTGCCGGCCGGGTCCCGGAAGGCGCAGTCCCGGACGCCGTACGGCTGGTCGATCGGCTCCTGCAGGACCTCGCCGCCGGCGGCCCGGATCCGTTCGAAGGTGGCGTCGACGTCGTCGGTGGAGAAGATCACCCCGCGCAGCAGACCCTTGGCCAGCAGCTCCGCCATGGCCTGCCGGTCCGCCGGCGAGGCGTTGGGGTCGGCGAGCGGCGGTTCGAGGACGATCTCCACGTCCGGCTGCGCGGGCGATCCGACGGTCACCCAGCGCATCCCCTCGAAGGCGACGTCGTTGCGCACCTCCAGACCGAGGACGTCACGGTAGAAGGCGAGCGCCTTGTCATGGTCGTCGACTGCGATGAAGCACGTGGAAACCTTGATGTTCATGCCACCGACGCTACGAGGCGGCGGCCGAATCCGCTTCTTCGATCCTGACCGGTTGCCCGCTCGGGCCCGGCCGGCCGTTTCTGACCGGGCGCGTGAAGATCTTGGCCATGCACGCCGGGATCGCGGCGCCCGCGTCATGGGCGCGGGCCCGGTATGCGCTCGGGCTCTCCCCGACCAGCTCGGTGAAGCGCGAGCTGAACGACCCAAGGGACGTACAGCCCACCTCGCAGCAGACCTCCGTCACGCTCAGGTCGCCCCGCCGCAGCAGCGCCTTGGCACGCTCGATACGGCGGGTCATCAGATAGCTGTACGGCGTCTCGCCGAACGCGGCGCGGAAGCTGCGGGAGAAGTGCCCGGGCGACATGAGGGCGACGGCGGCCAGCGCGGGCACGTCCAGCGGCCGGGCGTAGTCGCGATCCATCACGTCCCGCGCGCGCCGCAGCCTCACCAGGTCCTCAAGTGTCACGCCCCTCAGCATCCCACGCCCCACCGACAGCCCTCACCGGCCGCGTCCGCGGAGCCCGGCGGCGCGTCCCGTGGCAGGCGGTGCCGGGTTTCCCGGTGTCGGTGTGCGGGGACCGGGCGGCTTCCCACGGCTTTGCCGTCGCCGGAGCGGTCGGGCGTGTCTTGGTCCGGGGTGTGACGCTGTGCCGGAGCGGTCGGGTGTGACGGGAGCCGGAAGAAAAAAGGGGGTGGTCATGGGGGCGGGGGAGCGGGCTATTCTCTGACCGCAGCCAGGCGGCCCTGCGCCGTGCCCGGGACGCGGCGTCCCGGTGCCGGTCCCCTCTCCGCCGAGGCCGGACCTGGCTCGGCCACGCCCACCCGCACACCGCGCCGGTCGGCGCCCGCGCGCCCCGACGGCGTCGGACGGGCGTCGCGCGGCCCCGGCCCGACACCCCGGTCCGCCGGATCACCGGCGGACCGCTGCCGCGCCCGCGCCGACCGCGCCGACGCGGACCGCGAAGGCGGTCCAGCCGACCCACCACAGGGAGAGACGATGACCAACGCCCCCAGCACGGACACCCAGGCGGCAGCGGAGATGCCGGCGCACGCCGCCGACAGCCACGATCTGATCCGTGTGCACGGCGCGCGCGAGAACAACCTCAAGGACGTCAGCATCGAGATCCCGAAGCGCCGGCTGACGGTGTTCACCGGGGTGTCCGGCTCGGGCAAGAGCTCCCTGGTGTTCGCCACGATCGCCGCGGAGTCGCAGCGGCTGATCAACGAGACGTACAGCGCGTTCGTGCAGGGCTTCATGCCCACCCTCGCCCGCCCCGAGGTCGACGTGCTCGACGGGCTGACCACCGCGATCATCGTCGACCAGCAGCGCATGGGGGCCGACCCGCGCTCCACCGTCGGCACCGCCACCGACGCCAACGCGATGCTGCGCATCCTCTTCAGCCGCCTCGGCGAGCCGCACATCGGCCCGCCCGGCGCGTACGCCTTCAACGTGCCCTCGGTCCAGGCGAGCGGTGCGATCACCGTCGAGCGCGGGGCCAAGAAGACGGAGAAGGCGACCTTCAGCCGCACCGGCGGCATGTGTCCGCGCTGCGAGGGCCGAGGCCGCGTCTCCGACATCGACCTGACCCAGATCTACGACGACAGCAAGTCGCTGAACGAGGGCGCGCTGACGATCCCCGGCTACAGCATGGACGGCTGGTACGGCCGCATCTTCACCGGCTGCGGCTTCTTCGACCCGGACAAGCCGATCCGCGCGTACACCAAGAGGGAGCTGAACGACCTCCTCCACAAGGAACCCACCAAGATCAAGGTGGACGGCATCAACCTGACGTACGAAGGGCTGATCCCGCGGATCCAGAAGTCGATGCTGTCGAAGGACATCGACGCGTTGCAGCCGCACATCCGGGCCTTCGTGGAGCGGGTGGTGACCTTCGCCGTCTGCCCCGAGTGCGACGGCACCCGGCTGAGCGCGGGCGCCCGCTCCTCGAAGATCGCGGGGATCAGCATCGCCGACGCCTGCGCGATGGAGATCCGCGATCTCGCCGAGTGGGTCCGCGGCCTCGACGAGCCGTCGGTGGCCCCGCTGCTGGCCAAGCTCCAGCACACGCTGGACTCGTTCGTGGAGATCGGCCTCGGCTATCTCGCGCTGGACCGGCCCTCGGGCACGCTGTCGGGCGGCGAGGCGCAGCGCGTCAAGATGATCCGCCACCTCGGCTCCGCGCTCACGGACGTCACCTACGTCTTCGACGAGCCCACCGCGGGCCTGCACCCGCACGACGTCCAGCGGATGAACGACCTGCTGCTGCGGCTGCGGGACAAGGGCAACACGGTGCTGGTCGTGGAGCACAAGCCGGAGCTGATCGCCATCGCCGACCATGTCGTGGACCTGGGCCCCGGCGCCGGCACGCAGGGCGGCACCGTCTGCTTCGAGGGCACCGTCGAGGGGCTGCGGGCCTCCGACACCGTCACCGGCCGCCATCTCGACGACCGTTCGGTCCTGAAGGAGACGGTACGGAAACCCACCGGCGTGCTGGAGATCCGCGGCGCGTCGGTGAACAACCTGGCCGGTGTCGACGTGGACGTCCCGCTCGGTGTGCTCACCGTCGTCACCGGCGTCGCCGGGTCCGGCAAGAGTTCGCTGGTGCACGGCTCGATCCCGGCCGACGAGGGAGTGATCTCCGTCGACCAGAGCCCGATCCGCGGGTCGCGGCGGAGCAACCCGGCGACGTACACGGGGCTGCTCGAACCGATCCGCAAGGCGTTCGCGAAGGCCAACGGTGTCAAGCCCGCGCTGTTCAGTGCCAACTCCGAGGGTGCCTGCCCCACCTGCAACGGCGTCGGGGTCGTCTTCACCGACCTGGGGATGATGGCCGGCGTCTCCTCGCCCTGCGAGGACTGCGAGGGCAAGCGGTTCCAGCCGTCGGTCCTGGAGTACACGTTCGGCGGCCGTGACATCAGCGAGGTCCTTGCGATGCCGGTGTCCGAGGCCGAGGAGTTCTTCGGCTCGGGCGAGGCGCGCACCCCGGCCGCGCACCGGATCCTCACCCGGCTCGCCGACGTCGGCCTCGGCTACCTCACCCTCGGGCAGCCGCTCACCACGCTCTCCGGCGGTGAGCGGCAGCGGCTCAAGCTGGCCACGCACATGGCGGACAAGGGCGGTGTCTACGTCCTCGACGAGCCGACCGCAGGACTGCACCTCGCCGACGTCGAGCAGTTGCTCGGCCTGCTGGACCGGCTCGTCGACTCCGGGAAGTCGGTGATCGTCGTCGAGCACCACCAGGCGGTCATGGCGCACGCCGACTGGATCATCGACCTGGGCCCCGGCGCGGGCCACGACGGCGGCCGCATCGTCTTCGAGGGCACCCCCGCGGACCTGGTCACCTCCCGCACCACCCTCACCGCCGAACACCTCGCGACATACGTCGGCCTCTGACGGGGGCGCGTGGTGCGCTGCGGGAGTCCCCGATGGGCGGACGTAGTCCGCCCGGGCGGAGCGGCATCCCCCGGAGAGTGCTCGTCTCGGGCCCGGTGACCGAGGGGGACGCGGCGGAGGGTCAGGGGGTGGGTGGCTTGGTGGGTTCCGCCGGCGGGCCGGGTGGCTGGGCGGTGGCGCGGTACTCGGTCGGGGTCATCCCCGTGGCGGTGCGGAAGGCTCGGGTGAAGTCGGACGGCGCCGGATAGCCCCAGCGCGCCCCGATGACCGCGACGGGAACCGTCCGCTGCGCCGGGTCCGCCAGGTCCCGCCGGCAACGGGCGAGCCGCTGCTGCCGGACGAACTCGCCCACCGTGATGCCGTGCTGCTGGAAGACGCGGTGCAGATAGCGGGTGGAGATGAAGTGCGCCGCCGCCACCGCGTCCGGTTTCAGACCGGGATCGTGGAGATGGGCGACGAGGAACGCGCTGATCTCCTCGAACAGCGCGCGCTGCCGCGACTCGGCCGGAAGCACGTCCTGCCGCCCGCCGTGGTGGGCGAGCAGCGCCGCCGCCAGGTCGACCGCGGTGTTGCCCAGCCGGACGGTGTCGCCCGCGGTGAGATCGCGGTGGGTCTCCACCAGGCCGGTGAGCATCAGGCTCAGCAGCCGCCCCACGCCCGTCCGGCCGTTCAGGACCGTCCCGCACAGCGGCGCCACCTCCTTGTCCGGCAGCGGCACGAGCTTCCTGGGGAACTGGAGCAGCAGGGTCCGCGTCCCGGCGGGCGACGGGCCCGAGACGGCGGTGAACGGCCGGGAGCTGTCGTACAGCACCAGGTCGCCGGCGCCGAGCGCGGCGCTCGACCTGGCCTGTTCGATCTCCTGCTGTCCCGCGACGGTCAGCCCGAGCTGGTACAGCTCGGGATCGGACTGCCGGATGAGCCGGGCGGTGCGCCGCGACGACAGCGGCGAGTAGGACATCACCGACAGCTGGACGGGACCGAGCGCCAGGGTCTGGATCCGGGCGCGCACCTGCTCGGGTTCCCGGGCGCGGAAGCTGATGAGGGTGGTCACCAGGGCGAGGCCCGTGACCTCGGTCCAGGCCGCCGTCCGGTCGGCGGGCCGTACCCGGGCGGTGTCCAGCACGGTGGTGAGCATTCTTCTCCCGGATGACGCCGTGTCAGGTGGCTGCGGCGCGCGGCCGGTGCCGGCCCGCCGCGGTCGCGTCCACGATGGTCCCCGGTGGACGGCGCCCCCGCAAAGTGCGCTGCACGCCAAGCCGAGTGCGCTCCACGCCCAGGGCGGCCGGGCGCCGGGATGGCAGGCTGGGCGCAGCCCGGTGGCGCGGGACGGGGGGCCGCGCCGCCCCGCACCGGCGTCGGCCCTGTCGGCGGGGCCGCGCCGGCGGCGGCCACCGCACGGCCCACGGCGTCCGGAGACGGCGGCCCGCGACTCACGGCATCTGACGGTCCACGGCGTCTGGGGGCGGCGGGGTGCAGCCCAGGGCGTCTGGGGGTGGCGGCGGGTGGCTTCCGGCGTCCGGAGGTGGGGGCGCGCGGCTCGCGGCGTCTGGGAATGGCGGCGTGCGGCTCACGCGGCTGGGGGTGGGGCCTCGCGGTGGCCGGAGGGCCGAGCAGGTCCAGTGAGTCCGCTGCGGTTCGGCAGCGCCGCGAAGGGGCGCGGGGCCGTATTGGTGTGCGGCTCCGCCGCGATGGGAGTTCACCCTGTTCGAGCGGAGCCGAGAACGCGGGGGAGCGACCAGCCACGACGGTGCCGCAGGCGGCCGACGGCGCAGCGCGGCATGTCCAGCGGAGCGCTTAGCCGGGTGTGCTGCGGTCGGGCGGCATGGACTCGGAGGCTCGCCGTAGATGCCCGGTGTGCAGCGGAAGTCGCCAGGCGTTGCGGCGGTGGGCCCGCGCCAGTGCCGCCTCAAGGGGTGAGGGCGGCACCGCGAGGACCGGGCAGCCGGCGTGGGCGAGGCAGTGGCGCCCCACCGACGGCCACAGCGCCCGGTGCAGCGGCCCGCGCCGTCCGGCGCCGATCACCAGCAGGTCGGTGTCCCGGTCGGCGGTCCGCACCAGCACCGGACCCGGCACGCCCCGGACGACGAGCGCCGGCCCGGGCAGCCCCGGACCCGGGCCGGCGAACGCCTCGCGCAGCGCGGCCTCCAGCCGCTCCCGCGCCAGCCGTTCCCAGTCCTCGGCGAGCAGGGAAGCGGCCGGGGACCTGCGGCAGGCGAGGTCACCGCCGGGCGGCTGCCAGACCAGCACCGGCCACAGTTCGGCTCCCCGGCGCCGCGCCTCGTCGGCCGCCCGGACCAGGGCGGCCAGACTCCCTGTTGAGCCGCTGACCCCCACCACGACACGGGCGCCCGAGGGCGGGCGGGACTCGGACATCGGCACCACCGTTCTGCACCCGCCGACCGGATGCCGGCCGGCGAACCTCCACGCGAACCGCCTCCATCACACCCCCGCCCACCGGCTCCGGACCACCCCTGCCCCCGGTTATTGGCACCCTCCTGACGCCCCGCCCCGCGGGACCACGGCGCGGAGCCCGCGCGTGGCCGTCATCCCCCTCATGCCGCGCCGAGCGCCGCCGGGAGTTCGACGACGGTGCCGGTGGTGCGGGCTCGTTCCGCCGCCCACACCACCTGGTGGGTGGCCAGGCTCTGCGCCGCGTCGGACAGCAGCAGCGAGGCGTCGCCGGTCGCCACGGCGGCCAGGAACGCCTCGGTCAGCGCCTCGTCCCCGCCGCCGTGCCCGTCCCGCGCGCTCGGCCCCGCCTGCGCCGAGGCCCCGGCGGCCGGCTCGGGTTCGTCGGTGTGCGGGCCGACCACCTGCTCGGAGCCGTCGCGGAAGTCGACCAGCCGCAGCGTCTCCCCGTCGCCGTCCAGGAAGCCGTGCGTCCCGAGGATCCGGGTGCGGCGCTGTTCCATGGGGGTGAAGGCGCTCATGGTGAAGGAGCAGGTGGCCCCGGAGGCGAACTCCATGGTGACCACCTGGTGGTCGACGACGTCGTTGTCGCACGCGTACACACACCGCCCGTACGGCCCGGTGCGCAGCGCCTCGCGCACCCCCGCCTCGGTGTGGTCGTCGGTCACGGCCGACAGCGGCCAGAACTCCCGCTCCGGATCGCCCAGGCAGCTCAGGTACAGCCGCTCGGCCGAGTACGGGCAGGTGGACTCCACCGCGCAGTCGACGCAGCGCGCCGCGGCTCCCGCCGGAGCGGCCTCGGGACGGAAGTGCGTCAGGCTGCCGAAGGAACTCACCCGCCGCGGTAGCTGCCCGAACAGGTGGACAAGCCAGTCGATGTCGTGGCACGACTTGGTGAGCAGCATCGGGGCCGAGGTGTCCTGCCGGCGCCAGTTGCCGCGTACGAACGAGTGCGCCTGGTGCCACCAGCCGACCGGTTCCAGGTGCTGGACGCTGACGACGTCCCCGATCCGGCCGTCGTCCAGCAGCCGCTTGAGGAAGCGGGTGTAGGGGGTGTACCGCAGCACATGGCACACGGCCAGCAGGACGCCGCCTCGCCGCGCGGCCTCCGCGATCGCCGTGGCCTCCGCCTCGCCGGTCGCCATGGGCTTCTCCAGCAGGATGTGGTGGCCGAGGTCGGCGAGCGCGACCGCCGGTTCCGTGTGCTCGCGGTCCTGGGTGGCGACGATGCAGGCGTCGGCGAGCCGTCCGTCCCGCACGGCCGCGCGCCAGTCGGGATACGTACGGTCCGGCGGGATGCCGAACTCGGCCGCCGCGCGGGCCCGCCGCCGCGGGTCCGGTTCGGCGACGGCGGTGACGCGCGCGGACCCGGTGGCCATCGCGTGCCGGGCGTAGGTCATGCCGCGCAGACCGGCACCGATGAGAGCCAGCGTCACCTGGGCCATGGAAGTACCTCCTCGAAAAGTGGGGGCGGGGGCCGGGCAGTTGGGGGCCGATCGGCCGGGGCAGGGTGGCTGCCCCGGCCGATCAGTGTCCGAGGGTGGCGCGCAGCCCGGGCTGGAGCAGATCCGCGTGGGCGCGGACCATGTCGTCGCACAGGTCCCAGATGCGCTCGACCGGCAGGGCGGCGGAGGTCGCCGGGTCCGCCATGGCGGCCTGCCGGATCGACCGCGGGTCGTCCTCCAGCGCGGCCCGCACCACCAGGTCGTTCATGCTGAGATAGGCGCGGTTGAGCGCCGCGCACTGGGCGGGCAGCGCGCCCACCCGGGTGGGCTGGACGCCCAGGCCGTCGACGAGGCAGGGCACCTCGACGGTCCCGGTGGCGGGGAGGTTGTCGATGAGTCCGCGGTTGGGGACGTTGCCGTACACCGTGCGCGGGGTGCCCGTGGTGATGCTGTGGATGATCTGCGGGGCGTACTCCATGGTGCCCTCCACCGTGAGCGGTGTGCCCTCGGCGAGCGCGTCGCGGGTCTGCTCGTAGGCCGCGATGTTCTCGTCGACGATGCCGAGGTAGGCCCCGATCGGCAGCCGCAGCCGCTCCACCTCGCTGTCGTGGTGCAGATACCAGGGGACGTACTCGGAGGAGTGCTCGCTGGTCTCCGTCGGGTAGTAGCCGAGCCGCCGGTACATGTCGACGCGGACCCGGCGGCGCAGTTCCGGGTCGTTTGCGATCAGCTTGTCCAGCCGCGGGTACAGGTCGTCGCCCTGGTGCTCCAGGCGCAGCACCCATGCCTGGTGGTTGACGCCGGCGGCGCGGTAGGTGACCTCCTGGTGCGGGACGCCGAGCAGCTCGGCCAGGTCGTGGACGGTCCAGTACACCGAGTGGCACAGGCCGACCACCCGGGTCAGGCCGGTGGCCTGGGTCAGGTACTGGATGTTCATGGCCATCGGATTGGTGTAGTTGAGCAGCCAGGCGTCGGGGCAGACCTCGGCGATGTCCTCGGCCAGCGACTTCAGCACCGGGAAGGTGCGCAGCGCGCGGAAGATGCCGCCCACGCCGAGGGTGTCGCCGATGGTCTGCCGCAGCCCGTAGCGGGCGGGGACGTCGAAGTCGGTGCGGGTGGCGGCGCGCATCCCCACCTGGACGATGTTGATCACGAAGTCGGCGTCCGCGAGGGTGGCGCGGCGCTCGGCGTGCGCGGTGACCCGCGGCCGGGTCGGGCCGCCGCCGGTGAGGCGGTCCGCGATCTGCTGTGCGGCGCCCTCGGCGGTGGCGAGCCGTTCGGCGTCGATGTCGTGCAACGCGATGTGCGCGCCTTGCAGTTCGGGGAAGGCCAGCAGGTCGGCGAGCAGGCCCTGGGTGAATACGACGCTGCCGGCGCCGATGAACGCGATCTTCGGGGCGGTGAGGGTCATCAGAGGTTCTTTCCGTTCCGAGCGAGTACGGCCAGGGCTTCGTCCCAGGTGGCCTGGGCGCCGGTACCCCCGTGCGCCCGGGTCGACAGGGCGCCGCAGGCCGCGGCGAGGTGAAGGGCGTCGGCGGTGGGCAGGCCGCGCAGGTGCGCGGCGACGAAGCCCGCGTCGAAGCTGTCTCCGGCGCCGACCGTGTCCAGCGGCCGGGCGGGTGTGCCCGGCGTGCCGAGCAGGGTGCGGCCGTCGTGGGCGAGCGCGCCGTCCGCGCCGTTCTTGACGGCCACGAGCGGACCGCGCGCCGCGAGCGCGGCGGCGGCCGTGGCGGGGGTGTCGGCGGGTGTGCCGCCGGCGGCGGCCAGGGCCAGTGCCTCCTGCGCGTTGGGCAGCAGGAAGTCGGTGACGGCGAGCACGGCGGCCACACCGTCCGGGTCCCAGGTGCCCGCGGGGTCGTCGTTGGTGTCGAGGGAGGTGGTGGCGCCGTGCGCGCGGGCCGTGGCGAACAGGCCGGGCAGCGCGGCGGCGAGCCGGGGGAGCAGGAAGTAGGAGGCGGCGTGGACGTGCCGGCTCCCGGTGAGCAGGGACTCGGGTACGTCCTTGGGGCCGGTGGCGGCGAGGGTGCCGGGCGAGGTGACGATCGCACGGTCGCCGTCCGGCCGGGTGAGGACCGCCGTGAGCGGGGTGGGCAGTTCGGGGTCGACGCGCAGCGCGGTGGTGTCCACGCCCCGTTCCTTGAGCGCGGTCCGCATGAAGCGGCCCGCTTCGTCGTCCCCGACGCGTCCGGCGAAGGCGACCGTCAGTCCGAGCCGGGCGGCCCCGCACGCCATGATCGCGGCCGAGCCGCCGAGAGTGAGCAGCCCGGTGCCGACAAGGTGCTCGTGCTGTCCGAAGGAGAGCGGGCTGTCGAGCGGGCCGAGAACGACATCGGGATTGGCGTCCCCGATGACGAGCAGGTCGAAGGAGTGCGGCATACGGCTTCCTGTGAGATACGGGTCCGAACGCGGGCGCGCGTGCGGGTGTCCGGGGTCGGGGTGCGGGTGGTTCGTGTGCGGGCGTGGGCCGGCCGGTTCGCCGTGCCGCCGGTCGCGGGTGCGGGGTGGCTCGCGCGGTGGCGCGAGCCGGGCCGGTCATCGTGGGTTCGGGTTCGGGTTCGGGTTCGGGTTCGGTGGCGGTGGGGGTGGTCGGGTGCGGGCGTGGGTCGGGTGGGTTCTTGTGTGTCCCGTTGGCGGGGCGGGTGTCGGTGGCTCTGTGCCGGTGGGGGTCGCCGTGCCGCTGGTCGCGCGTGCGTGTGCGGGTGGCTCGCGTTTCGGTGCGGGGTGCTGTGCCTCCGGTCGTGGGCGCGGGTGTCGGTGCCCGCGGCCGGGCGGGGGGCCGTGCGTTCGGGCGTAGGGGCCGCCGGTACAGGGCGGGTTCGGGTCAGCCCTTCAGGCCGCTGGATGTGATCGACTGGATGAACGACTTCTGGGCGAACAGGAACGCGAGCAGGACCGGCAGGACGGTGATGACGTTGCCCGCCATGACCGCCGACCACTTGGTGTGGTGCTGCCCCTGGAAGGTCGTCAGACCCAGTTGCAGCGTGTACTGGGTGTCGTGGTTGATGGCGATCAGCGGCCAGGACAGGTCGTTCCACGTGGTGAGGAACGTCAGCACCGCCACCGTGCTCAGCGCGGGCCGCGACAGCGGCAGCACGATGCGGAAGAGCACCCGCAGCCGCGAGCAGCCGTCCAGCCACGCGGCCTCCTCCAACTCCCTGGGCAGGGACAGGAAGAACTGGCGCAGCAGAAACACCGCGAACGGCGTGACCAGCGACGGCACGATCAGCGCGCCCAGGGTGTCGATAAGCCCCAGCCGCTTCATCACCAGGAACGTCGGGATCATCGTCAGCTGGAACGGGATCACCATCGTGCCCAGCATCAGCGCGAGCAGCACCCGGGAACCGGCGAACCGCATCCGGGCGAACGCGTACCCGCCGAGCGACCCCAGCAGCACGTTGGACGCCACCGCCACCAGCGACACGATCAGCGAGTTGGCGAACCAGCGCGGGAACATGGCGTTGCCGAGGACGTACCGGTAGCCGCCCAGGTCGATGCCCGACGGCCACAGCGCGGGCGGGAAGCGGTTGATCTCCGCGTCGCTCATGACGGAGCTGAGCACGAGCCAGATCAGCGGCATCGCGAACAGCAGCGACAGCGGCGCGAGCAGCAGATGCCAGGCCCGGAACGGCAGCCTGAGACGGCGCTCGGGCCGCGCGGCGGCGGGGCTCGCGGAAGCGGAGTGCAGGGCGGAGTGCGAGGGTGATGCGGCCGTCATCGTGCGGCTCCTTCGAGGTGGTGGTGCGCGCGGGCGCGGTTCCGTACGGCCCGCACCACCCGGGGGAGTGCGCCGAGGACGAGCAGGACGAGCGCCAGGGCGTAGGCGGCTGCGGCGCCGTAGCCGGCCGTGAAGTTCTTGAAGGCCTGTTCCCAGATGAAGTAGACGATGACGGTGGTCGAGCCCAGCGGGCCGCCCTTGGTCGTCACGTACACCAGGTCGAAGACCTGCAGGGCGTTGATGGTCTGCCACACCGTGAGGAAGCTGAGCACCGGGGCGAGCGCGGGCAGGGTGACATGGCGCAGCAGATGCCAGCGTCCCGCGCCGTCGAGGCGGGCCGCCTCGACCAGGGAGACCGGCACGTCCTGGAGCGCGGCGAGCGTGACCACCACACAGAACCCGGTGCCGCTCCACAGCGAGATCGCCACCAGGGCGAGCAGGGCCTGTCCGGGGTCGGTGAGGAAGCCCTGCGGTGAGACGCCGAGCTTGTCCAGGAGGGAGTTGGCCGCGCCGAACTCCGGGTCGAGGATGAAGGAGAACAGCACACCCTGCGCCGTCGCCGAGACGACGAACGGCACGAAGATGAGCGTGCGGTACAGGCCCACCAGCCGGATCCGCTGGTTCAGGGCGAGCGCCAGCGCCAGTCCAAGGCCGATGCTCAGCGGGACGTAGAGCACCGTGTACAGCAGGGTGTTGCGCACCGCCTGGCTGAAGTGCGGGTCCTGCGCGAGGGCCCGGTAGTTGTCGAGGCCGACCCAGCGGCTGGGCGTGACGAGGTCGTCGGCCTGGAAGGACAGCAGCAGCGACCAGGCCACGGGTACGACGCTCAGCCCGAGGATGACCAGGACCGACGGGGAGACGAACGCCCAGGCGGTCGTGGTCTCCCGGCTCGGACCGCGGCGGCGCGGGGCGCCCGACGCCGCTTGGGGGCGTCGGCGGCCGGCGGTGCGCCGGCCTCGGCCGGTGTCCGTGTCCGCGAGGGTGAGGGGAGTGGGCAGGCGGGGCATGGTGTTCCTCTCAACGCGGAATGAGCAGGGCGGCGTTGGCCTCTTCGGCGCAGTCGCGCATGGCCGCGGCGGGCGAACTCCGGCCGAGCAGCACGGCGCTGATGGCCTGTCCGAGGGCCTGCGAGATCTGTGGATAGGCGGGGTGCACGGGGCGCACCCGGGCCGAGTCCAGGGCCCGGGTGAACACCCGCAGCCCCTCGGTGCGTGACTCCTGCTTCCGCCACGCCGCAAGGGCCTGGGTGCTGCGGCTCAGCGGGAGGCTGCCGGCCTGGATGTCCCAGCGCACGTCCTGTGCGGGGCGGGACAGCCAGGACACGAACGTGCGGGCCGCCCGCACCCGGGCCGGACCGTTGTCGAACACGGTCCAGGTGTCCGGTCCGGAGATGGTGACGGGCCGGCCGCTGTAGCTGGGCAGCGGCACCACGTGGTAGTCGATGCCGGCCTGCTGCACGTCGGGCAGCTGCCAGGGCCCGGTGACGACCATGCCCATCCGGCCGGAGAGGAAGACCTGGTACATCTGCTCGCTGCCCGGCTTGGGATCGACGTAGACGCTCTTGGCCCGGGCCAGCTCCGCGACCGTCTCCAGCGCCTTGACGCCGGCGTCCGCGAACCCGATCCGGCGCCCGCCCTCGCCGACGACGTCGCCGCCGAGATCCCACACCATCGGCCACAGCCGCCACACGGTGTCCTCGTCGCCGACGCCGGGCCAGCCGGTGCCGAAGACGCCTCGCCGCCGGTCGGTGAGGCGGTCGGCCGTGTCCACGAACTCCTGCCACGTCCAGCCCTCCCGGGGCAGCGGCACTCCGGCGTCCCGGAAGGTCTTCTTGTTGCAGACCACGGCGAGCGAGTCGAGCAGCGCGGGCGCCGCGCGCACCCGCCCGTTGAGGGTGACGGCCTCGCGCGCGGGCGCCCAGAAGTCCTTCCAGGGCACGGGTCCTGAGCGGACCGTGTCCGTCAGGTCCACCACCGAGGGGCTGCGCGCGACGCTGGCCAGGTCGGAGCCGAAGACGTAGGCGACGTCGGGGAAGGAGCCGGACGCGAGCGCGGCGGTGATCTTCTGCAGCATCGCGTCGGCGAGCACGCCGCCGCCGGCGTCGACCCTGATGCCGGGGTGGGTCCGGTTGAACTCGGACACCAGCCGCTCGATCGTCTTGCGGCCGGTGTCCGTCTGCCCGTGCCACAACCCGACCGTGACCCGCCCGTCGGCCCCTACGCCGTCGTCCCCCGGTGTGCCGCAACCGGCCAGCGGAGCCGCCGCTGCGCCCAGCGCGAGAGCCGAGGCCCGGCGCAGGACGGTGCGGCGCGTCGGTCCCCGACCGGTCCCGGTGGGTTGTTGTGCTGCGGTCATGTGGCAGAAGCCCCCAATGAGTACGCGGTGCGGGAGGCGCGTCACGCGCGGCGCGTTCCGGCACGGCAGGTGGTGTGGACGGGCGGTGCACGGTGCGGCGGGCGCACGGTGCGCGCTCCCCTGAGGAGGGGGAGCGGGCGGCGGTCCCGGCCCCGGGCGGGGGACCCGGTGGCCGGGACGCCGGTCTTTCGGCGGGCGGCCCGCTCAGCAGGTCTTGCGGACGTATCCGCGGTCGCCCGGTGCGCTGACGTTCACATCGCGCAGGACGACGCTGAGCCGGTCGCCGAACTCGGCGCACGTCTTCGTGAACGCCTTGTCCTGATACTCGATCACGATGACGTTGTCGCCGAAGCCCTCGGTGTAGTCACCGCACTCGTCCCACTGGCCGCACTCCTCGGCGACGGCGAAGTCGAGTCCGGTGCTCGCGCGGTCCGTGGAGAAACCCGGGGTGTTCTTCTGCGCGATGGCCAGGCCCTTGGCGTGGGCGTGGTCGGAGAGCAGCCTGACGTACGCCTTCGCGTTCGCCTCGCTGATCAGGCTCGTGCGGTCGAAGGTGTCCAGATTGTCCGGCTCGACGGCGTTGAAGCCCTTGCTCGCGCAGCTGTCGATCCACGCGTCGACCTTGGCGGCGATCTGTTTGCGTTTGGCGTCCGTGCGGATGTCCAGCATGGCCTCCCCCCAGTCCTCGTCGTAGACGACGTTGCCGCGTGCGTCCCGCAGCAGCAGGTCGCCCCATTCGCTCTCGGCGCCCGGCTGGGCCTGGAAGGCGTTGACGTAACAGACGGTGTAGAGCCCGGCCGCGGGGGTGGCGGTGTGGTCGCGGCTGACCACCCGCACTCCGGGCGGCGGCGGGTAGGGCGAGCCGATCTGGTAGTCGAAGTCGGCGTGCGCCGGGGGCGGCGCCACCGCCTGGACGGCGTCGGCGGGCGGGGCGAGCAGCAGGGGACCGGCGACGGCCGCGGCCGAGGCCACCGCCGCCGCGGTGAACCCTCGGGTCCGGGCACGGGAGTTGAAGGGCATCACGAGCTCCAGATGATGGGGGGTACGTCCCCGCCTCGGACGCCCCGCTGTCAGGCGGTCGTCCTGGCGACTGTGTCCGGACTTACGGCGTGTGCACCGTGCTACCGGCTGGGCGTACCTCTGGCGCCAGGTGCTCATTTTTGGCGTTGCATGGAGTAAACCGAGCAGCAATCGTCATGTCAACAGATCGAACTTGCGCATCTTGTTCAAATGGGCAAAGACTTCGGCGGGCGGTCGCCGACGAAAAGCCCGGGCCGCCCGGGGCGGCTCCGGGTCTATGCTCGATCCATGCTGAAATCCGAGCGACATGCGCGCATTCTTGAGCATGTCTCAGCGCGCGGCGCCATCGACGTCACCGAGCTGTCCCGGCTGCTGAACGTCTCAGGCGCCACCGTCCGGCGCGATCTGCAACACCTCAGCGGCCGGAACCTGTTGCGCCGGACCCATGGCGGGGCGGTCCTCGGCAGCTCCGCGCTGGAGCTGCCGGTCGAGCACCGTACGGAGCACTGGCGGTCGGAGAAGCAGGCCATCGCCCGTGCCGCGGCCGAGCTGGTGCCCGTGGGCGCGGTCGTCGGGATGACCGGCGGCACCACCGTCACCGAGGTCGCGCGCGTGCTCGCCGCGCGCGGTCCGCTCACCATCGTGACCAACGCCGTCAACATCGCCGCCGAGATGGTCCAGCACCAGGACGTCACCCTGGTCGTCGTCGGCGGCTACGCGCGCACCAAGAGCTACGAACTCGTCGGCCCCATAGCGGAGAAGACCCTCGCCGACCACCACACGGACATCACGTTCCTGGGCGTCGACGGCATCAGCACCGCGCACGGCTGCACGACGCACGACCAGTTGGAGGCCGCGACCGACCGGGCCTTCGCCGACAGCAGCAGCCGGACCGTCGTCCTGGCGGACCACTCGAAGATCGGCAAGGTCACCTTCGCGAAGATCTGCCCGGTCACGGACATCGACCACCTGGTCACCAGCAAGGGCGCCCCCGCGGACGCGCTGTCCGCCATCGCCGACACGGGAGTCACCGTCACGACGGCCGAGTAACCGCCCGGCACAGGCCGCCGCCATGCCGGCACCGGCGCCGCAGGCCGCCGGCAGCCGGCGGTGCGCGGTGTCGATGCGGGGTCAGCCGGACAGCCGGGAGGCCAGTGCCGCGCCGGCCGGCCGTGGCGCCGCCTCCCGCCCCAGGGAGGCCCCATGCCGACGATCACCACGGACAGCGCCGCGGTGCCCGGGCCGCGCCGCAGCGGCGGGTGTCCCTCGTCGCGCCACAGCGCCGTGCTCACCTCCGAGCCACCGGGCCCGGTCCAGCGCCGCAGCAGCCACCAGCCGATCCCGGCCAGCGCCGCGGCGGCGGCCAGGGCCACCACCCGGCGGGCGGCACCGGCCCGCTCGACCGCGGCCAGGAAACTCCCCGACCGGTAGGAACAGGTGAGGTGGGCCGCCGTGCGCAGCAGCACCATCAGGGCGGCACCCGCGAGTCCCGCCAGTACGACCGTGGCCACCACCAGCACCCAGAGCCGCACCGACAGCGCCGGCACATCCGCCGGCGCGAGCAGGTTCGGCTGCTCGACCGTCCCGGCCTCGGCGGCCTCGCGCCCTTCGCTGTCGCTGCCTTGTCCCGCACCCATCGCCCGCCTTCCTCCGACCGCCCGACGAGCGTGTCGCACCCATGCGCAGCCCCGGCCCCGCCCCACCGAGGGCAACAACACGCCCCCTCATCCGCCCGCCGCCCCTGACCCACCGACACCCGCGCGACACCTGCGCCCCACTTGTCGATGCCGGCCTTCCACACGTTGATCCACGGCGAGGGACGCGCACAGGACTCCCCGGCGGCCGCGAGGCCCACGGCATCCGCCGTCCCCGGATCGCCCGGGCGGCGGGGGCCGGAAGGCTACGTGCGTGGCCCGCACCACCCGGACCGTGTACGCCGTCAGCATCGGCCTCGCCATGTCCCTGATCCCCGCTCCGCCCCCCGAACGCGACGTCGGGCTTCCCGCCGTAGTGGGCGAACAGGTGACACCGTGTGAGAGCCGTGCGCCGGCGCGTCCGCCCCGCGCTGGGGCTGACGCGCCGGTGGATCAGACGGGCGGGCGGGGGGAGTCCGCCGGGACCTGATCCGGGATCAGTGCGTCGGGCGTCGACGGCGCCGCCGCCGCGGGCGGCCCGGCCTGGCCGGCGTCGATGCGCCGGCGCAGGACGAGCAGCCACCAGACGAAGCCGAGACCCGCGCCCACGACGACGGTCAGGGCGGTCTGGTTGTTCTCCGCGGGGACGGTGAGGACGACGATGACGGTCGCGCACCAGAGGAGACCGAGGACGAGGGTCGGCCACAGCCGGCGCCCGAGGCCGAAGACGCCTTCGGGAGCCGGCGGAATGCGGCCCTTGCGGTGAGCGATCGCCGTGGCGATCAGGGTGAGCGCGTAGGTGCAGTAATAGGTGAGCCCCACCATCGCGAAGATCTTCTCGACCAGACCGGCGTTGAGCAGGTTGAGGACGACCGCCAGGGCGGTGATGACGAGGATCGCCGCGACAGGGGCGCCGGTGCGCCGCCCGACGGATGCCAGCGGTGTGGAGCCGGGCAGCATCTTGTCCCGGCCGAGCGCGAAGACCATACGGGTGGCGACGGCCATGTTCGCGATGAGGCAGGCGAACAGCGAGGCGAAGGCCACGACCGTCATCACCGCACGGGCGGCGCTGCCGACCTGCGCACCGACGAGACGCAGCACGGGATTGCCGGACCCGCCGAGGAAGGCGGCCGGTGCGGTGGGCAGGTCGATGGCGAGGAGCGCGAAGACGACCAGCCCCATGGCGCCGGACACGGCGACGGCGCGGATCATCGCCCGGGGAGTGGTCCGGCGCGGATCGGTGGTCTCCTCCGCCAGGTCCGCCGCGCCCTCCCAGCCGAGCAGGACGTACACCGGCAGCAGTGCGGCGAGGGCGACGCCGGTGAGCGTGATGGAGCCGCCGCCGACCGGGGTGGTGTCGGTGAGGACGGCCGGGCCCTGGGTGTGGCGGAAGGCGAAGAGCGCGCCGGCGGCCAGCACGAGCGCCAGCAGCACGGTTCCGACCAGTTCGACGGAGGCGCCGACGTTGTTGACGAGGCCCGCGATGCGGACGCCGAACACATTGAGCAGACAGACCACGAGGGTCACGCCGATGCTCAGCGCCTGCACCTGTCCGCGGCTCGGGTGGTCCCAGATCTCGGGGGCGAAGACGGTGCCGACGGCCGCCGCGGTGGCCGCGGTGCCGGCGACGAAGGACATGAGGGCGATCCAGCCGGTGAACCAGCCGAAGTGCGGGCCGACCAGCCGGCTGGACCACTGGTAGGCGTAGCCGGTGAGCGGGATCCGGCCGGCCAGATGGGCGTAGACCAGGACGAGGGTGAAGACCAGCGGGATGACCGCGAGCCACAGCAGGATGGCCACGCCGCCGACCCGGTGGAAGGGATCGCCGAAGAGGGTGACAATGCCGGTGTTGATCGACACCATCGAGAAGGCCAGCGCGAACGAGGTGAAGCCGCCGATGCCGCGCCGTAGCTTTTGCTGGTAGCCCAGCGCGCTCAGGTCGTCGCTGTCGTCGTCGGGGACCGGGGCCGCCGGGGCGGTGGCGCCGAGGTGCGGGGGGCCGGAGGCCGCTGGTTTCGTGTCCATGGCAGGCGCACCTTCCTTCCGCTAGTCCTGACCGCTCTCGATCTCGGTCAGGACGGTGTCCAGCACGTCGAGGGCGTGCGAGAGCTGTTCACGGGTGATGTCGAGCGGCGGCTTGATCTTGATGAGGTTGCCGAGGCCGGCGTAGCGGCTCTCGCCGAAGATGACGCCGTGGTCCAGGCCGCGCAGATAGACCTGGTGCGCTTCCTTCGTGGCGGGTTCCTTGGTGGCCCGGTCGGTGACCAGTTCGACGGACACCATCAGCCCGGGACAGCGTACGTCGCCGATCAGCGGGTGGCGGCGCTGCATCTCCAGCAGCCGCCCGGTGGCGTACGCGCCGTGCTCGGCGGCCCGCTCGGGGAGCCGGTCCTCGATGATGGCGCGTACGGCGGCCAGACCCGCGGCGACGGCGACCGGGAACTGGCCGAAGGTGAGCTGGTCGTCGCCGGGTTCGAAGCGCTCCAGGTCACGGTGGGCGAGGACGCCCGCCAGCGGGAAGCCGCCGCCGACGCCCTTGCCGAAGACGAGGATGTCCGGCCGGATGCCGTAGTGCTGGGCGGCCCACATGCTGCCGGTGCGGCCGAGGCCCGTCTGGACCTCGTCGAGGATCAGCAGGATGCCCTCCTCGTCGCAGATCCGGCGCAGCCCGGCGTGCCAGGCGGCGGGGAACTCGATGTGCCCGCCGTTGCCCTGGACGGGTTCGTAGACGAGGGCGGCGACCTTGCCGTCCACGCCCTTGCGGATGGTGTCCCGCAGCAGGTGCAGGCACAGCTCGGCGTCCTGCTCGGGGTCGAGGCCGGGCCGGGGCCGATAGGTGTCGGGGTGCGGGACGCGGGTGAAGCGGGGCTGGAGCGGGCCGAAGACGTTGTCCGGGTGCGGCCAGCTGGCGGCCATCGTGGACAGCGAGCGGCCGTGGTAGCCGTCCTGCAGGGTCAGGACGTGCTGCGCTCCGGGCCGGTTGCGCAGGGCCAGCTTGAGCGCCATCTCCACGGCCATCGAGCCGTGCAGGGTGAAACCGACCTGTCCGAGCCCGTCGGGGGCGATGCCGACGAGCAGGTCGGCGAGCTCCAGCAGGGCCGGCGTGTGGAAGGTGGGCCTCGCATGGGTGATACGGCGCAGCTGCTCCACCGCCGCCTCCACGACCCGGGGGTCGTTCGCGCCGAGATTGTTCGACCACGCCTGGGCGGTGCAGTCGAGGTATTCGCGGCCGTCGATGTCCCAGACCAGCGAACCGCGGGCCTTGACCAGGGTCAGCATCTCGTCGCCGGCCTGGGGGGACTGGTGCAGAAGTGCGTGGCGGCCGCGGGCGAGGGTCGCGTCCGAGAGCGATGCGGCACGGACATCCATGAGGGGTGCCCCTTTCTGTGGGCGTTTCTGCGGGCGTTGACCAGGGCAGAGGCGGCCGCCTGTGGAAAGAAGCTAGGGCCGGCGGGGGCTGGAAGAGAAATAGCAAATTCCATAGAATTCATTGATGCGGTCGATGAATGTTGAGTTGCGGCATCTTCGGGCCTTCGTAACGGTGGCCACGGAGCTGCACTTCAACCGCGCCGCCGCCCAACTGCACCTGTCCCAGCCCACGTTGAGCCAGACCGTGCGCCAGTTGGAGGACGCGTTGGGCTTCCGGCTGCTGGCGCGCTCGACCCGTTCTGTGGCACTCACACCGAACGGGCAGACGTTCCTCGCCGAGGCCAGGGCCGTACTGGAGCGCTTCGACGGGGCGATGCGTCAGGCCGAGCGGATCGCCTCCGGTCTGGTCGGACGGGTGCGCGTGGGCCACCTCATCGGCTCCGCCATCGATCACATGCCCGCGATCCTGCGGGCCTTCCGCGAGATGTACCCGGACGTCACCCTTGATGTCGAGGAGTACGACTTCCGCTCTCCGGAGGCGGGCCTGGACACCGGCGCGACCGACGTGGCCGTGCTGCGCCCGCCGGTCGACCTGCCGCCCGGATCCCGACTGCACGTCCTGCGCAGCGAACCCCGGGTGGCCTGCGTCGCCGACCTGCACCCGCTCGCCGCGCGCACCGAGGTGAGCGTCGCGGACCTCCTCGACCAGCCGATCGTCGCCGCGCCCGGCAGCGGGACCTGGCGTGACTACTGGCTCCTGCTCGACCACCGCGGCGGCGGCGCACCGCCGGTGGTCCACGAAGCGGCCACCTTCGAGGCGGAACTCCAGGCCGTGGCCTCCGGGCGCGGCATCTCCATCACGCCGGCCACCGCGGCCCGCTTCTACACGCGCCCCGGCCTGGCGTTTCCCGTCATCACCGACATCGCCTGGTGCGACGTCGCCGTGGTGCTGCCCCCCGACCCCCTGCCGGCCGCACGCCACTTCGCCCAGCTGGCCCAGCGGGTGGCCGGCGCCACGCGGGCGGCCCGGCCCGGCGCACCACAATCACCACCCTGACCCGCGTACGGCGCTACGCCCCGGCCGTCGGGGCCGCGCCGCATGCGGGTCGGGGGCGCCGGCGCCGTCCATGCCGCGCGCGGAGGCGACGGCGGTCGCCGCGCGTACCAGCGCGGCCACGGCCCGGCTGCGCGAGTTCTCGGGCCAGGCGATGACGAGCGTGGCCGGTGGGCAGTCCTCGATCGGAACGTAGGCCACGGCCGGCCGGGGATAGGCGGCGGCGACCGAGCGGGGCACGACGGTGGTCGCCTCGCCGAGACCGACGAGGGTGAGCAACTGCGCGAGGTCGTGGGCCCCATGCGCGTCGATGGCGTGCTCCGCCTGGTCGTCGACCTCGTCGGAACCGACGCCCAGGTCTGCCAGCCGTACCCGGCGGGAGCCGGCCAGGGCGTGCCGGGCCGGCAGCGCGGCCACGTGCGGTTCGACCGCGACGACATCCGTGTCGATCCCGGCCCGGTCACGGGGCGCGAACATCAGCGCCGCGTCGGCCTCGCCCGAACGCAGCAGCCCGATGTGCTCGCCCCAGCCGCACAGGCGCACCGCCACGGGTTCGGCATCGGGCTCGGCGGACACCGCGGCGAGGATGTCCTCCAGCAGTCCCCCGTCGGCGTCGGCCTTGACGGCGAGCAGCAGCCTGCCGTCCGGCGCCGCCGCCCGCACGGTGCGCCGGACCGCCGCGTCGAGGGCTTCGAGCGCGGGCCGCGCACCGGCCAGCAGCACCGCCCCGGGCTCCGTCACCTCCACCCTGCGCGTGGTCCGCTCGAACAGGCGCACACCGAGGTCCGCTTCGAGCGCCTGGATCGCGCGGGACAGCGCGGGGCCGGCGATGCCGAGCCGCTGCGCGGCACGCGTGAAGCTGCGCTCCTCGGCCACCGCGACGAAGTAGCGCAAGGTACGGGACTCCACCGCCATGGGGTCATTATGTCCCGGCCGGCAACGCGATTGATGCCCTCATGTTCCTCATCGCTGCTTGATTGATCATTCCGCCGGGTGCGGCCGCGGACCATGCTGGGGCGGGCAACGTACGGAACGGCTCCGAGGCCGGGCAGAACGGAGAAAGCTCATGCGCGCAGTCACCATCGAGCGGTTCGGGGCGACCCCGAGGCTCACGACGCGGCCCGTGCCCGAGCCGGGCCCCGGCCAGGTGCGGGTCAGCATCGAGGCCGCGTCGGTCAACCCGCTGGACACGGCCATCGCCTCCGGCTCTCTGGCCGCCCTCGGCGAGTACCGGTTCCCGCTCACCCTCGGCATGGACGGCGCGGGCACCGTGACCGCGACCGGTGACGGCGTCACCGAATTCGCCGTCGGCGACCGCGTCTTCGGCCAGTTCTGGAGCCAGCCGCTCCAGTTCGGCACCTTCGCCGAGGTCGCCGTCGTCCAGGCCGCTCCCGCGCTCGGCGCGCTGGCCGCCGTCCCGGACGGCCTGCCCAGCCATGTGGCCGCCGCGGTGCCGACCGCGGGCATGACCGCGCTCGGCGCGATCGACCACATGCGGGTACCGCACCACGGCACCCTGCTCGTCCTCGGCGCGACGGGCGGGGTCGGCACCTACGCCGTCCAGATCGCCGCGGCCCAGGGGATCCGGGTCATCGCGACGGCGTCCGCCCGGCTCGTCGACGACCTGCGGAAGCTGGGCGCGGCCGATATCGCCGTCCGCGGCGAGGAGCCGGTCGACCGGGTGCTGCGCAGGCTCGCACCCGACGGCGTCGACGCCGTCCTCGACGCCGTCGGCGACCGCTTCGCCAACGCCCGGGTGGCAGGCGCGGTACGCGACGGGGGTGCCTTCTTCTCGACCGCCTTCGGCCTGGACGAGCACCTTCTCGCCCAGGAGCGGATCCGCACCGCGAACTACCGTCTCGACCGCAAGCCCGAACGGCTCGCCGGCATCGCCGAGCTGGTCACCGCGGGCACGGTCCAGCCGGTCATCGGTTCGCTCCTCCCCCTGACACAGGCCCCGCGCGCCCTCACGGGCGCCATCACCCCCGCAGGACTGCGCGGCAAGACGGTGCTGCACCTGACCTGACAGCCCCGCGCCCCGCCCGCCGGCCCGGTGCTCACAGCTTTCAGCGTGTTTCAGATTCGCGCCGTGTTACGTGGCCGATCCTCTCCGTTCGTCGACGTCACGCGGGCATCACAAGCGTCTGGACTGCTCGCGGCGAGCCTGCTGATCCGGCAATCGGGGCCGGACCGGCGACCGCCCCCGGCGACTCGCCGGACAGGCTGCCTGCATCCGCCAGGGACGGAGTTTCTCGGGGTTTCGCACCGCCCAGACATGTCTGATCCGGTCGCCCGCGATCTCGAACCCGAATACGGTCGCGATGTCGCCGTCCTGCTGCGCCACCAAGCCGGGCAGGCCGTTGACCGTGCACTCCAGGAACGTCGTGCGGTCGCCCGACACACGGGCGATCTCGGCGTAGGCACGTGCGATCTGCACACCGCCCACGATCGGGTGCAGGTGGGTGACGGCCAGCCCGCCACCGTCGGCGGTCGCGGTGGCGTCGGGGTCGAGCAGGCTGATCAGGGCGTCGATGTCCTGGGCCTCCCACGCCGTTCTGAACTGCCTGACAATGCGGGCTTGCCCGGACTTCGGGCCCGCCGGGCTCTGTGCGGTGCGGATGCGACGGCGGGCGGACGAGGCCAGTTGACGGCAGGCAGCCGGAGTGCGGCCGACGATCTCGGCGACCTCGCCGAAGGGGTAGCGGAAGACGTCGTGCAGCACGAACGCGACGCGCTCGGCCGGCGTCATCGAATCCAGGACGACCAGGAAGGCCATCGTCACCGACTCGTCGAGGGTGACCCAGTCAGCCGGGTCGATCCCGCCGACGCCGGAACTCCCGGTGACCCACTCCGTGGGTTCGGGCAGCGGTTCCGGGATCCAGTTGCCCACGTACGTCTCACGCCTGGCCCGCGCCGAGCCGAGCAGATTCAGGCAGATCCGGCTGGCGACCGTCATCAGCCAGGCGCCGGGCGACTCGATGGCCTGCCGCTCCCGCGCGGACATGGCGTACCAGCGGGCGTAGGTCTCCTGCACGACGTCCTCGGCCTCGGCAAGGGAACCGAGGAGTCGGTAGCCGAGGTTGATCAGCCGGCGCCGCTCGCTCATGATCGCGGTGAGGCCCGGATCGCTCTGATCGTCGCGCGGCTCGGCTCTGGTGGTCATGGTCTGGCCGTCTCCCTCGCTCGATTCTGTGCCTCTACCCGTGACGACAAGACAGCGCACCGGAGTGTGAGGCCGGGGCGCCGCCTCACATTCCGAAGGGCCGCGTTGTCGTAACGGCGAGGACGACAACAAGACGGAGAGGCGACTTTGATGAACGACTTCCGGGCCATCGCGGACCGCGTCGAGATCGAGGCACTGCGCGGCGAGTTCACCGACGCGGCGATGATGCGCGACCGGACCCGCCTGGCGTCGCTGTTCACACCGGACGGTGTCCTGCGCATGCCCAACATCCCCGTCGAGCAGATCGGCCGCGAGGAGATCCGTGCCGGAGGCGAGCGGCTGCAGAGCCAGTGGGACTTCTTCGTGCAGAACACTCACCCCGGCACGATCCTGCTCGACGGCGACACCGCGACCGGCCGCGCCTACATCCAGGAACTCGCGCGCGCCCTCGACGGACGCCAGGGTCTGAACTACGCCGTCTACCACGACCGTTACCAGCGCACCGCAGAGGGCTGGAAGTTCGCCGAGCGGGTGTACGAGGTCAGGTATCTCGACACCTCCCCGCTGGCGGGCACGGCGCCCCACGCGGCGCAGGGCTCCGGGACCGAACCGGCAGCAGCCACGGCCACCCCGGCTCCGTCCGCATCCTTCACCGCCCCGGCAACGGCCGAACGACTGGAGCGGGTAGCCGCCGCACTGAGGGCCAACGGCTTCGCCGCCGAGATCCTCGACGACGCCGCAGAAGCGCGTACCCGCGTCAAGGACCTGGTCCCCGAGGGCGCCGGCGTGCTCACCGGAGCCAGCGAGACCCTCCGGCTGTCCGGCATCGACGAGGACATCAACGCCGGCGGCCAGTACGACGCCATCAGGCCGCGCATCCTGGCCATCGACCGTGCCACCGGCGCTGACGAGATCCGAAGGCTGGTCGCCGGCCCCGAATTCGTCATCAACAGTGTCGCCGCGGTCACCGAGACCGGCTCGCTCGTTCTTGCATCGGGCAGCGGGAGCCAACTCCCCGCCAATGCGGGCGGTGCCGCCCACGCGGTCTGGATCGTCGGCGCGCAGAAGGTGGTGCCTGACCTGAGCACGGCCCTGCGCCGCGTCGAGGAGCACGCCCTTCCGCTGGAGAACGCCCGCGCCCAGGCGGTGTACGGGATGCCCAGCGCCGTCAACCGCCTCCTCATCCTCAACGCGGAACCCCGCCCAGGGCGCGGCACCGTGCTGCTTCTCCGAGAGGCCATCGGATACTGACCCGGCCCCGGGGGTGTGTTTGGCTCACGGGCTCAGAGCCGGTCATTGATGGCGTCGATCTGGACGGTGACTTCGTAGCGGACCGCGAGCTTGTCGTACCCCGGCCCTGGTCAGAGCCCTTCCCACGGCGATCAACCCCGGCACGGCCGCGCCCATTGCCGTACGCCCCACCGGATCGGCCTCGACGCCCTCCGCGGTATCCGCCCCAGGAGTCACGGGCAGTCTGCGTGGTCCCCGGTGGGCGGAAGGGTGGGTGAACGCACATGCATATGACTGGCTCCATTCGTCATCGGACGCGGACGCGGGTGCAGGCGCTGGGTGCGCTGGCAGCGGCCGCGGCCCTGGTCGCCGGCTGCGGCAGTGCCGGCGGTACAGCAGGCCGACTGGCGGCGACCGGTGGCGGAGGGCACGGCCCACCAGCTCTCCGGTGGCCGGCGCCGACGCGTCGCCCTCGCCCGCGACCTGGCCCGCGACCGTCGCCTCCTCCTGCTCGACGAGCCGTTCACCGGCCTGGACACCCTCGTCCGCGACGAACTGCGGTGGGAACTGCGCCGCCTCCAGCAAGGCACCGCCGCGACCACCGTGATCGTCACCCACGACCCGCAGGACGCGGCCCTCCTCTCCGACGACATACTCATCCTCGCCCACGGCCGGCTCCTTCAGGCCGGGGACCAGCGCACGGTTTTCTCCCACCCCGCCACCCCGGAGGTCGCTCGGCTGCTCGGCATCCGCTACCTGCACACCGGTCGCCTCACCTGCCCCCACACCCTCGACGTCGACGACGCCCGTATCACCGTGCCCGGCACTGCCGCCTTCACCTGCCGCCCGAAGCCATCACGGTCTGGCCCGCGCCCGCCGACTCCGTCCAGCACCCACTCGCCTTGCGCGCCGGCCGAAGCCGGCTGACCGAAGGCGCGGCCGGCACAACCCCGGGGCTCGGTCCGGGCGACCCACCCTGAGCCTGTTGGATCCGCCGGCAGCGGGCCCGGCTCACGTCCCCCGCACCGGACGGCCAGGAACCGTGTGGCTGATTGCTCACAGCCAGTCCCGTCGCTTGAAGACGACGTACAGACTGGCGCACACGACCCCCATCAGGACGATCGCGAAGGGGTATCCGAGCACCCAGTGCAGCTCCGGCATGTGGGTGAAGTTCATCCCGTAGATCGTGCCGACCAGCGTCGGAGCGAACAGGATGGCCGCCCACGACGAGATCTTCTTGATCTCCTCGTTCTGTTCGAAGCCCGCTTCCGCCAACGCCCGCATCTCCGCGTTCTGTTGCTGGGTGACGAGGGTCGCGTTGACCGTGAGGATTTCGGTGAGCGCCTGACGGAAGCCGTCGACGCGTTCGCTGGTGTGGGTGACGTGGTCGGCGACGTCCCGGAGGTAGCGCTGCAGTTCCTCGTGTGTCTCGTACTTGGCGAAGCCGGCGATGAGGCCGTGCAGCATGCCGACCAGAGGGCGGGTGGCGCGCTGGAACTCGACCATTTCGCGGGAGAGTTCGTAGATACGGCGGGAGACCTCGGGATCACCGCGGAACACCTCGGTCTCGATCTCGTCGATGTCGTTCTGCACGCCCGACACGACGGGCGCGTACCCGTCGACGACCGCGTCGAGTATCGCGTACAGGACCGCCTCCGGGCCCAGCTTCAGCAGGTCGGGGGAGTCCTCCATGCGGGCGCGGACCGCCGAGAGGTCGGGGGCCGCGCCGTGCCGGACCGTGATGACGAAGTCCTGGCCGACGAACACATGCAGCTCGCCGAAGTCGACCTCCTCGGGCGCGTCGAGATAGCGGGCGGCGCGCAGGACGACGAACAGGGTGTCGCCGTACCGTTCCAGCTTCGGCCGCTGGTGTGCCTCCATCGCGTCCTCGACGGCGAGCGGATGCAGGTCGAACTCCTCGGCTAAGGAAAGGAGTTCGTCCGCGGTGGGCCGGGCGAGGCCGATCCACGCCATGCCGGACGGCTGCTCGCGCAGCTCGCGGTAGGTCTGGGCGAGCGTGGCCGGCGAGGAGACACGTACCCCGTCGCGGTACAGGGCCGCCTCGACCACGCCGGCCGGTTCGGCCGGCTCCGCGGGGGCCGGCCCCGCCGTGCTCGCGGCGGGTTCGGCGGCCGGCGGCTGCCGCGGGGGCAGGGCGCGGCGCCGACCGGAGCGCGCGGTCCTGGAGGCGGGGCGGGCGCGTCGCTCGGGCATCGCGGCAGCCTCTCGTCGAGCCGAGGTGATGGTCCTGGAGCAGGATATACGGGGCAAACAGACCGCAGAACGCCGCCCGCCCAGCCCTCACGCCGGGAAGCCACCCCGAGCCACGTAAGGAGCCCCCTTGCGAACGCGACCGCGAAACGACGGCGCGGGGAACGGCGCGACCAGCCGCAACGGAGCCGCAGGCGATACACGGCACGTCGCGGCACTCCCAGCGGAGCGCTCAGGTGGCAACGGCCACCACGAGCAGATACGAGCCGACCACGTTGCCGAGCGCGGTCGCCACGGTCTTGCGAGGCCGCCCGTTGGAACAGGGGGCCGCCGTGCGCCGCCGGACGGCCGCGCGAGGCCGTCGGCACCCGCACCGCAGGACGGGCGAAGCGGGCAGGCGCCGCGGGCGGATGGAGCGGACGCGGGGACGCGGGCAGATGGATAGGGGGGCGTTGCGGGCCGCTCGTGGAGGCCCGCAACGCCCCCCTGGCTCTGCCTGAGGGGTACTCAGGAGTTCGGTTCCGGGTGCGAGAGCCCCGCCCGGCTAGGAGTTGACCTGCGCGGTCACCAGGTCGGAGAAGGTGGTCAGCCGGGTGTAGACACCCGGGTAACCGGCGCGGGCGCAGCCCTCGCCCCAGGAAGTGATCCCTGCCAGGACGCCCCCGATGAGCAGGGGACCGCCGCTGTCGCCCTGGCAGGTGTCCACGCCGCCGGAGGTGTATCCGGCGCACACCATGTCGGTCTGGACGAAGTCCGAACCGTAGGAGGTACGGCAGCTGGAGTCGGACACGACCGGCACGGTCGCGGTCCGCAGCTGGTTGGAGGAGCTTCCGCTCTCCGAGGTGGTGCCCCAGCCGAGGACGCGGGCCGTGGTGCCGGCCGCGTACACACCCGTCTGGGAGGAGGAGACGTACGACGCCGTGGTGTACGGCATGGACGTGGACAAGGTCAGCACGGCCACGTCGTCGCCGTTGGTGGCGTCGGTGTAGCCGGGGTTGATCCAGATCTTGCTGACCCGGCTGACCGTGCCGTTGGTGCCGTTGAGGTAGGTCCGGCCGCCCACCACGCGCACGCTGCCGGTGGTTTCACCGACCATGCAGTGCGCGGCCGTGACCACCTTGGTGGGGGACACCAGGGTGCCGCCGCAGAACTGGTTCTGCGAGGCGTCCGTGATCTGCATCATGAACGGGTACGCGGTCGTCGTGGTCGTCGTACCGCCGACGACGGGCCGCGGGGCCGCGAGCGCCGTGGGGGCGGCGAGCAGCGCGGTCGCGGCGGCGGCGGTGGCCACGAGGGCGGCGGTCCTTCTTGCGCGGGTGAGCCCGAACATGAGTCTCCTCAGTGGGGGGTTGCCGGTGGGGGCGCGCGGTGGGGGGTGGTCCATGAGGGCCGCGGTACCGACCCCCATGTGCCCGGGCGAGCGGCACGCCCTTACGCTAGGACCCGGAACCCACGACTCCAATGAGGGAACCCCCTAAGGGAGTAGGGCAGGGAAAACCCTCGGTCGGGCCCAGTAAACCGGCAGTGATCTCACTTCGCCCGGCGGCCCGCCGCCAATCGGACGATATCCACCCGCGAACGGATCCCGAGCTTGCGGTACACCCGGGTGAGGGTCGCCTCGACCGTCTTGACGCTGACGAACAGGCGCGCGGCGATCTCCCGGTTGGTCGCGCCCTCCATGACGAGACCGGCCACTTGACGCTCCGTCGGGGCCAGCCCTTCGAGCCCGTCGGGCGCGACCGGGGCGACGGGCGGCCGCGGATCCGGGTCGGTCAGCGCCTCGTCCACCCGGCGCAGCCAGGGCAGCGCACGGCAGCGGCGGAAGAGCCGGGTGGCCTCGTCGTACGCCGTCGCCCGTCCGCGGGCCGCGGCGGCGGGGTCCGCGGTGTCCGGGTCCGGCCGCCGGGTGCGCAGCGCGGCCAGCGCGAAGGCGGCCCGCGCCTCCTCCAGACCGTAGCCCAGTTTGGCCAGCCGGTCCTGAGCGGAGGTCAGCTGGGAGACGGCGGCCTCCCGTTCGCCGCGGGCGGCGCGCACCAGTGCCTCGGCCCGGTCCAGTACGGCGAGGACACTCTCCCGGCCGAGCCGCAGCGCATGCTCCCGGGCGACGGCGATGACGTCCTGCGCCTCATCGGGTTCACCGATCCGGACGAGCGCTTCGGCCAGGTCGCCCTGCCAGCGGCCACGCGCCGGGTCCGTGATGCCGAGTCCCAGCTCCAGTTCGCGCACCCGGCGCAGCGAGCGGACCGTGCCCGCCGCGTCCCCGGCCACCAGCTGGGCGTACCCGAGTGCGCCCAGCGCCCTGGACAGATACATCTGGTCGCCGTCCTCCTGGGCGTGCTGCACCGCCTCCCGGGCGAGCGCGAGCGCCCGGTCCACGTCGCCACCGGAGGCTTCGGCGAGCGAGGTGAGCATGGCGGAGGCGGTCTCGCCGATGCCGGAGTCCCGGGCCAGCCGCAGTCCTTCGCGGGCCAGGTCGAGGGCCCGGCCGCAGTGCCCGGAGCGCAGCTCGGTCTCGGCGAGTCCGCGCAGGAAGTGCACCTCGCTCTCCACCGATCCGCGCCGGCGGACCTCGCGCAGCAGCGCGGTGACGGTCGCCCGCGCCTCGGCGAGCTGGTCGCCCATGACCAGCCAGCGGAACCGGGCGCTGCCCGCGCCGTTGTGATGGCAGGCGACCGCGGGGTCCTGAGGCTCCTTCAGGGCGCGTTTGATGGTGGCCGGCGCGTTCGGATGGCCCATCAGGGTCTCGGTCTGGGCCTGGAAGGCGAGGGAGAGCAGTTCGGTGCGCCGGTCACCGCCGCGGGCGGCCAGCTCCGCCGCGTGCGCGGCCGCCTGCCGGGCCTCGGTGAAGTCGCCCTGCACGATCAGGGCGCGCCAGGCGAGCTGGTAGTGGACCAGGGCGAGCAGCCGCGGGTCGTCCCCGGCGTCGGCCAGGGCCTGCGGGAAGACCGAGTCGACCTCGCTCATGGTGTGGCCGGCCGTGTCGATCACGATGATCCAGGCCCGTACCCGGTCGGTGGGCACGGTGGTCCGGGTCAGCACCTCGTGGGCGATGTCCCGGGCGAGGTCGACCTCGCCCGCGGTGATCGCGTCCTCGGCGGCCTGCAACCGGCGCTCCTCGGGGCCCGGCACGGTGTCGGCGGGGCTGTGCCGGGCGGCGAGCAGACCGAGCTGCGCCGCCACGGAGGGGGCCCCGCGGTCCCGGGCCTGCGCGGCGGCCTCGGCGAGCCGGCCGGCGACCTCGGGGTCGGTGCCGGTGGTGGCCAGGGCGAGGTGGCGGGCCCGCTCTATCGGATCGGAGGCCGCGGTGGACAGCGCGGCGTGCGCGGCCCGCCGCTCGGGCGCGGGCGCCTCCGCGTACAGGGCGGCCGAGATGAGCGGGTGCGCGAACCGGATGGCCGGCCCGGCGGGGCCGTCCAGGTCGGTGGCCAGCAGACCGAGTTCGGCGGCCTGGGCGCATTCGGCCTCGGCGTTGTCGCGGCCGGCCGCGAGCAGCAGGGCGGGCGTGGGGCGGGCGCCCGCGCTGGCCACCAGCAGGGTGCGGCGGGCCTCGACCGACAGCATGTCGAGGCGGCTGAGCACCAGGGCGCGCAGCGAGGTGGGCACGGGCAGCGGCTCGCCGGGCCGCGGCGGGGTCGGGCTCTCGGCCAGGGCGCGGCCCAGTTCCAGGGCGAAGAGCGGGTTGCCGCCGCTGGTGCGGTGGATCTCGCGGACCGTGGAGCGGGACAGGCGGTGGCCGCGGTGGTCGAGCAGCGTGGCCACCTGGGTGCGGGAGAGCGGGCCGAGGCGTACGGCGACGGTGTCCGGCGGGGACGCGCGTAGATAGCGGTCGTACTCCTGCCCGTCGGTGCGCAGGGCGCACAGCAGTTGCACCGGGGTGCCGCCCAGCCGGCGGGCCGCGAAGCCGAGGAGTTCGGCACTGGCCGGATCGAGCCACTGCAGGTCGTCGGCGACGATCAGGACGCTGCCCTCGGCGGCGAGGGCGCGCAGCGCGGAGAGCACCGCGAGGCGCAGGGCCAGGCCGTCGCGCTGGAGGGTGGACTCGCCGCGGCCGGTGAGGGCCGACTCCAGGGCGGTGCGCTGTGCCGCGGGCAGCCGTCCGGAGACCTGGTCGAGGACCAGTCCGAAGAGGTCGGCCAGGGCCAGGAAGGGCAGATGGGATTCGGACTCGGTGGCGGAGCAGCGCAACACGGTGCGGGCGGCAGCGGCGTATTCCGCCGCCAATGCGCGCAGGACGGTCGATTTCCCTATTCCGGCGGGGCCGTGCAGCAGGACGCTGCCGCCCGAGGCGAGCTGGTCACGGGCCGCGGCCAGCGGTTCGTCCCGGCCGAAGACCAGGTCGGGGCGGCATCTCGCAGGCTCCTGGAAGTCCCGTCGCACGGTCGCCGCTCCCCTCGTGTCGTGTCCGGGCCAAATTCTAGGCAATGATCACCGGAATTCGGACGGAAGGCGTGGTGAGGGAAATAACAGCCCCTACGCGCAGGGAATTCAAAGATCCGTCCCAAGGAATGGACGGGCACCCTACGGGAGCAGTCCCGCACGGCGGGCCGCCGCCACCGACTCGCCACGCGTGTGGGTGCCCAGCTTGCGCATCGCCGAACGCAGATAGCCCTTGACCGTCTCGGGGCGCAGGCCCAGCCGGTCCGCCACGGCCGCGTTGGTCGCGCCGGCCGCCACCCAGGCGAGGACATCCAGTTCGCGCGGTGCGAGATGCGCGCCTCGCGCCGGCTCCGGCGCCGTCAACAACCCGCAGGCGGCCAGCAGTTCGGCCCGCAGCTCCGGGTCGGCGAGCTTCGGCGCCAGGGCGCGCAGCGCGGCGTGGGCCTCGCGCACCTGCTCCCAGCCGGGACCGCACGGACCGCGTCCGCCGTCCGCCGGCAACTCCGGGCGGGCCGCCGCCAGCAGCCCGCGCGCCTCGTCGCGCACCACGAGCGCCTGCTCCACGTCCCGGGCCGCGGCCACCGCCGCGCTCAGCGTGCGGTCGCCCAGCGGCTGCGCCGAGCGCAGCGCGCCGTACAGCACGCCCCGCACCCGACGGCGCACCACCACCGGCACGGCGAGCACCGAACGCAGACCCTCGGCGGCCACCGGCACGTCGTACTCGTGGCTGATCTGCCGCGAGGAGGAGTAGTCCGTCACGGCGCACGGCCGCGCGAGGGCCACCGCCTTGCCGCCGAGGCCGTTGCCCGAGGTCACCGCGAGCGCGCGCAGCGCCGGCGTGGACGTGCCGCTCAGTTCGCTGATGCGCATCCTCGACCGGCCGGCCTCCACCAGGCCGCCGAAGGCGACCGGCAGCCCGGTGACGCGCCGCAGCCGGGCCAGGGCACCGCTGATCTCCACCGCCCCCGCGACGTCCGCTGCCACCTGTTCGCCCCTTCGTCGCGGCCCTGGTGCGCTGCACACCCCCGTTCGGGGGTAGTGAGACCTGCATCACGGATTACCGGGACTCATGCAGAAAGCCCCGGCGTTCACGCCGGGGATGAATGCATCGCAAGACTGCTCTGACGTGCATCTTAGAGCGGACGTTTTTGCTGCTCGATGTACGGGCGGACGATCGCCAGCGGTGCTCCGCCGCACGATGCGGAGAAAGACGGGGGCGACCACAGGTGGCCGTGCATGATGGCGCGGTTGATCCGGCCGGTGAACTCTCCCGGTGGTGCCTCCCAGCCGTATCCGGCGGGCGGACACGCCCTTGAGGCTGTTGACCGGCTTCGAGACGGCGACCTCGGGCGGGCGGTGCACCGGGAGGTGGACGTGATCGCGTTCGCCGTTGAACTCCTTCAGCTCCGGGTGGTACTTCGTCACGAAGACCACGTGCCCATGCATCGCCGAGACGACGTGCCTGCCCCGCTTGGAGTCCGTTTTGCTCATCCATGCGACCGGTGGTGGATAGGGTCTTGGTCATGCAGCTCCGCTACAACTTCCGGGCCTACCCGGACGCCGCCCAGCGCCGTGCGCTGGCGCGGGCGTTCGGGTGCGCCCGGGTGGTGTGGAACGACTGCCTGCGCGACCGGAAGGAAGCACACGCGGCAGGACTGCCGTACGTGACGTCGGCCGAGCTGTCCCGGCTTCGCATCACTCAGGCCAAGCGCACCGAGGAACGGGCCTGGCTGGCCGACGTGTCGGCGGTCGTCCTGCAACAGTCCCTGCGGGATCTGGATGCCGCCTACAAGAACTTCTTCGACTCGGTCACAGGCAAGCGGCAGGGCCGCAAGGCCGGCCCTCCCCGCTACAAGTCGAAGAAGGACACCCGGCAGTCCATCCGTCTCAACACCAACGCCTTCTCCCTGAAGGGCGACGGCAGGGTGTACGTGGCCAAGGTCGGCAGCCTCAAGGTCAGGTGGTCCCGCCGGCTTCCGGCCGCGCCCACGTCCCTGACCGTCACCAAAGACAGCTCCGGCCGGTACTTCCTCAGCTTCGTCGTGGACACCGAGCCGGACATCCTCCCGCAGGTGGAAGCGGAGTCCGGCATCGACCTCGGCCTGTCCGCGTTCGCGGTCCTGTCCGACGGGACGAAGATCAGTGCCCCGCGCTTTCTGCGCCGGGCCGAGAAGAAGCTCAAGCGCCTTCAGCGGGAGCTGTCCCGCAAGGCCAGGGGATCGAGGAACCGGGCCAAGGCCCGCATCAAGGTCGCACGCCAGCACGCCAAGGTCGCCGACCGGCGCCGGGACTGGCACCACAAGGCTTCCACGCAGATCATCCGCGACAACCAAGCGGTGTACGTGGAAGACCTCGCGGTGTCCGGCCTCGGGCGCAGCCGGCTCGCCAAGTCCGTATACGACGCGGGATGGTCCGCGTTCGTCGGCATGCTGGAGTACAAGGCGGCTCTGCACGGCCGCACCTTCGCCAAGGTGGACCGGGCCTTCCCGTCCTCCCAGGTCTGCTCCGCCTGCGGATTCCGGGACGGCCCCAAGCCCCTGCACGTCCGGCAGTGGACGTGCGGCGCGTGCCACACCGTGCACGACCGCGACCACAACGCAGCCCGCAACGTCCTCTTCGAAGGACGCCGTGTCGTCGCCGCCGGACGGGTGGAGACGTT
>NZ_BAAJXA010000042.1:0-85217 GCF_057537855.1 Streptomyces diversicolor
ATCTGCATCTCCATGAGTTCCTGGCCGCGCTGCTCGTTGGCGCGGGCCCGCTCGGCGGCGAGCGCGTCGCGCCAGCAGGGCCAGCACCAGGGGCGCAGCTCCTCCAGCGGCGCGGCCGCGTTCTGCACATCGGTGGCGTGCGGGGTCTGCGGTGCGGCCAGCAGGGGCTTGTTCTTGCCGCTGCTTGTGGCTTTGCACTGCTCGCCGTCGCCCGGGTGCCTCTTGCTGTCGCCACAGGCGCCGTGGCAGGCGCAGCGCTCGCCGTGCTGTTCGAGGACGGCGGTCAGGACGTTGCCGGGTCGCTTCACGGTCGGTTCCCCTCAGCGGTCGAAGTGGTTGCGGGTGCGGGCGATGACGCCGCGGGTGTGGGTGTTGATCTCGCTGTTGTTCTGGATGACCGTGCCCTCGTAGTGCTGGTGAATGACGGGAGGCGCGGCCTCCACGACCTCCTTGGCCCGGCGGACCAGGCGGCAGAGAGCGAGGACGACGACCGTGGGAGCCCCGAGGACGATGCCGCAGACGACCGGGTCGGCGTACTGGGACAGGTACATCAGGATTCCGGCGGACACGCTGACCATGGACACCGATCCGGCGCCCGCGAGCATCAGGACGCTGGCATCGGTGGCGCCCTGGCTCATGGGGGCCCGGCCGTCTTGCTGGACGGGCGGGGCGTAGCCGATGGCGGGCACGGGCGCCACGTCCTTGTAGCGGGTGGCGACGGGGGCGTTTTGGCTGTAGCCCTCGGCGATGAGGCGAGCGGCTTCGGCCTCCGCCTCTGCCTCACTGAGCGCGCGGCCGGCGGGACGGTCGGGGTGGTTCACTGGGCTGGCTCCTTCGATGCGTTGGGGGAGTGGGCGGGGGACCGGCCGGTCTTGGCGGAGTAGCCGGTCCCCTGCCGTTTCGAGGGGGGTCAGGGCAGGCGGTAGACGCCCTTGCCGAGCGCAACGAGGCCGCCTTCAGCGGCGAGCGTGCTGACCTCGTTGTTCACGCTGCGGGTGGCGGGGCCGCCCTCGGTGCCGCAGCCGACGGCGGTGCGGATCTCCTTGAGCGCCAGGCCCTCGGGGTGGCCCTGGAGCGCGGCAAGAATCCGCTCGCGGATCGTCGGGGCCTTCGCCTTGGCGGCCGCCATGGGCGACGGCGCTTCGGGGAGTTCCTCGGCGTCCTGCTTCTTCTTGGCTTCGTCGGCCTCCAGGAGGTCTGCGACGCGCTCCAGCTCGCTGTTGAGGGCGTTCATGTCGACTCCGCCCCGGAAGGACGGACCGCCTGTGGCTTTTCCGGCGGCCGCGGTGCCCCGGTGGGCGTACGCGGCGCCGGCGGCGCGGGCTTCCTCCGGGGTGAGGGTCGGCATCGGACGGCCGTCCATCAGTTCTTCGAGCTGGGGGTAGAGGCCGTTGACCTTCTTCAAGACGAAGGTCCGGAAGAGGATGGCCTTGCCCTCCGTGATGAGCCATCCCATGCCGGGGGTCGGCACGCCCTCGGTGGCGGCGGTGCCCTCGAACAGCTCCTTGGCCCCGGCGCCCTCGTAGATCCGCTCCGGGATGGGGGAGACGTGCGCGCCGATCGGCGCGATGCCGTCCAGGCCCATGCCCTGAGTGGAGGAGGAGGCGGTGCGCAGCAGGAAGACGTGGCCTTCCTTGCCCTTCTCGCGGATCTCGTGGTTGTCGCCGAGTTCCTTGAGGTGCAGGGACTGGACCGCGAGGTCGACGCCGATGCCGACTTTCTGGCCGGTCTTCTGGAGGTCGCCGATCATCCAGGCGGCTTCCTTGCGGACATCCTGGTCCAGGGAGGAGAGCAGGCGGTTGATCTCGTCGCCGGTCCACTGGATCAGGCGCCACCGGCCGTGGAAGTCGAAGTCGCCGCGGCCGCGCGAGTGGGCCTCGCGGTACTCCTTGACCGCGTGCAGTGCGCGGAGTTGCTGCATCGTCTCCTGGGGGCCCTTGGCCATCCAGTCGATGCGGCCTTCCATCTCCGGCATCGACATGCCGCCCTGGACGTCGGCCATCCAGGAGATGACGCCCGAGATCCGCTGTGCGGCGCCGAGGATGCGCATCAGGCCCGACTTGCCCGCGCCGGTGGTCCCGGCGGTGATTCCGTGCTGGGCGCGGCCGGTGTCGAAGTTGAACAACTGGATGCGGGCGACCGTGCCGTCGTGGGCGACGCCGATCGAGATGCGCCCGCGGTCGTCCATCGTCAGGTCCTCGACCGTGGGGGACCGGACGTGCAGGAGCGGGTTGGCCCGGTAGATGTAGACGACCGCTTCGCGCGGGCCCGCGCCCTCCATGACGAGGCGGGAGATGTCGTCAATCCCGAGCGCGGAGCACAGCGCCTCGTGGTTGACCCGCAGCGTCTTGCCGCGCGGTGCAGCGATCCGCAGCCGGATCTGGTCCTCGCCGATCGCGTACGCGACCAGGTCGACGCCGGGGGCGGCGCCGCCGGTGCAGTTGACGTGTTCGGCCCAGATGCGCTCCAGGGCAGCGCCCGGGTCCTCTGCCTCGACCTCCAGGGCTTCCTGTACGCGGCGGGCCTCGGCGAGGCGGGGCGCGACCTGGATGGCGAGGCGGCCCGGGCCGTAGCCGTCGACCGCCGCGGTGCGGACCGCGTCGACCGGGACGTCAAAGACTCCGGCGATGGCCCGCTCATCCAAGGTGCGCGGCACGGTGTGGCCGGGGGGAGCCAGGACGATCGCCTCGAAGTCCGGCTCGGTGGGGTCGTACTGGCGGATGCCCTCCAGGGTGGTGTCCCCGGTGGCCTTCGACTGGTTCCACAGGGCCCGCATGTGGTCCGCGAAGGTGACCGGCTCCGCGTCTACGACGTCCGACTCACCGGCGAGGACCGGGAGGTTGTCGACGGCCCGCTTCAGACCCTTGGAGCGAGTCCAAGGCGTCATGGGGATCATCACGGCCGTCCAGGCGGCCGCACCCAACATCGGCCACCCGTTGGGGTATTCGAAGACCGGGACCAGCAGACCGCCGGTGTAGGCGGCCGTCCAGCCGAGCACGGGCAGGGCCCGCAGCGACGAGGTGAGCCGTCGCGCCCAGTCCTCGGTGTCGCTGCGCTTCCACAGGCCGACGCCGGTGAGGGCGCCGGTGGCCAGGGCCGCGCCGTGCGCCCACCACGGAAGATGCATCTGCGGGCCGACGGCGGCCCAGGTGCCGGCGGCGCCGTACACGGTGCGCTCCGCCCACGCGAGGCGGCGGGCGGTCTTGCGGGTCAGCCCCCGCTCACCGGCGGCGGCATCGGCCTTTACGACGTCGGTCGTCGTCATCGTCATTTCCCCTCCGGGAGGAAAGACGGGAGGGGCCCCGGCGAATTCGCCGGGGCCCCTCCCGTGGGGGCTTTCCGCCCCGGCGCTGTCGCGTCCGGGCGGCTATTCGGTTACTTGACTTCGTTGAATCCGGGCTTGGGCTGCTGCACGCCCATGGACTGCACGACCTCGTAGCCTCCGCGGTATTCGCCCTCGTGGGCGTCCGCGAAGCCCTGTGCGTCCGTCTGCATCTCGTCGGCGGCATTCACCAGGTCGCCCGAGGCTTCGGCGACTTCCCGCAGCGAGGTGGCGCCCTCCATGATGAGAGCGGTGAAACGCGGATCGACTTCCGCCGCGTCACACATCTCCGACATGTTGCTCGCCTTATCGGCGTTGCGGCGAAAGAGTCCCTGGAGAACCCAGATCTTCTCCTTGAGCCACAGCGCCTGCGCGGCAAGCGCGGTGACGGCAAGCCCGAGGCTGAGGAAGCCCAGGTTGCTGTCGGGGATCGCCGGGAGGTTGTCCCCGCTGTCGGGGACCGCGGGGACGTAGCTCTCGCGGGGGACGATCTCCCCGGACACGACCTGACCGGGCATGATTTCTCCGGACACGAGGTGACCTCCTAGTTCTCGTTGTGTACGCGAGCGGCGGGGGTGCGAAGGCCCGCGTCCGCGGTCGCCTGGGTGAGCGGCCGGTACGCGTCGTCCAGCTCGGTCTTCGCGGTTTCGCAGGTCTCGGCCGCGTGGAGCGACTTGATGGACATCTCCTCGGCCTTGCGGGAGAGGACCTCCATCGACTCGGCGAGCTTGCGCATCGCCCAGGCGGTGAGGGTGCCGAGGATGTTGTGCTTGGCGGCCAGCCGGGCGGCCACATCGTCCAGCGCGTACATCAGCTCCTTGGCCTTCACGGAGAGCTGGAGGCATTCGTCGTGCGCGGCGAAGGCCTCCGAGACCACCTCGTCCAGGAACTCGGTGACGTCATCGAGCGTCACCTCCGTCGCGTGCTCCGGGTTCATGCCGCCGTCCATAGCGGTCGTGACGGCCCCGGTCTTCACAGCGGGCGAGTTGCCCACGGGCGCCTCCTTCGTGTTCGTCGTGGTGCTTCCGGCGGGGAGGCCGCGGGCCCCGGTGGTCAGGGGCTCGCGCGAGGGGGCCTGGTAGCCGGGCGGGAAGACCTGCCCCGCCGTCCACACCTCCTGTTGCTGCGGGTCGGTGTCCCGCATGGAGTCGTAGGCGCTGCGCCGTTCTCCGCGCGGCGGCGGGGTGTAGAACTCCCAGCCGCTCTCCGTGGAGTCGGCGGCGCCCTCCGCCTTGGCCCTGGCCCGTTCGCTCGCGCGGCGGGCCCGTTCCTTGCGGCTGGCCTTGCGCCGGTCGGCGGGACCTGTGCCCGATCCGGAGCCGCGCGTCTTCTTCTTCGACTTCGGCTTCACCCGGACCTTCTTCTTCCTGCCGGGCCCGGAGGCCTTCGTGCCGCCGCCCGGCTTGGACTTCTTGGTCAGGTCGACCTTCGGCCCGGCGCCGGTCGCTGAACCGCCGGCGGGCTTCGGCTTCTTCGTGAGGTCGACCTTCGGCGCGGTCCCCGGCTTGGGCTTCTTGGTCAGGTCGACCTTCGGCCCGGCCGGTGTCGCCCCGCCGCTGGGGCCTCCCTTCTTCGACTTCTTGCGCTTGACCGTGGTCAGCACCGGCGGAGCCAGGTTCTTCCGGCGCTTCTTCAGTCGGCGCCGCGCCGCCTTCGCTACGGCCCGCCCGAACGTCGCGTCGGCGGCCGCCGCGGTCTCCTTCTTCTTCCGGCGGGCCTTGGCCCGGGCCTTGCGCGCCTTCTGCTTGGCCTCGAAC
Source organism: Streptomyces diversicolor (assembly GCF_057537855.1). Lineage (NCBI taxonomy): Bacteria > Bacillati > Actinomycetota > Actinomycetes > Kitasatosporales > Streptomycetaceae > Streptomyces > Streptomyces diversicolor. The sequence goes on from NZ_BAAJXA010000042.1 coordinate 5,080, forward strand.
CGGTCCTGGCGGACCTGCTCCTTGCGGGCTTGTTTCGCGTCGGCCCGAGCGTTGCGGACCCGGTCCTTGGTGTCCTGCCGGGCGTCCGCCGCGCGGGTCTTGCGGTCGCGGGCGGCGTCCCGGTCCTTGGCCCGGTTCTCCGTTCGGGCCGCCTGCCGGTCTGCGCGGCGCTGGATCTTCGCGCCCTGCCGTGTCGCCGCCCGCTCCTGTCGGCCACGAGCCCTCTCTAGCGCGGGGCTGGACTTCTTCGAGCTGGGGGACTTGCCGCCCGAGGGCGACTTGATCCCCGACCCCGAGCCGCCGTTCTTCCCGGTCGAGCCGTTCTTGCCGGAGCCCGGCGGCTTCGAGCCGCCCTTGCCCTTGGTGCCGAGGGAGCCGAGCCCCCCGGACGTCTTCGGCGAGTTCTTCTTGCCGCCCGGCGTCAGGCCGGTGCCAGACCCGCCCTTACCGCTGCGGCCCGGCCCGGTTCCGCCGGCGGTGCCCTTGCCACCGCCCTTGCCACCGCCTCCCATGAGGGAGCCGCGGCCGCCACCGAGGGCCTTGCGGCCGTATTCCTGGCTGGAGGGGATGGACTTGCCGCGCTTCTGCGCTGCCTTGTCGCCGATGCTCTGCATGGCGAGGGCGTGCTTGGCCATGGCCTCCTCGCCCGCGAGCCGGTGCTTGAGGCGAGCCTCGCGCAGCGGGGCCAGTTCCTCGGCCCGCTCCTGGCGCCGCTGGCGCCAGTCCGTCAGCGCCGTCGCGGTACCCCGGAGTGCGGCCAGTGCGATGGCCAGGGTCGCCGCGAGACCGAGGGCTGCGACGCCAGGCCCGTCTGCTTCACCGTCGTCGTCCTGGCGGGCGGGCGCCGCCCCCTCCGAGCGGAGAGCGACGGTGCCCGTCGGCCCGGACGCGCCGGGAGTCGGCGGGAGTGCCGGGGTGAGGTCGGCCAGGGAGTCGGCCACCGACCGGCGACGCCGGGCGGGGACGACCATCCCGCCGTCGTCCGTCTCCGGCGGTTCGGCGGGAGGGGCCGGGGGCGCCGGGGGAGGGGCGCCCGGGATCGGGGGGAGCCCCGGCGGGGCACCTCCCCGAGATCGGAAGGAGACGACGTTGCCGTTCCGGTTGTCGTCCCGAGGGTCATCAGCCACGTGCTCTCCAGGGTTGACAGAGGGTGACCGGATGAGAGATCCTCGCGCGCCCGCGCGCCCGTGCGCCCGCGCGCCCGCCTTGACCCCCCAAAACCGGTCCGCCCCCGGGTGATGATGATGGTGATGACGCTTACGCGCCGTGACTGCCGTCGTGACGGCCGGTCCAGTTCTCCAAGGTCCGCGCGAGGTCATTCCACAATTCCGGATTGGCCTTGCAGAGCGCGCGAGCCCGGTCCCACCAGGCGTCCGCAAGACCCGCGTCGCCTCGCGCTTGGACCTGCCGGGCCTGCCGCTCCGCCCAGTGGGCGGAGCGGCGGGCCTGGCGGACCTCGGAGATCGAGGGCACCTGCTGCACTGATCAAGCTCCCTTGCGGTCGAACAGGTCGTTCACGCCCCGGACTGTGGTGCGCCCTCCGGGCCCCTTACCGGTGTCCTGACCTGCGGTTTCGTCGCCCGACTCGGTGTCGCCGTCGGGCCGGGCCGCCATCGCGGCGACCGTCTTGTTCAGCGACTTCGTGGCGAAGGTGTTCACCTGATCGCGCCGGTTGGCCTTGGCCTGGGCCTTGGCCGCCCGCTGACCGGGCAGGGCGGCGACGGTGCGGACGTGGTCCGCGTACGCGGTGCGCAGGCCTTCCGAGGCCTGCGCCGCGTCCCGCGAGGCCTTGACCAGGCGGTTCAGGTGCTTCTCGACCTTCCGGGCCCGGCGCCGGGCCGACCACTTGCCGTCTCCCTCCACGTGCTGGGAGCGCAGAACGGCCTGGAACATCGCCCGGGCCGCCTCGTACTCGCCGTGGTCGTCGTTGTGCACGCGCTGCCGGTCCAGCGTCCAGGTGGTCAGGTGGTCCAGGTTGAGCAGGGGCCGGAACTGCGCCGGCACCCGGTTCAGGACCTCGTTGTTCATGTGCTCGATCTCGGGCACGGGGTGATCTCCTCTCGGGGGAAGGGGCCCGCCGACTCTCGGGGGCAGTGGCGGGCCCGGCCCGCGACGTACGACGCCGCGCGTCAGCGAGCGGCGAGGTGCTTCTCTCGGTCCGCGGGGCTCAGGAGTCCCGCTTCATCCAGCAGCCGTACGGCCCGGTCGCGGTTGCAGCCGACGGCCGTACGGGCGGCGTTGACGGTGACGAACCCGTCGGCCCCGCGGGGCAAGTCCTTCAGGATCTGGATCGCCTCTTGGTCCGTACGGACAGCCGCCGTACGGCCGCCCGTACGGGGGGCGGGCGTACGGGCCGTACGGGTCTTCGCCGTACGGGTCGCCGTACGGTCCGTACGGGGTGCGTCCGTACGGCCCGCCGTACGGTCCGAGTTCGGGTCGGCCGTACGGTTCGGCTCGGCTGCGTCCGTACGGTCCGAGTCGCCCCGTCCGGCGGACGGGTCGACCGTGTCCGCCGCGGCCTCGGCGGGCGCCGTCTCCTCGTGGTCGTTCTCCAGGAGCCGGTGGACGCGCCAGACGATCGCGACGACGACGAGGACCGCGACGACGATGAGCCCGATGCTCGGGTGCGTCTTGCCGTGGACCACCGTCACGCCGTGGCCGGTCATGTCGGCCACGTGGTACGTGATGTTGGTGGCGGCCATCAGCCCGAGCGCGTAGGGCACGTCCTTCTTCATGCGGAAGGCCGTGACCGCGTAGACGTCGAGACCGAGGGGGAGTGCCCACCCCATGTCTCCGAGCGGAGTGTTGCCCAGCCCGACCATCCGGGCGAAGGCCCACTCGCCGGAGGCGGTGAGGACGATCACGGCCGCGAGCGCGACCCAGATGCTTCCCTGCTTGACCATCTCCCCGCGGTCCCGGGTCCGCTTGAGCTTCGCCGCACGCTTCTCGGCGACGCGCCGGGCCTCGCGGGCGGCGTCCAGCTCGCGCTTGGCTTCCGCGAGCGTGGCATCCGCCTCCTTACGTACTGCGCCGGCGGCGGCCCGGGCTTCCTTCTCCGCCTCCTTGCGCAGCTCCTCGAACTCAGCCGCGAGTCGAGCCCGCCGCGCCTGCCGTTCCCGCTCGTGCTGTTCGCCGAGCTGGCGGAACTCGGTTTCGATCTCCGCCCGAGCGGCATCCACCTCCGCCCGGTACGCGGCGAGGTCGGCGTCGATCTCCGCCCGGCGCACGCTCAGCTCCTCGTCCAGGGCGAGCCGGGCCGACCGGCGGGTCAGGTCCAGCTCCGAGTCGAGTGCCGCACGGGCCGTTCGGATCTCCACCGCTTGGTCCTGCGCCTCACCGACGATGCGGGCGGCGTCATCCAGGGCCTTGCGGTAGGCGGCCTCAGCCGAAGTGCGGCGCAGCTCCACCAGGGCGTTCGCCCGGTCCTCCGCCTCGGCGAGCACGATGCTCACCTGCTTCTCGGCATCGGCGAGCAGGCTTTTGACCTGCTCCTCGGCGGCCGCCATGACCTCCTCGGTCTCGGCGGCCGCGGCAGTCCGGGCCTGATCGAGGATCGCTTCCGCGTCGCTCCGGGCACCGGCGCGGATCGTGTCCGCGTCGACCTCGGCGCGGCGCAGCCGCTCCCCGACCTCCTCGGCGGCCTCCACCAGGACGCGCTTGGCGTCGGTGGCGGCCGCCCGGCGGATCTGGTCCACCTCGTTCTTGGCGGCCTGGATCAGCGCCGCCGCTTCCTGAGCCCCGGTCCACCGGGCGCCGTCGATCACGTCGGCGGCGCGGTCTCGGAGATCCGCGTCCAGGGCCTCGCCGTCTTCCCGCGCCTCCGGCGTCGGCGGCGAGGCCGCCGCCTTGGCCGGGCGGCGCGGCGTCGTACTCCGGGCGTTGCGGGCAGTTGACCTACGGGCCCCCACACCGACCTCCTTTCATGCAGGTGGCCGCCTCTCGGCGGCCACCTCGGTGTTCGGTCCGTCAGCCCTGTACGAGACGGGCGGCCTTGCGCCCGACGACGTTGGCCGCGCGGGAGACCGAGTCGAAGACCCGGCCGACGTACTCGACCAGCGCGTGGTCACCGGACCGCTTGCACGCGGACTCGGCGTTCGAGCACCGGTCGTCCAGCCAGTCCATGACCACGTTCAAGTGCTGCGAGACCCGTTCCTGCGCCGACCACAGCAGCTCGGCGAGGGCGTAGACCGGCATCGTCGCCGCGGTCCACATCAGCAGCGTCAGCCGCAGGCGGAACCGGGCCAGCGGGCCGGGGGCGTTCACGACGACGAGCAGGTCCAGCAGGTGCTCGAAGTCGTCGGCGGACCAGTCGTCCATCGGCCCGTGCTGGTCGTGGAAGTTCTTGACGGCCGTCTTCTTCGGCCGGGTGAGCAGGCTGATCGTCACCGTCGTCCTCCGATCTTGGTCATTGCCTGACCGTGTCGCTGCAAGTCGGCCTGAGCTTTCTGTCGGGCTTCCTCTGCCTTGCGGGCCGCCTCAGCGGCATCCGCGGCGCTCACAGCAGGTGGGAGGGGTCGGCGGCGGCGGTGCCGGTCAGCACGGCCAGTTCCTCGGCGGTCACCCACTCCTGCGGGATCAGGACCCGCAGGGTGACCGTCCCCTGGCACATCGAGCCGGTGACGACGAGCTTGCCGTTGGGCAGTTGGCCGGGCCGGGCGTTGTCGATCTCCTCCAGCAGCGCCGGCAGGACCTTCACCGCGTCCGCGGTGACCTCGATCGTGGCGACGATGCGCGAGGGCGCCACCTCGAAGGCGACGCTCACACCGAGGCGGGCCAGGTTCTGGACCGACTCGAAGAGGGGGAAGGCGTCGGCGACCGCGTCCTGAACGTCCTCGGCGATCCCGGTGGACGACAGGGGCAGGTCAGCGGGCATCATGGTCATGCGGATCGGTTCCTTTGCTGGTAGATCCGTGGACCCCCGGCACACAGGCGCTGCAATCGCCGTGTCGGGGGTCGCGCCGTACGGGGGACGACGCGGTAGGCGAGCGGGGACTCGAACCCCTGTCTCCGGAGAGCCCGAACCAGTCGGGCACGCCCCTCATGACCTGTGCCTTTGGAGTGCCGCCGGGCAGCCCTCTCATGGAGAGCGCCCGGCGGCCATCCGGCCCAAATACTCATCTCTTGGCACGCTGTTCAGTTCTCAAGTGACGTTCACCCCCGCCCCGGCCTGCCGTCATTCGACGGTGGTTCCGTGCTGGTCAGACCAGCTCTGGCGGTGCGCTTTCGAGCAGTTCAAGCAGGTCAGGAGGCATGACGAATACACCTCCCCCGACCACTTCCCTAGTTAACTGGGGAAGATGGAAAGACCGTACGGCTTCACCAGGCAAGCCGTCAACAACCAAGACCCAAAACGGGTCTGACGGCGTGTCACTGCAACTGAAATGGCAACTCCTACCTGCGGAAATGGAGTCGGCACCCAAAGAAGTTCCATCCCGGGCTAGCTTCACTAGACAAGCCGGGTACTCTGTTCCGCATGACAACCCGCCAGCCAAAGAAGCGGATGGGGGCGAAAGACATCGCCGCTGTCCTGCGTTCGCGCATCGACAACGGCGTCATTGAGCGCCAGCTACCGCCAACTCGCGTCCTGGTAGCGGAATTCGAGACGAGCGCCGAGACACTTCGGCAGGCCGTCGGAATCCTCCGCGCCGAAGGACGTGTCACCAGCCAGCAGGGGAAGGGCGTCTTCGTTCGGCGGGTCGAGCCGATCGAATTCGCCATGCACCGGTTCGAACACGGCAACCGTCGCGACGACGTCGAGAACGGCATAGACGACTGGAAGGCCGCGATCCTCGAACTCGGGCGGGTCCCCAGCCAGGACACCCCCACCGTCAGCGTGGAGCGCGCACCGGCTGACATCGCGAAGGAGCTTGGCGTCGAGCCTGGAACCTTCGTCGTGGCCCGCCGGCGAACCCGCCGCGTCGACGGCGAGCCGTTCCAGCTCGCCGACAGTTGGTTTCCTACCGAGGTCGCATTCGATACGCCTCTCATGGACGAAGAGGACGTCACCATGCCGGGAGGCATCCTCGCCAACATCAAGGACAGGCAGTACGCCCAGGCGCGCAAGGTGGACAAGCTGCGCGCGTGGACCCTGACTGCCGACCAGGCCGTGCGCCTCGGGCTCCCGACCGGCAGCACGGTTCCCGTCCTGCGACACATCCGAGTCGGCTACAACTCGGCCGGAACAGCCGTCCGCTGCATGGTCACCATCGCCCCTGGTGACCTCAATACGCTCGTCTACGAGATCGAGGACTGACCCTTGTCACAGCTCATCTGCCCGGCTTCCCCGGACGACTCCAACGCCCTCATGAAGCTGCGGATCGAAGCCGAGGAGTGGCTTGCCAACGCGGGCATCGACCAGTGGCGTTCGCCCGGCTTCCGCGATCGAGCCCTGGCCAAGTGGCAGGTTGACATCGCCGAGGGGCGCACCTGGGTGGTCCCGGATGCCAACGGCGAGTTGCTCGGGACCATCACCCTGGCTCGTCCCGACGCAGACTTCTGGACGAGGGCTGACGACCCCGAGTCGGCGGTCTATGTTGCAAAGCTCATCACGGCTCGCTCGGCGGCCGGTCAGCAGCTTGGGGGCCGACTGCTCGATTGGGCCGGGGGCATCGCACGCGACCGGGGGCTCCCGTGGCTTCGGCTGGACGTCTGGCGCGACAACGCGAAGTTGCAGAGCTACTACCTGCGCGAAGGGTTCGAGCACGTTCGTACCGAGGCGCCGTCCCACCGGCTCTCGGGCTGGATGGCCCAGCGCCCTTCGTCGCTCGTTCTGCACCCCGACGCACCCCTGTGCGCCGCCGACACACCGGGTTTGGCAGGCTGACCACACAGGAGCCCTCGGGGGAGGACAATGCGCGAGACGCACGACGCCCCTCCCGAGCGCACCGGGAGACACTGCGCAGAGCGGCAGCCGATTGTGGTGGTCGGCGCCGCACTGATCCGAGTAGCCGCAACCGCGGTGAAACCAACGGAACCAGGAAGGCACCACGATGACCCGTACTCAGCACCCGTCTTCGCCGCAGCAACACACCGGCAGCTCGAAAATGCGTTCAGGACTCCGGTACCAGCGGTGCAAGATCGAAGGATGGCCAGTCATCCGCAGCACGTCCACCGGCGGGTATGTCCTCGGCTCGCTGCGGCCAGCACGAGCCCCCTAAAACGTCGATGGCCGCCCTGCTTGCCACAGCAGAACGGCCATCTAGATCGACTCCCAGCCTCCACAGCTTGAGTCGTAGGTCGGCGATGACGCCGGGGCCCGAGCCTTGCCACAGGCCCGAGGTCACCACTCCCAGGATAGAACGAGAAGCGACCAGCACGCAGCAGCGTGTCCCAGCTCACCGTCTCTTTACCGTCACTTGCCGGTCTGCGACTCCCCAAACCTTCAGGGGAGACCCCAGACAATGTTCCAGATCCACCCAACGACACGCAGTGTCGCGACGCCGACCCTCTCGGTCGCGTCGGCTGCGGACTTCACCGCTGAGGCGGTGTCGCCGTGAAGCGCCCGCAGAAGGCCCTGGCCGCCGCTGCCGCCGTTCCGGGCGGCGACGAAGAGTTCGAGTTCTCCGGCACCATCACGGACTACTGGTCGTACACCATGGTGCGCGACTACGTGATGCTCATGCCCGGGATGACCCACACCGCGTACCGGCTCTACAGCCTGCTGCGGTCGATGATGACCGAGGCCTCCCGCCGGCCGCGGAGCGGCATGCGGCGCATGACGATCGACCAGTTGTGCTGGCTGCTGCCCGGGCCGAACGACAAGCCCATGTCGGTCAGCGCGATGTACGAGGTCCTGAAGACCCTGGAGAACCTCAACCTGGTCGTGCCGAAGGACTCGGTGGAGCTCGCGGGCATCACGAAGCTGAAGGGCAAGGCGCGGGCCGCTCAGGGCATCAGCCGCGGGTTCACCGTCAACGACCTCCCGCCGGGCGCCGCCCACTTCGGTTGGCGGAACGCATGGGACAAGTTGGACGCGTACGACCCGGACTGGCGGAACAACCCTCCGCAGCCCCCGACGCACCTCACCGAGGTGGAGACCTCACCGAACGGCCAGACGCTGGCCCACGTGCGACTGGTGGACGCCCAGGGCAAGCCGTTCCAGAAAACTGGAACGCCCCAGGTCACGGACGATGAGGGCCCCTCATTCCAGAAAACTGGATCGCCCTTCCAGAAAACTGGAACGCCAGCCCAGATTTCTGGAACGGATCTTCCCCTGACCAGCGAAAACGATCACCCTCTAAGAAGCTCTCTCAAAGAAGCCTCTCTCTCTGGTGACCCGGGTGCCCCAACGGACCCCACCGTCACACCCGATGCAGGGACGGAACGAGGAGAGGAGAGTTCGGCTTCGCCGCAGAACGACACCGCCCCCTCGGCTGCCGCCGAGGAGCCGGACACCCGTGACGGCCTGCGGATCGCAGAGGCCTGGATCGAGTCCCGCCAGAAGCACGGGCACGGTATTCCGGCCCGCGGCCGGGCCGCCATGGTCCGCGAAGCCACCGCTCTCCTCGCTGAGGGCATCGACGCCGACTACCTGATCGCCGCGGCCACCGACATGGGAAGCCGGGCCAACTGGTACAAGCTCGCGACTCACTTGGAGAAGTTCGTCCCGCCGAAGACTGTGCCCAGCCAGCGCCCCGCGCTGCCCGACTGGTGCGGCAAGTGCAACGACGGCATCGAGCCCCGTCAGCCTGGCCAGCGGATGCGCGAGGACGACGACGGCCGCCTGGTCCGGTGCGAGTGCCACCCGAGCCACCCCAGCAACGCCAAGGCGTCGGTGCTCACCTAGACCCTCCGCAGCACAACGGCGGCAGGGGAGCCCGTGGAAAGGCCCCTGCCGCCGCTCGAATCACCCAGTTCAAGAAGGGATTCACTCATGAGCGTACCCACTCAGCACGACGGTATGGAGGACGGCAGCGGTTCGCTGTTCGATGAGGCGCCGGGCACCGTCCCCTTCGAGCGCGTCCCGCCGAACGACGTGGAGAGCGAACAGTGCGTGCTCGGCGGCATGCTGCTGTCGAAGGACGCGATCGGCGAGGTCACCGAGACCGGGGTAACCGCTGAGGCGTACTACCGCCCGATCCACGGCACCATCCATGACGCGATCATGGACATGTACGGCAAGGGCCAGCCTGCCGACCCGATCACGGTCGCGGCGTACCTGACGAAGTCCGGCGACATCGAGCGGATCGGCGGCGCGTCCTACCTGCACACCCTGGTGCAGACGGTACCGACGGCGGCGAATGCCGAGTACTACGCCGGGATCGTCATGGAGCGCTACAAGCTCCGGCGCCTGGTCGAGGCGGGCACCCGGATCGTGCAGATGGGCTACGCCGCCGAGGGCGAAGTCGCCGACATCGTCAACGCCGCGCAGGCCGAGATGCAGGCAGCGGCGCAGCTCGGCGCCGGCGGCGGCCTGGAACGGGTCGCGGAGCTGGACGACATGCTGGAGGAGTACCTCGTCAGCATGGACGCGCCGCCGCCCGAGCGCCTGCCCCTGCCGTACCGGGACCTTCAGGCGATGCTTCCGATGGAGCCCGGCGACCTGGTGGTGATCGCAGCCCGCCCGGCGATCGGCAAGTCCGTGGTGCTGCTCGACATCGCCCGGCACATCGCGATCGAGCACCGCAGCCAGGTGCTGGTGTCGTCCATGGAGATGAGTCACTCCCAGCTCATGGAGCGGATCATCGCGGCCGAAGCGCGCGTTCCCCTGAACCGGGTCAAGGACCGCGAGTACCAGAACGACGACCGGCAGCGCATCCACGACGCGGCGCTGCGGATCGGCGGTTCGCCGTTGGTGGTGGACGACGGTCCGGCGGCGACCATCGTGCGGCTCCGGTCGCGGCTGCGCTGGCTCCAGGCGCAGGGCAGGCTCCCGCGCGTCCTGGTGGTGGACTACCTCCAGATCATGAAGGCCTCCGGTAAGAGCGGGCAGAACCGGACCGGCGAGGTGGACGAGATCAGCCGGGGCCTGAAGGAGCTGGCCGGCGAGTTCAGGATCATCGTCATCGCGGCGGCTCAGCTCAACCGCGAGGTCGAGAAGCGCGAGGACAAGAAGCCGATGATGGCCGACCTGCGTGAGTCGGGGGCGATCGAGGCTGAGGCCAACGCGATTGTCCTGCTGCACCGGCCCGACGCGTACGACAAGGAGCACGAGCGGGCGGGCGAGATGGACCTGATCATCGGCAAGAACCGGCAGGGGCCGACGGGCACCGTCACCGTCGCCTTCCAGGGGCACTACGCCCGTGCCCGCGACCTCGGTACGGGCTTCTGACCTCCGGAAAGGGGAATCCGACATGATCGCCACCGACGTACGGAACAGGTTCGTCACCGAGTCCCGGGCCCGACGCATCGCCGACCGCTGGAACGCGGTCTACCCCGCGATGCGGACCATCCTGGACGCCGTGATCAAGGCACAGCGCGGCGCCGAACGGCCGACGGTCGACGTCGCCCGCCTGGAGCGGGTCCGCCGCGAGATGGGGCAGCAGGACCGGGGCAGCTTCAAGGCCTGCACCCGCAGCCCCGGCGCGTTCAGCATCTACGACGCCTTCGCCCAGGTCCGCGAGGTGGTGGCCGTGACGTCGATCGGCCACGCGGACGCCAGCGCGATCCTCCGGCTGTGCGCCGAGCTGGCCGACGCGGTCGCCGAGGTCACCGTCGCCCGCCAGACCGAGTGGGAGGCGAAGCGGGCCACCGTTCCCGCGCAGCCGGTCGACGGCGGCCGCCGTGAACGGGCAGACTCGGAGCTGACTGAGAGGGGCACGCGATGACCGCACAGCCGATTCACCCGCACGAGCCGGAGCGGGTGCCGCGCAACGCCGAGGGCATCGCGGCCGCGCTGGACGGTCCGCGCCGCATGGAGTTCTACCGCGAGCTGCTGGCCGCCGCGCCCGAGGAGGCGGAGGGCGTCCTGCGCCGCTGGTGGTGCGAGGCGATGCTCGACACCGACCCGGCCGGGGACCGGCTGACCGCCGCCGCGCTGGACGGCACGCTTCCCACCACGGCGGTCGCCGAGCTGATCGAGCGCCGCCGCGCGGCGGACCTGCCCGTTGAGTGAGCCGTACGGCGAGGAGCCGGAGGGCCTGCCCTGCGTGTTGTCGGAGGAGGTCACCGAACTCCTCATGGACAAGAACCTGCCCGGCGCGGTGTTCGGCGCGATCGTGGCCGCCACGGTCGTGATCAACGAGACGAGGGGCGAGGTGCCGGGCAGCACGGCGTCGGCGCGGTGGCCGCAGCAGCGGCGCATGGCGCTGGGGGCGGACGGCTCGCTCGGCATCGCCGAGTACGTCATCGTCGCCGACGCCGACCCGCCGCACATCGTCCTCACCCGCGTCCAGCTCTACTGACCCGACCAGCCCGACCCGGGGCCCGGCGAGACATCCGTCCGCCGGGCCCTTCGGCGTTCACGGCCACGGCCGGCGGGATGCTCCTGCTCGAGGAACGACGCTCCGCGCCGTGCCTCGTGCATCCGGCGGTCGCCCGACTATCGGGCCGCTTCACCTCTTAAGAGGTGAGTTCGTGGCGGGGTGGGGGAGCGGGTGCGGGTTCAGGCACGCGGGGGCTCCGCCCCCACACCCCTGGGCCCTCCACAGAGGGGTGGGGGCGCCGTTTTGATCTTGCGGCCCGTGGGTGGTGGGGGGTGTGGGGGTCGGGGGTGTTCCCTCCGCAACGGGGCCCCCGAGGGGACCACAGCCCGCGCCGGGCCGCCAGGCCAAGCCGCCTTCGGCGGTCGCGCGAGCGCGAGCCTGGCACCCCGACACGGCCCGCGGTCGGCTGCGCCTGCCCCGCCGCGGAGGGAACACCCCCGACCGGCCCGTCGTGCGGCGCCCGCCGAGGGTGGTTCCGGGGGTGATCCGGCGCCGGAAAACTCGCCAAAAAAGCCTTCTGAACTGCTGTTTTCTGCGTGCCGGGAGTTGACCTAGGACCCAAAACTTGAGAGTATTAGTTACGTCGGAAGGGGGCGGGAATCCCCGGCCGACAGGCCTCCGGGCCGACACCGATCAACCTCAACGAAGGGACGCACGATGACCCACATCGCCGACGACAGCCCCACCACCCCGGACCGCGCGGCCAAGGCGCGGCTGGCCTGGGAGCTGTACCACGGCGCCAACGGCGGCGAGATCAGCGACCTGATCACCGACCTGATGCACCTCGCCGACGTGGACGAGCACCAGGGTGGCGCCTCGCACGCCGCACGACAGGGCGTGTCCAACTACCTGGACGAGCGGCCCACCTGGGAGCCGACCCCCGTCTACCTGGGGCAGTACCAGCCCGCCGGTCAGGACTGGATCACCGTCGCCGAGGGCGACGAGAGCACCCAGCCCGAGGACGTGGCCGGTTGCCTTTGGTACGTGATGCAGAAGGCGGACTTCCGTACCGCCGAGATCCCGGAGCACGTGAAGGACCTGGCGCGCGGCGCGGTTCTGGTCGCCGACAACGGCACGGCGTTCCGCGTCATCAAGAACCCGGCTCTCTCGATCTGACCTACCCCCGGCGGGGGACGGGGCGGGAATCCCGTCCCCCGCCGGGCCCACCGAAAACGCTCAACGAAAGGCCAGTGGCATGAACCCCGAAATGGACCGCGTCGAATTCCGCGTGGATCTCGACAAGCGGATCGGGACCTACTTCGTCCTCGCCGACGACGAGGGTGTCTACGAGCGGAAGGTCTGGCGGGACGCCGACCGGCCCCAGCGCTACGTGCTGGAGGTACAGCGCGCCTCCGACGACCCGACGGAGCGGTACGTCCAGGGCGAGGACCTGGACGCGGCGTGCCGCGACTCGCAGTCGCCGCTCAGGTTCCTCACCTACGAGGCCGTCAGCCAGGGGCACGCCGCACACCTCGCGCTGCGCGAGTACGCCGAGCGGCAGGCCTTCGAGGAACTCACGGACGTCTTCTACGCCGACGAACTGGCCTTCACCGGCGCCGGGTTCACCGACAGCCCGAACTGACCAACACCCCGCGAGCGGGCGGGGGCGGGAATCCCCGCCCGCTCGCGGGCCCCGGCCACCGAACCACCTCAACAAGGAGCACGAGCATGAGCGCCACCACCCTGAAGACCCGCATCGGAGAGCCGGACATCGAGTGCCGCTACCCGGTGATCATCGGGCAGGACCGCGTCATCGGACAGGCCTACCGCTGGCACCGTGACTGGCTGGTCGTCACCACCGAGGGCGAGCACAACCTTCGCCGCCCGCCCAAGGGCGAGAAGGGCATCGACATGGCCGCCGCGTACCTCGCCGAGGAGTACGCCGCCGGTCGCGTCACCGCCGTCGCGCTGGAGCAGCTCCGCGCCGACGCCCCGAAGCCGCTGAACGGCCCGGTGCCCCTGCTGCACCCCCGGATGCCCGCCAACGACCGCAACACCCAGGGTGCGCTGACTGCCTTCGCCGGACTCACCGAGCACCACTGGCGGGCCGTCCTCCACGGCTTCCCGGGGTCGGACAACCCGTGGTACCTGCACTGCGAACTGTGCGGCTGGTCCGGCGTCCGCTACTGGAGCCACCACCGCGGGCGCAACGGCCAGCCGCCGAGCATCTACCGCCACGACGGCGGGTGCATCGGCGCCGAGAAGGTCCGCGCCCTGATCCCCGCCTACCAGAAGTAGGCCGCCGACCGCCGGGCCCGGAACTCCGGGCCCGGCGGCACCGGCCACCAGACCACCCGGGCGCCGGCGGGGCGGGAATCCCGCCGCCGCCCGGGTCGCACCGAGGAACCTCAACTCCCTTGGAGGGAACCCGCATGACCGTCTTCGAGCCGACCGAGCAGGCCCGCGCCGCCGCCGCCCGCGCCGCCGCCCTCGCGGGCATCGCCCGCCGCCGCACCCTGTTCGCCTCTGCCTGGAACGGCCGCGCGCTGCTCGTGCTCGCCGACCTGCTCGACACTGTCGCCCTCTCCTTCTACGAGGAGGCCCCGGCCGCCGACGGCATCCCGACCGACGCCGACCTCGCTCTTGCCGCCGCCGAGGTCGTGGCCATCGAGACCCCGGGCACCGGCTTCCCGGCCCAGCTCGCGCAGTACGTCACCCACGCCGTCACCCGCCGCCCGCTCGCGCTCCCCGGCGTCGACGGCGGAGAGCGCACCGCCGACGACGCCCGGCTAGTGACCGCGCTGGAGATCCTGCACGGCCACCTCGCCGCGGCCCCCACCGAGGACGTCGCGCAGGCCCTGCTGGAGGCCGTGTTCGCGGTGCACGCCAAGCGCGCCGACCTCACCCAGCTCGCCCGCGGCTGACGCCCCCGCCGCCCGGGCCCGGACACCCCGGGCCCGGGCCGGACACCGACCACCTTCACCCCGACCCCTCCAGGAGATGCCATGACCTCCGTTGCCCCCGTCGACTTCTGGCACATCGTGATCAAGGACGAGCAGATGGGCCCGCTCCCCGCCGACCTGGACCCTGGCCTGATCCGGCCCGCGCTCGCCAAGGCCGTCCGGCCCGGTGACCTGGTCGTCGGCCACATCGACGGCTCACCCCGCCGCCGTTGGGCATGGACCGGCGCCCCGGGGGAGGTCTGCTACCGCGCGCTGCCCAAGCTCGATCCCCGCAACTCCCAGGTCGTCAGCCTCACCGGCCGACTGACGTCCGTCATCGGCCTCAACGATGAGGTGCTGATCGTGCCCGCGACCCTCTACCCGGCCCGCTACCGGCCCGGCACCCGAGTCGAGCGCATGGCCCTGCACCACGAGCCCTTCAAGGGCGCCCGGCAGTGGGAGCAGCGCGGCACCGTCCGCACGGTTGATGACACCGACGGCACGCTCACCGTCCAGTGGGACGGCGACGCCGACACGTTCCGCACCACGCGCGACCTGATCCGCCCCGTCGACCAGGACAGCATCGACTACGACCGGCGCACCTTCGGCTTCACCGCAGGCGACCGCGTCCGCAGCCGGGGCCGGACCGGTGTCCTGCTGGAGATCTACCTGCCCGGCTGGCACACGACGTACCGGGGCCGCGTGCAGTGGGACGCCGGGGTGGAGGAGCCGGGCGAGAGCACAGAGCCCGTCATCGAGCTGACCCGCGCCCCCGTCGAACTGATCACCGACTGGCTCAGCCTGCCGCAGGACTGACCAGCCCGCCGCCCCTCCGGTCCGCCCCCAAGGCGGGCCCGGAGGGGTCCTGATCTGCGGATCAGCTTGACGCGGACCCGAAAACTTGAGAGTATTAGTTACGTCGGAAGGGGCGGGAATCCCGACCGGCACCGGCCCACGGGCCACACCGAGAACGCTCAACGAACGAAGGGCACGACCCATGACCATCAGCACGCCGCGACTCGACAGCCTCACGGCCGGCGGGACCGACAAGGTCTTCAACGGCATCCGTCTCGCCGACGGGAACGTGCTCACCCTCAAGGTCGCCCCCGGCGCCGAGGAGGCGGAGGTCTTCCTGCTCCCGGGCCTGACCGCCCCCGACACGGAGGCCTGGGAGAGCGAGGACGACTGGGAGATCTGGCTGACCGGCGGCGAGTTCGGCGACGGCTCGCTCTACCTGGACGTGCCGATCGAGGCCGTGCGCGACCTGATCGTGGAGCACGGCGGCGAGCACGAGGACCAGGAGCCCCCGTACGGCCCGGAGACGGCGGAGACCATCGCGACCCGCGCTCTCACCGAGCGGGGCATCACCGTCCACCGTGACGACGACGCCGGGAACACGTGGCTGGTCGTCGGACACAACCAGACCCGCAAGGGCTTCCCGCGCATGCTCGCCGAGCCCTACGTCGTGCTCTACCTCTACAGCGACGCCGACGACGAGGAGATCACCGTCAGCCGGGCGCCCGAGACCGGCGACGAGTGGACCGTGCTCGCGGGCGACGGCACCGGCGCCGAGCGCGAGCTGATGACGCGCCCCGCCGACCAGTTCGCCGACTGCGTCGAGGTCATCACCGCGTGGCTCGCCACGCCGCAGGTGACGCCGACCCGGACCAAGTGACCGACGCCAGTCCGGCGGGGGAGCGGGGCGGGAATCCCGCTCCCCCGCCGGGGCCCGGCACGACCACACCGAACACCTCAGCCAGGAGACGACCGTGACGAAGAAGCCCCTCCCGCCGTGCGCCGCCGGGTGCGCCGCCGCCCAGATGGAACTGTTCGCCGCGCCGACCGCCGCGCCGGCCGCGCCCGCGGAGTCCGCCGAGTTCGACTTCGACGCCCACGACGTCGTGATCGTCGGCGACAGCGGCGGCAAGGACAGCGGGGCCACCGTGCACGAGGTGTGCACCCGGGCCGACAAGGCGGGCCAGCTCCACAAGGTCCGCATCCTGCACTGCGACCTCGGGACCACCGAGCGCGGCCACCTGGTCGAGTGGCCCGGCGCGCTCGAAGTCGCCCGCTCGCACGCCGAGCAGTACGGCGTCCCCTTCGCCGTGCGCCGCAGCAAGCTGTGGGGCTCGCTGTGGCAGCGGATTCGCTCCCACGGCAACTGGCCGGGCCATTTCGCGCGCTACTGCACGAGCGACACCAAGACCGCGGTCGGCCGCGACTACGTGGACGAGGTCGGCACCGAGCTGCGGCTCGGGCGCCCGGTCCGCGCCGGGTACGCGATGGGCATGCGCGCCGAGGAGTCCCGGGCCCGCGCCAAGAAGCCGATCCTGGAGCGCAACCGCATGTCCGGCAAGGGCACGCTGCGCGTCGTGACGACGTGGCTGCCGGTTCACCGGCTCAGCACCGAGCAGGTCTGGGAGGTCCACCGGGAGAACGGGATCGAGCACCACGAGGCCTACGACCAGGGCATGCGGCGCCTGAGCTGCCGGGCCTGCCCGCTCGCGCACACCGACGACCTCGTGCGCAGTGCGCAGCTCAACCCGGAGCTGTTCGAGGAGTACGCCGACGCCGAGGCGGACATGGGCCACCAGTTCAAGAAGTCGATCAGCCTGCGCGAGATCATCGAGCGCGCCAAGAGCTGACCGGCCCGGAGCCGGACACCAAGCGGCCCGGCGGGGCGCAAAAGCGTGGGAATCCCGCCGGGCCGTGCGGTCCGGCCACCGAGGGCCCTCAACAGACCCAAAACCGAACCGTCACCATCGTATCTACGACCGACACCACCAGGAGTACACCCGTGAAGACGATCGAGGGCCGCCCGTGGGCGAGCCGTGAGGACCTGATCGCGCACAGCGGCTACAGCCGGGACACGCTGTCGAAGCTGTGGCGCGACCGCCAGGCCAACGGCCACCCCGAGGCCCGCGACATCGACGGCGTGATGCACTGGGACGTCCAGGCGTGGGACGACTGGTTCACCGAGCACCGCAAGCGGCCCCGCGATCTGTCCGGCGTCGACCGCAGCGGCGACCCGGACGAGCAGCTCCCGCCGGTGGGGCAGGCGCGCGTCCTCGGCGTCGACCCGGCCCGGATCACCCAGTACACGAAGAACCCGCCGCCGGAGTGGCCGGAGCCGGTCCGCACCGAGCAATTGACCACCCGCACCCGCGAGTACCGCACCCGCGCCCAGCTCTGGGCATGGGTCGACAACCCGGTCAGCGGGTTCGGCACCAAGGGCGGCCGCCCCTCCGGCCCCGACCCCAAGAAGCGCGCCGCCAAGGCGCAGAGGCCCGACCCGCGCGTCCGCCTGGCCGCCGATGCCCTGGCCGCAGCCCCCGGCCGGAAGACCGCCGACGTGGCCGCCGCCCTCGCCGAGCAGCACGGCCAGTCCGTCGACACCTGGAAGCGGCTCATCACCCAGGCCCGCAAGCAGGCCCAGCAGTAGGCCACCGAGCCCGCCACCGGCCACCTGTCCGCCGGAGCCCAACCACACCTCTTAAGAGGTGAGTTCGGGGTGTGGCCGGTCGGCGCCCGCCGGTCCAGACAGCGGGGGCTCCGCCCCCACGCCCCCGGCCCTCTCTCGGAGGGGGCGGGGGGAGCGCGGTGAAGTGCGGGCCCGTGGTGGGTGATCGGTGGCGGGGTCGGGGGGCTCCCTCCCCGGACGGGCCCCCGGAGGGGACCACAGCCCGCGCCGGGCCGCCAGGCCAAGCCGCCTTCGGCGGTCGCGCGAGCGCGAGCCTGGCACCCCGACACGGCCCGCGGTCGGCTGCGCCTGCCCGACCGAGGAGGGAGCCCCCCGACCGGCCCGGCTTACGGCGTCCGCCGGGGGAGTGGCAGGGGGACGCCTGAAACGCCCTCAAAAAGGCTTCTGACCTGGGGTTTTGTGGGGTATCGGGGGTTGACTCGCACCCTAAAACTTGAGAGTATTAGTTACGTCGGAAGGGGCGGGAATCCCGACCGGCACCGGCCCCCGGGCCACACCGAGAACCCTCAACGACACCAAGGACGTGGCACATGGGAACCACCCATGCCTCCGCCGGCGGGATGCTGAACCTCCTGCGCCCCGCGGCCATCCACCCGGACTACGCCACCGCCGCAGCCGAGCAGGACGCCGAGGACGCCGCCGCCATCGCCGCGGCCGCCGGACACCCCGCGCTGACCGAGTGCCAGACGGCCGCCGCCCTGCTCACCCAGTACGCCGCCCTCAACCCCAGCGAGGAGACCGAGGAGTGGGCGTTCAACGCGGTCGAGCGCATCGCCGAGTGCGCGTACGCCGTGACCGAGGGGTACGAGGAGCGCGTCGAGGAACTCGCCCGCGAGGCCCGCGGCGAGCGCGCCGCCATCGCCCTGGGACGGATCGAGTCACAGGGCCCGGTCACCGCCGACCGGCTCGCCGCCCTGGACGACGAGACCCGCGCACTGCTGGAGTGGTACGCGGCGCCGTTCCCGATCGAGTGGCTTTTCGCGCCCGAGCGCGACTGCTTCGGCCGCATCCTGCGCAAGCGCGTTGTCGTCCTTTTCCACGGCCCCGGAGGCCTCTCCCTGGGACTGCGCGACATCCTCGGCGCGGACGTCGACATCATCGGAATCGACCTGGACGGCGGCGCCGTCGCCACCGCCGTCGCCGCCGGACTGCGCGTCATCCACGCGGACGTCACCGCGCTGGACCCGGAGAACCCCGCGCTCCAGTTCGTCAGCATCATCGCCCTCACCCCGCCGTGCCAGGCGTTCACCCCGAGCGGGCTCGGCAAGGGCCGCTACACCGGCGCCATCGACATCATCTGCCGCGTCATCTGGGAGGCGGGCGCGGCCGCCGGGTTCCTCCCCTGGGAGCACTCGGAGACCGGCTACGCGCCCCGCTCCGGCGACACGTGGGACGAGGTCCGCGCCCCGCTCGCGGGGCTGGAGGACCCGCGCGCCGGGCTCATGGCGGAGGTCATCATCTGGCCGCTCGGGATGCTCGCCCGGCCCGGCAGCATCCTGGAGTGCGTCATGGTCGAGCAGTCCAGCGCACTGCCCCGCCAGATCGAGGACGCACTGTTCGGCGAACTGACGCAGGCCGGATGGCACACCACGGAGGCGTGGACGCTGGACGCCGTCGACTACGGCGCCTCCCACCGCAAGCGCCGGTTCATGGCCGCGCACCGCGGCGCCGAGAAGCCGTTCGTGGACGTCGTCCCGGCCGCCCCGATCCCCGCGCCGACCTTCGCCCAGGTGGTCGGCTGGCCCACCGGCCGGACCTACCTGACGCGCGGCAACCGGCCCGTCGACCCCGCCACCGGCCGGGCCAAGGGCGGCGGCTCGCGCAGCGCCGACCTGCCGTCGACCTGCGTCACCGCGACCGCGTACGGGTGGGCCGACTCCGAGACCGGCGAGACCATCACCCAGTCCGACATCGGTCGCCTGGTCGGCTTCCCCGCCAACTACCCGTGGACCCACGTCGGACGAGGCCGCGGCGTGCGCAACGTCGCCCAGCAGGCGGCGGACGCGGTCTGCCCGATGGTGTCCGCCGCGATCTTCGGCCGCATCCTCGGAGACGCCGACTGGGAGACCAAGGTCCGCGCCTACGTGCACAAGCTGTACGGCATCGACACCGGCGCGACGGTCGCCGAGCCCGAGCAGTTGGACCTCTTCGGCGAGGAGCCCACGCCGACCGCGACGGCGGCGTAGGAGCGCCCGCCCCGGCAACACCAAAGCCCCGGCGGGCCGCTGGAGATCAGCGGCCCGCCGGGGCTTTCCGGTCCCCTTCGGGTACTCGACTCGGAGACCGGGGTCCCCGGATGCTCGCGCACCGGTACCGTCCTGAGTGCGACGTCAGAACGGAGTCCATCATGACGCACGACGCTGAAAATGGCCCGCCCCTCACGTTCGGTCAGCGGGTCCGACGCGAACGCGAGCGGAAAGGCCAGACGCGACCGGTGCTCGCCGGTCTGATCGGCCGCAGCACGGAATGGGTCAAGGCGATCGAGAACGACCGACTCGGCATGCCACGCCTGCCGCTACTCCTGCGCCTCGCGGAGTCCCTCGGCGTGGACGACCTTGCCACCCTCACCGGCGACGAACGTATCGCGGCCGCCACCTACACCAAGGCCGCGCACCCTTCACTGCTGCGCGTGAAGGAGGCCCTGACGACCTACGACCTGCTCACCCGGGACGAGGAGCCCACGCCGGCGGCAGCGCTCGCCACCCGCGTACAGAACGCGTGGCAGGCGTGGCACGGATTCGGCGACCACCGCAGCCGTATCGCCAACGTGCTGCCAGCCCTGCTCGCCGACCTCCAGCACGCGGCCCGCACCCACGAAGGCGCCGACCGGCGCCGGTCCCAGGTGCTGCTCGCGCAGGGCTACCACCTGGCCCAGCTCTACCTGAGCTTCCAGCCCGCTCCCGAGTTGGTGATGCTCACCGGCGACCGGTCCATGACGATGGCTCAGGACGCCGACAGCCCACGCGCCATGGCGGCCTCCGCGTGGTACCTCAACCACGTCTTCCGTGACGCCGGAGAGCGGCACGAGGCGCGCGTCGACCTCGCGATGAAGTCGATCCGGCTGCTCGATCCGGAGCGCGGACCGGAGGACATCGCACTCGGCGGGCTGCTGCACCTGGCCGCCGCCCTGTCGTTCGCCAAGGTCGGCCAGAAGGGCAACGCCGAACGGCACTGGGACAGCGCCGACGCCGCCGCCAAGCGACTCGGTGACGCGTACGTGCACCCCTGGCTGATGTTCGGCCGGGGCATGGTCGACGCGTACGCGATCACCATGAACAACGACCTGGTGCGCTCCGGCGCGGCGGTCGACGCGGCCACGCACATCGACCTCGGCTCGATGCAGAGCGCCACCCGTCGCAGCTTCCACATCATCGAGACGGCCCGCGCCTACAGCCTCGCGGGGGAGTCGGTGGCGGTCGTGCACCTGCTGAAGAAGGCTTACGAGGCGAGCCCGGAGACGGCATGCTTCAACCTCTTCGCGCGGGGCGCGGCAGCGGAGTTGGCAGAGGGCGGAAGCGCGATCATCCGGGACGACGCCCGCGGCCTCGCGCGTCAACTCGGCGTGGCCGCCTAGGGGTACAACTTGTACCCCTCCGCAAGGGGGTAGCGACTGTACCTGTCGCTACCCCCTTCGGCCTTTACGGTCGTGTCTCGACCAATCCGCTACCCCCGAGGTCTGGCGATGCCCGACATGACCACCACACCCCGCGCGGCGGGACACCCCGGCTACAGCGAGACGATGGAACGCACGCCGGAGACCGCCGAGAAGGCACGCGACTTAGCTCGGATCGCCCTGCGCGTGTGGGAGATGGACAAGGTCGGGGACACCGCCGCTCTGGTGCTGACGGAGCTGTTCGCGAACGCCGTCCGGCACGCTCGCGGTCAGTCCGTGCGGGTCATCATCAACCGGCCTGACGAGGACCGGGTCTACGTGGCCGTGATCGACCGTGAGCCCCGGCACCTGCCGGAGCTACGCGAGGCCGGACCGGACGACATCGGCGGCCGCGGGCTCGCGCTGGTTGAGGAAATGGCGGACCGTTGGGGGTACGACCTGATGGGCAACGGGCGCCATTGGTGGGGCAAGCGTGTCTGGGCAGAGATGAAGGTGACCCGATGACCGATACCGAGACCATGCCGTCGGTCGGCGACGAGGTGATGGAGGGCCAGACGCGGGCCGTCGTCACCGACATTCGCGGCGGAGTCGTGTGGCTCCGCAAGCCGCACGGTGGCGGACCGGAGTGGCCGGCGGAGGAGCCGCGCAAGCTCACCGTGCGCCGCACCCGCAAGGAAATGATCGCGGCGGGCGACCTGTGAGCGCCCGCCGTACCAGCGGGCTGTAGCCCGCTCCCCGAACCCCGCTGCTCGCGCCTCCCCCGTCGCGGACAGCGGCCGGAAACGGTGCCCCGGATACCCGCCTGTGAGGGTCCGGGGCACCGTTGCGTGTTCCAGAATTCTGGAACGCCCTACCCTCCCGGCCCGCACCCGCGAGACGGCCCTAGCCGCCTGCCGGGCCTCTTGGCGCCGACCCATTTTCCTCCCTCCCCGTCAAGGCCCTTCCGCAGGTCGGGGGACGGAGTGTCAAGGTGGAGCGCCCGCACCGCAGGGGCGTCGGGAGGAACGAGCGACGCGGCGAGGAGCGGACGTACGACCTTGACGCGGAGGAGCCCGGCCGGACACTGGAGAGGCCGGGGAGGGATGCGTGCACAACGCGAAGGGCCCCGCGCAGCGGGGCCCTTCCCTCTTCGTTCGTCGTGGTCAGCCGGAGACGCCTGCGGCGGCCGCCGTGGCGGCCTCACCGGCGCCTTCCTGCTCCGGGATGGCAGCCGCCGGTGAAGCGACCGCAGCCTCCGCTGCGGAGCTCTCCGGCGTCGCCTTCTTCGCCGTCGACCGCCGACCGCGCGGGCGCCCCTTCGGACGCTTCGCCGGTTCCTCGGCACCGATCGCCTTGAGTTCCTCCGCAGTCCAGCCCGCCGCCTCCGCGGCGACGAAGGCCTCGGCGTACGGCGCGTCCAGTTCCGCCAACTGGCGCTGGAGTTCCTCGCGCTTGCCCAGGATCTCCGCCAGCGGCTCGAAGGCCTTCTCGCGGGCCGCCTGCGCTTCCCTCATCTTCTGCATGAAGTCGTGTGCACTCGCCATGCCCGTGATCGTACTTGCTCCGTCCGGACGGCGGCCGCCGGGGCGGGCCCATTACCGCAGGCCGCAGGGGTCTTTGACGGGTCACCACGCGCATTGTGTGTGCTTCCGGATGGCCTCAGCCACCGGAAGCGAGTTAGTGCAAACTGGGCCCAGTTTGCGTGATCCCCGGCTTTCGGCCCACTACTGTGGGCGGCCGGTGATCTTTGGTCCGAGCACGGACCGGGGGGTTGGGAAGGGGGCTTGCGTGGCAGAGCCACCGGCAGCGGACGGCCGGCGCCGCTCCTCCGATCGCAGCGCACGCTACCGCGAGCGCGAGGCCGACGGCCGTCGCGACAAGCGCATCAAGGTCTCCTACACCGACACCGAGCTGACGATCGTCCGCGAGGCCGCAGCGCGCGACAACCAGGCCCTCGCCGCATGGGTCGGCGACGCCGCCCTGAAGGTGGCCAAGGAGAAGGTCGTGCCCGTCTCGATCGAGGCACGCGACCTCATCGCCGAACTCATCCAGGCCCGTAACCAGGCCTCGCGCATCGGCAACAACGTGAACCAGATCGCGAAGGCCTTGAACGCCGACGGCACCGTGACCGGTGACCAGCTCACGGCCACACTGGACGCGATCCTCAAGGCGATCCAGCGCATGGACGAGGCAACGCGCCAGGTGATGCGCGAACGGCGGCCGCGCGCATGATGCCGAAGAAGGCCCGGGACGGCACGGACACCTGGGGACTGCTGGACTACCTGTACGGCCCGGGCAAGCGCGACGAGCACACCGACCCGCACATGGTCGCTTCCTGGGACGACCCCTATGTCGAGGACCCGGCACGCTCGCCACACATGACGATCGCCGACCTGGCGCTCATCCTGGACGCCCCCGTGCACGCTCTGCTCGGCAAGCGACCGGCCAAGCACGTGTACCACGTCGCGGTGCGCAATGCGCCCGAGGACCGGCTCCTGACGGACGAGGAATGGGCGAGGGTCGCCCGCGAGATGATGCACGCCGCCGGTATCGCCAAGCACGGCGACGACCAGGGCTGTCGGTGGGTGGCGATCCGGCACGCCGACGACCACATTCACATCGTCGCGACGCAGGCCCGGCAGGACGGTCGCAAGCCGCGGCTGCGGCAGGACATCCCGAACATGCACGCCGCCGCGCGGAACTTCGAGGTCGAGTTCGGGCTGCGTCGGCTGACCCACGGCGACAAGACCGCGCGGAGATGGCCGAAGACCGGGGAGCAGGAGAAGGCGGTCCGGCGCGGACTGCGGGAGCCGGTACGCGAGACGCTTCAGCGGGCGGTCCGAGAGGCTGCGGCCGCCGCCGCGAACGAGGACGACTTCTTCGCCCGGCTCACCGCCGCCGGGGTCCGGGTGAACAAGCGCGTCGCGCCGGACGGGAACATCACCGGGTACTCCGTTGCCCTGCCCGGCGACCGTGACGGCGGACAGCGCGCGGTGTTCTTTCCCGGCGCCCGGCTCGCCTCCGATCTGTCGCTGCCGCGCGTGCGGGAACGCTGGGCGAGACCCGTCACGGTGCCGACGGTTGCGCCGGCGGAGATGTGGCAAGAGGCGGAGCGGCGCGTACGCGCGGCCGCCGACCAGCTCGGCGCAGGCGGGCTGCACCAGGGGGCCGGGGACGTCGCAGCGCTCGGCGACCTCATCGTCATCGCAGCGGTGATCTCGCCGCGCATGGTGCGCGACCGACTGCGGGACGCGGCGTACGAGTTCGAGCGCGCCTCGCGCGTGCCGGGCGACCGCGCGCTGGAGGGGCAGGCGCGCAGTCTCTACCGGGAGTCGACACAGTTGCTGTCCCAGTCGGCGGCGGCCGCCGGACGCAGTGACACGGTCGCCGCACTCGGCTTCCTGCTCGCTCTCGTGACCGCAATCGAGGCCTCTCGCCGCTGGCACCAGGCGCAGGAACACCGAGCCCAGGCGGAGGCCTCCGGCAAGGCCGGTCGACTGCTGCGCGAGGCAGTCGAGGTGACCACCGGCGCGAGCGCGGCACGCGAGTACCGGCCGCGCCCGAAGCGCACGACGACCCGTCCCACCGGGGCCCGCCGCACCCCTGCTGTCTCGGGTGAGCGACCGATGGCGGGCGTGCTCCAGGAGGCGGTGCCCGAACACGCGCGTGCGGTGCTCGCAGACCCGGCGTGGCCCGCACTGCGCACCAGACTGGCAGCGGTCGAGAAGGCCGGAGAGGACCCGGTCGAGGTCCTCGCCGCCGTCGCGGCACGAAGGGAGTTGACCTCAGCGGACTCAGTCGCAGAAGTGCTTACATGGCGGCTGGACGGGTGGAGTCGTCAGCGCGGCGCGACGACGGCAGCCACCGGCAAGAGCCCGTCACCGACGTCCACGGGCGGCACCGGCCGCACCAGTGGACCGCGCAAGACGGGGGCGCCCGAACCGACACGTCGGCCGCCGGGTGATGAGCAGCGCAAGGGCCCGCGAAGGGGCCGGTAACGAGGGGAGCGAACATGACGATGCCGACGCCGGAGGAACGCCCCGGCGAGGCGTTCGCGGAGGCCGCCGCCGAGGCGGTGCAGACCTCCGTGATGGCGTTCCGTCTGGTCATGGCCATCGCGGATGCGGTGCGCCGCCAGCAGCAGAAGAAGGCGGGGAAGGAGGACGAACTCCCGGACGCCGAGACGGCCGCGGCGGAGGCTTCGGAGGAGGTCAAGAAGTTCCTCCCGGACGACATCTGCACGGCGTTGCTGGAGGGCGCCGACTGGCCCCAGCTCGCCCAGCAGCTCATGGCACTCAAGCGGGCCGGGGTCGATCTGGAGACGATGCTGCCGCGCGTCGGCGAGATCACCGTGACGGTGCGGGACCAGGTCGCGGCGAACGCTGAGAAGGTGAGGCGTGAAGGCACCGAGGAGTGGGCGAAGTTGCTGCGCGAGACGCTCCCGGCGGGACCGGTGCGCGAGGCGATCCTGTCCTCTCCGGACTGGCCGCAGATGGCCCGGGTGATGGCGACGCTGAACGAGCACGCTGTCGACGTGCGGGCGATCCTCGCGTCCGCACACGAGGAGGGCATCGGCGTCGACCAGGCGATTGCCAAGGTGCTCGCGGCGGCGGAGGTACCGACCACGAGCCGGGACGCGACGCTGTCGTACGGACCGCTGACCACCGGTTTGGACATCCCGAGGGACCTCGATCTGGGGGACCGGGAGCGGGCCCTTCGGCAACTGTCCATCGCGCCGTCGGAGAACCAGCGATTCGCGCGCATGGTGCGCGAGGCAATGCCGGGCAACGAGCGTGAGGCGGACCTTCTGGTGTCGGCCCGTCAGTGGCCGCTGGTGGCCGCGCGGATGGCGGACATGGAGAGCAAGGGGCAGCCGGTTGCGGAGCATCTGGCCCGCCTGTCGAAGGACCCCTCATGGCAGGAGGGGGAGCAGCCGCAGATTGGGCGGCGCCTGGTGCAGGCCGCCAACGATGCACTGCGCAAGCCGGTCGGTGCGCCGGCGGGACCGGGGCCGAAGGTGAACACCGCGGCGGCCCGGTCGACGTCGCCCAGTGTGGGCCCTACTAAGGCCGCGAAGGGCGCCGCACCGACGACACCCGGCGTGGCCGCGCACCGGGAGGCCGGACCCACCGCGAAGAGTGGCAAGACCCGGTAGAGCACCGGCCAGATGCACGTGTGCCGCAGACCGACGACCGGTCTGCGGCACACGTCGTTTCGGGTCAGGGGCGGGTGGCCCCGTAGTAGTCCCGCTCGGGCATCGCGGAGGTCAGGGGAGCGAGTTCCACGTCCCTTCCAGTGCGCGGGGCCTGTACCACGTTGCCGTCGCCCGCGTAGATCGCCACGTGATAGATCGAGCCGCTTCCGCCGTGCGACCAGAACAGCAGATCGCCCGGCTTGAGGTCGCTGCGGGAGACGGGCCGGTCGGACGTGGCGCCGTACTGCGCGGACGCCGTGCGCGGCAGTTGCAGCTTGGGTGCGAAGGCGTACTGGACGAGGCCGGAGCAGTCGAAGCCGATGGTGCTGGAGGCCACGCAGTCACCGTTGAGGTAGCCGTTCGTGCCGTCGCAGAACCCCTTGGTCGGGCCGGTGGGTCCGCCCCCGCCCCACGCGTACGGAGTGCCGATCCGGCCGATCGCCTTGCGCAGCGCGTCGGCGGCCGCGCCGTGGCCGGAGACCTGGATCAGGCTCGGACCCTGGAAGCGCGGGATGTAGCTCAGGATGAGCTGGACGTAGTTGAACGTCTCGCCGTTGGCGAAGGACTTCGGTGGCACGCCCTTGAACTGTTCGACCCTGCCCCAGCCCGCGTTGTACCCGGCCAGCGCGAGCGCGCGGACGTCGCCCGGGAAGCCGGAGGACTTCGCCTGCTTCAGCAGCGAGCACATCATCCGGCCCTGCGCCATGACGGCGTCACCTATGTCCCACAGGGAGGTCTCGCCGTTGCCGTCGTCGTCGCGTCCCCAGGTGGCGAAGGTCGAGGGGAGGAACTGCGCCGGGCCCTGCGCGCCGGCGCCGCTGGTCGCCTCCTCCTTGGAGGTCTTGAACTTCGCCTCCTGCCAGAGCTGCGCGGCCAGCAGCGCCGGGGTCAACTCCTGTTCCTTGCAGGCGGCGTCCGCCTTGAGAATCCACTCCCGGAACTCGGTCGGCACGCCCTTCAGGCCGCCGTTGGCGCCGCCTTCGGTCGCCGAGGCGTTGTCGTCGGAAATCACCACCCCTACCACCACGAGAAGTGACAGGACGATGAGTCCTATGACCGCGGCGGCGGCCCCCATGAGCACCTTCACGTGCTATCCCCCCGTGCGTGTTCTCGCTTCGCTGTCGTGCCGGTTGTGTGACTTTCTGCCGTACTAGATCACGAGTTGTTTGGCGTGTGCGCCTCCATTCGGTCGGGGCCGGACCGAGTGCGCGGCCGCGGCTCACGTAGGGTCGGGATCAGGTTTCGGACAGGGCGACTTCGCACAGCGAAATCACGCCCCCTTCATTTCGCTCAGCGAAATGGAGGCGTCCATGTGGAACCGTTGGCGACCCGGGGGTGTGGCTGATGAGTGTGAGAGTTGACGGTGTGACTTCGGCCAGGTTGACCAGGTGTGATCGCTTCGCAGTCTCGAAACGGCTCCTACGGTGCAGGCAAGTCCCCGACTGTCGCGCGCTGTTGTAGAGCGACACCTGTGCCTGACCTCCGACTCTCGGGAAAACACCACCCTGCTTTGTCGGAGGTTCACGCTAGCCTCAGTGATCCCAAGAACCCAATAACGTGACTTAAACGAAGGCATACGGGGGGAGTTGCGGCATGACCACCCAATCGGTGACATCAACCCCGGGCACTGGTGCGCCGGTTGCCCTCCGGTACGCGCTGATGCCCGTCGACAACGGTTACGGCATTGCAGTGGCGACCGTCGCCAAGATGCTCGACAACGACGCCGGCGGCGCCCGGGCCCGCGTGCTGACGTACGGCGAGCACATCCCGTACGGCGCCTCCCCGGTGCTCGTAGCCGACTCCACGCTGTACGCCGTGCAGATGCTGGAGCAGACCCTGCTGCGCTGGGGATCGCTTCCCCGGCCGTGGCTGGTGTGGGTGGCCGACTCCCCGGCCCGGCCCGTGCAGGACGCCCGCTTCCTGGTCCGCGCCCTGGAGGGGCGACTGGCCGGGGTGGCGAGGCTGCCGTACCTGCCCGTCCTGCGGGCCGTTAAGGGTCCTGACGAGGCCCTGGAGTACAAGGACGTCCGGAACGCCGCCGAGAAGCTGCGGCGCACGATCGAAGGGAAATGAGCATGGCCATGGAGCGGGCAGCCGCCGCCGATGTGTACCTCGCCGGGCTGATCCCCGGTGCCAAGCCGACGAAGATCCCGGGCATGGACGGCCCGGTCTCCCAGATCTTCGGCTACGGCCTGTGGCTGCTGATCCTGGCCGGGGTCGGCGGCGTCGCGTTCGGCGTCTACAAGCTCGCCGTCTCGGACAAGAGCCGCAACGGCGGCGGAAGTGAGCCCTTCAAGTGGATGGGGGGCGGGCTGGCAGCGATCATCTTGTCCAGCTCCCTGATCGCGATCCTCAACGGCATCGCAGGCTGAGGCGGGCGGAGACATGGCACGCACCAGGGGGACGTGGAACACGAAGGGCACGTGGCTCGCGGGTGCGTCGCTCGCGGCCGTGCTCGCGCTGACCGGTTACGCGGTGCTCAGCGGCGGCGACGACGACGGCGGCGGGAAGACGCCCGCGGGCAAGCCGGGCGCGAGCGCGAGCGCGTCCGCCTCGCCCGGCCCGAGCGCGACGTACGCGCCGCCGGAGAACTGGACCGAGCCGAACTCGTGGGCGGCGCTTCCGCGGGGGAAGCGCACCGACGACCACGGCAGTCAGGTGGGCTTCCCGAAGACCACCGAAGGCGCCGTGGCGATGATGGTGGCCGCCAACGCGACCGACATCGAGGGCCAGAAGTCCAACGTGGACGAGCAGTTGCGCATCTACCGGTCCTACATCGGCAAGGCCGACCAGTCGTCGCAGAACGCCGAGCAGATCGAGCTGAACGCGCAGGCCAGCGACAAGGCCCTGGCCAAGCAGATGGGTGTGAGCGCCGGGTCGCCGCTGCCGTCGGGCGCGTACGTCCGCAGTACCGTCGTGGGCTTCAAGATCATCAAGAAGTCCGACACCGAGGTCAGCGCGTGGCTGCTCTCGCGCGTCGTCCAGAAGAACGGCGAGATGGACAAGGAGTCCGGCTCCTACACCCGCACTCTGGCCGGCGCGCAGTGGGAGGGCGGCGACTGGAAGCTCACCGGCGACGCCACTGCCCGCGCACAGCAGGACGTCCAGGGCCAGGCCCAGCCGCGTATCGTGGCCCCGGGCGACGCTGACTTCAACGACTCCGGATGGACGGCCATAAGGGAGGCGTCGTGATGCGCCGAAGCGCCGTGGGGCGCCGGTTCGCCGCGGTCCTGCTCGCCCTGGTCGCGGTGTTCGGCGTGTCCGTCGTCTCGGCGCCGCAGCCCGCGCGGGCCGACGGCATCATCGGCAACGCGATAGAAGGGGCGTGCCGGATCGGCACCGGCCCGGTGCTGGGGACGATCCTGCACACCGGCGGCAAGCTGGGCGGCATAGGCGGTCTGACCGGCTCGGACATGTGCGACGCGGTCGGCGACGTCGGCGAGAAAGCCATCAAGGAGGCCTGGAAGAACGTCTGGGACTCCGTGTTGGGCGACATCATCAAGTCCGCCCAGGACGTCACCAAGTGGATCATCAAGAAGGTGTTGACCTTCGCGCTGCTCGGGCCGTCGGTCGACCTGAAGGGCACCGGACTGTGGGACGGCCAGGCCACCCTGGCGGGCATGCTCGTCTGGCTCGGGCTGGTGATCGCCGTGGCCGGGGTGATCTGGCAGCTTGCCAAGATGGCGGTCACCGGCAAGGTGCAGCACGCCGGAGTGGCCATGAGGGGATGGGTGGAGAACCTCTTCCTCTCCGCCCTCGGCGTGAGTCTGTTCGCGTTCCTGCTCACGCTCGGGGACGCACTGAGCGCAGGCCTGGTGAAGGCGACCTTCGACGACGACGGGCAGGCCTACGAGCGGATCATCGCCGTCCTGCTACCCAACGCGGTCTCGAACCCCATCACCCTGCTGTGCATCGTCGGCGTGCTGCTGCTGATCGGCTTCATCCAGATGGTGATGATCTTCCTGCGGCAGAGCGCCATCCCCATCATCTGCCTGCTGATCCCCGTGGCCGGCGGCGGCCGGACGGGCGGTGAGGCCACCCGGAAGTGGGCGCCGACCCTGATCACCTCCGGCATGGTCATCGTTGCGTACAAGCCCACGGTCGCGGTCATCATCTGCACCGGCTTCGCGGAGTTCGGCCACTCGAAGACCCTCGCGGAATGGCTGCGCGGCTGCGCCACGCTGGTCCTCGCGGTCCTCGCCCCGGGGCCCCTCACGAAGATTTTCGCCCCCTTCGGGGCGGCGGTCGGCGCGGGCATGAGCGCGGGCGGCGCCAGCGGCGCCCTGTCCGCCGCGGCGGGCTACTTCGCCGGGAAGGCCAGCGGAGACAGCGACGGCGATGCGGGCGGCGACAACAGCGGCACGAGCGCGGTTGAGCACGCGAAGTACGTCGAGCAGAGCATGGGCAGCCAGGGGCAGGGCGGCGGCGACGGCGGTTCCGGCGAGGACGGCGGCCAGGGCGGCGACGCCCAGGCGCAGGCCGCCCGCAACGAGGCCGGACGCGTGCCCGGGCAGGGCGGCCCCGAAGGCGCTGCCGGAGCGGACGCCGCAGCCGCTGGTGCAGGTGCCGGAGCGGGCGCGGCTGGTGCAGGTGCCGGAGCGGCGGCCGCGGGAGGCGGCGCTGCGGCGGCCGCGGGCCCGGTCGGCGTCGGCATCCAAGTCCTGGACGGCGTCAATGACGCGATCCAGGGCGCGAGCGGACAGATCGGCGGAGGGAACCAGTGACCACCCACGAAGTGCCCAAGACCCTGATGGTCGAGGGCTTTCGAGCCCGCCGGAGCTTCGGCTTCGGCGGGCTGTCGCGCAACGCGACGATCTTCGCAGCGGTCATCCTGATGGCGGACGGCCTGATCGCCACCCAGGCCCCGCTGACCCTGCTGGTCACCCTGCCGGTAACCGGCGCAATCTTCGGTCTGGCCGCCGCCAAGCGGCACGGCATGTCCGCGCTGAACTACTACTGGGCCAAGGTCGCCTGGAAGCGGGCGGCCAAGTTCGACGCCACCTCCTACCGGCGTCTGCTGCTGCCGCACCCGTACGCCCTGGACCTGCCCGGCGTCGGCGCCAGCTCAACCCTGATCAAGGCCCACGACCCGACCAGCGGCCGCCCCGTCGGCGTGGTCCACGACCGCGCGACCGGCTACATGACCATCACCACCCTGCTCGCCCCGGGCGGCAGCCTCATGGCGCCCACCGGCGCCGTACAGAGCAGCCTGCGCACCTGGTCGTCTGTGCTGGACGCGATGTCCACCGACGAGCAGGTCAAGGGGGCGTCCGTCACCATCCAGATCACCCCAGGGGCCGGAGAAGCACTCGGCGACGACGTCGCCTCCCGCAAGGACCCGAACGCCCCGCAGCTCGCCAAGAAGATCATTGACGAACTGGTCCGCACGACCCCGCACGCCACCGCGAGCGTGGCGCCGTGGATGAGCGTCACCGTCGACCCGAACGCGTCCGCCAATCCGCCGGCGGACCTCGCCGAGCAGGTCGCCGAGGCGCTGCGGGTGGTCGACTCGCTCGACCTGTCCGGCACAGGCACGGACATCGAGCGCCGGGCGACCGACGTCGACCTGCGCCGGATCGTGCGCAGCGCCTACGACCCCGATGTTTTCAACGCCCGCGACAAGGAGTTCGAGGAACTGTCCTGGGCGGAGTGCGGCCCGCAGGCCGCCGACGACGGCTGGGAGGAGTACGCGCACGACGGCGGGGTGTCCATCAGTTGGGTGCTGCGCGAGATGCCGCGCCGCCCCCTGCCGTACTCCGTGCTGCTGCCGCTGCTGGCCCCCGGGCGCTACCAGCGGCGCATCACCCTGTCCTACCGCGTGCTCGACCCGTACGAGGGCGAGGCGGTGCTGGAACGGGAGATCTCTCACGCCCACAACCAGGCCCGCGCGACCGCTGAGGTCAAGGGCCGCGCGAAGTACAGCCAGAAGGCCGACGCCGCCCGTGCGGAGCGGGCCGCCGCACAGGTGGCCGCCGGTGCCCAGGTGGTCGACTGGACCCTCATGGTCACGGCCACCGCCCGCCGCACCGCCGACCTGCCCGCCGCGCGCCAGGAGCTGGCCCGCGCGGTCAAGGCGACCCGCGGCATCCGGATGAGGAGCGCGTTCGGCGCCCAGGCCGCCGTGTTCGCGGCTGGATTGCCGATCGGCTACTCGCCGCTGGTGAAGTGAAAGGGGGCTGACGACGATGGCACGCAAGACCAAGCCGGTGCCGGTGACCACTCCCAAGCGGGTGGTCAAGGCGACCGAGCAGGCGCCGACCCGCGAGGAGCGGCGGGCCGAGAGGAAGCTCCGGGGCCGCTTCGCCCCCAGGCTCGGGTGGGGCGGCAGGTTCGGCGGCCGCGTGCCGGTCGAGGACAGCGGCACCGTCTACACCGGCCCCACCTCGCAGGCGGGCGGCATCTACCCCTTCCTGCTCGGCAGCGGTCTGCCGCCGCGCGGCGTGCCGGTCGGACGGGACGTGTTGACGGGGGAGTTGGTGTGCATTGATCCCAGCGGGTGGACCGGCAAGCTGACGACGAACCCGGGCGTGTGGGTCATGTCGCAGCCGGGCGCGGGCAAGTCCGCGCTGGTCAAGCGCATGTGCCTGGTCTACTCGGCGTACGGGTTCCTCACCTGCGTCCCCGGTGACGTGAAGGGCGAGTACAGCGATCTGATCCGCGAGCTCGGCGGCTCCGTCGTGCGGATCGGCGACGGCATCGGCCGCCTGAACCCGCTCGACAGCGGCCCGTTGAAGGGGGTTGTGCACACGCTGCCGGTCGAACGGCGTGAGTCCCTGCTGGACGTCCTCAACGGCCGGCGGCTGGAGACCCTGGTCGCGCTGCTGTCCACGAAGCATGGACTCGGCAGGTCGCCGAACGAGATCGAGAGGTCTGCGCTCGACACCGCGGTGCAGGTCGCCTCTGCCGCGCAGGAGTCCGGCAGTGACCCCGTGGTCGCCGACGTCGTCCGGGCCCTGCGGGCAGCGCCCGAGGAGCTGCGTACGAAGTTGGCCGCGGAGGGGGAGAGGTACCAGGACCTGACCCGGTCGGTCATCGCCGGGCTGGACAACCTCATCGGGGGGCCGCTCAAGGGCCTCTTCGATGGCCCGACGACGACCCCCTTGGACATCTCGGCGCCCGCCGTGTCCGTGGACATCTCCGCCCTGCGGGCCCGCGGCAATGACGTGGTCAGCGCGGGCATGATCGCGACGTGGGCGTACACCTACAGCGCGATCGACTCCGCCCGCAGCATCGGCCTGATGGACCGATCCCTCGTGCTGCCCATGGACGAGATGTGGCGCGCCCTGCGCTCAGGCCCGGGCCTGGTGGACGCGATGGACGCCATCAGCCGCCTGAACAGGACGACCAACGACGTGACGATCTATGTCACGCACTCGCTGCTGGACGTCGAGGCCCTGCCCACGGAGACCGACCGGGCCAAGGCCCGCGGGTTGATGGACCGGTGCGACACGTGGGTGATCGGCGCGTCCTCCGAGGAGGAGCTGCGCCGGGTCACCGGCAAGCGGTCCCTCACCGAGCAGGAGCGCATGATGATCGGCTCGTGGTCCTCTGCGACGTCGACCGGGCTCGACATCGACCCGAGTTTCGACGACGCCGACGGCAGCAACGGGCCCCTGGAGGAAGAGGGCGCGCGGCACCCGGGCCGCGGCAAGTACCTGATCAAGATTGGCACCCGGCCCGGGATCGCGGCCTCCCTGGAGCTGACCGCGACCGAACTGCGGCTCTACCGCACGGACACTAACCGGCGCCGGACGACGAGGGTGGGAGGCGACAGCCGATGATGACGGACTCTGACCGGGCATGGGCCGGCGGCGCGATCCTGTTCGGTGGCGCGGTGACGCTGTCCGCCACGACGTGGGCCGGAGCAGCGGGCGGCGCACTGATGACCGGCGAGGACATCGCCCCGGCCTCCCCGCTCACCGTCTACCGGATGATCAGCGACTGGTCGGCGGTGTGGCCGCAGTCGCAGACCGCGTCCATCGTCGGCGCCACCGTCGCGGACCTCGCGGTCGTCGTGTTCCTCGTATGGGGGCTGCGCTGGACCTTCAAGTGGTTCAGGAACCCCTCCAGCTTGGCCACCCTGCACCAGGTGCGGGAGCTGACACCGAAGCACGCGGCCCGTACCGCGACCCGGCTGCGGGCCTCGCTGAAGGGGGCGAAGGCCTCGAAGCTCCCGGCCCGCGACCGGGGCGTTCTCCTCGGCGACCACCTGCCGTCCGGGGTCGAGCTACGCGGGTCCGACGAGGACACCTACGTCGCCATCATGGCGCCCCGCGCGGGCAAGTCGACCAGCCTCGCCATCCCGGTGGCGGAGGAGGCGCCCGGCGCCCTGCTGATGACCAGCAACAAGGCCGACGTCTACGCGGCCACGGTCGGCTCCCGCGGGAAGGTCGGGCAGACCTTCCTGTTCGACACCCAGGGCGTCGCGCAGGCTGAGCGGGACGTGTGGGTCGACCTGGTGGCGCAGGCCGAGACGCTGGAGGGTGCCGAGCGTCTCGCCAGCCACTTCGTCAACCAGATCACGAGCGAACAGGCCGACCCGTTCTGGAGCCAGGCCGCCGGAGACCTGCTCACCGGCCTGTTCCGGGCGGCGTGGTGGGAGGGCGCCACCGTCCGCGAGGTCATGAAGTGGCTGTCCGACCCGAAGGAGAAGGCGCCGCTCCGCGTGCTCTATAAGCACGAACCGGTGCTCGCCGAACAGGTCGATTCCTCCATCAATATCGCCGAAGAGACACAAAGCGGGATCTATCAGAACGCGCGTACGGCCATGAGTGCCTTGCGTGACGAGAAGGTGCTCGCGTGGGTCACCCCGGACAAGCACCGGGCCCGCTTCGACCCCGAGGCCTTCGCCACCAGCACGGACACGCTGTACCTGCTGAGCAAGAAGGGCGGCCCGTCCTCGGCGCTCGTGGCCGCGGTCGCCGACGCGGTGTTCACCGCCGGCACCGAGGCGGGCGAGCGCCACGGCGGCCGCCTGCCCGAGCCGATGCGCGCCGTCCTGGATGAGGCCGCCAACATCTGCAAGATCGCAGACTTGCCCGACCTCTACAGCCACCTGGGATCTCGCGGCATCACGCCGTTCGTGATCCTCCAGAGCTACCGCCAGGGCGTACGGGCGTGGGGCGAGGTCGGCATGGACTCCATGTGGTCCGCAGCCACGAAGAAGGTGATCGGTGTCGGGATCGATGACGCCAAGTTCGCCCAGGACATCAGCAGCCTGACCGGCGCGCACTACGTCGAGCGGGGCTCGTACTCCAAGAGCAAGGACGGCGGTAGCCGGAGTTGGAGCGAGCAGCGCGAGCAGGTGCTCGACCCCGCCGAGATCCGCTCCATGCGCAAGGGGACGGCCCTGCTGATGTCCACCGGCATGCCCGTCGCCCAGATCGGTCTGCGCCCCTGGTACGCGGAGAAGGCGATGGCGCACATCGGCCCGCAGATGCGCGAGGAGGAGGCCGCCATCACCAAGCGCGCCGTGGGCGCGTACGAGCTGCGGAAGGCGACGCGCAGTGGCCGATGAGCAGCCCGACGATGTTCCGGAGCTGGACGTGCCGATCGGCATGTTCGAGGACATCGAAGACCTCAAGGCGCAGGTCGCGAGCCTGACAACCCTGGTCAAGAAGCTGACCGGAGGCGAAGAGGGGGAGCCGGGCGAGGCCTCCGCTGACGAGGAGGGGACGGCCGGCGGGGAAGCCGCCGGGGAGGACGACGGCGAAGAGGAGTGGCAGTACCCGCCCTTCATCCTCTTGTTGGACCCGCCGGAGTACGACGACGAACTTCGAGCGCTGATCGAGTGGGTGGAGGGGGTGCTGGTGCCCGGCTACCTCGCAGAGCCGTCGGCCGATGCCCGGTGGTGCCACCTGTGGTGGGAGCATCCCGTGGCCATCGCCCGCCTGCATGCCGTGTGGCTCGCCTGGCAGGAGCTGACGGACCCGGCATCCTGCGGGTACACCGGGCCCTCGGTCTGGCATCGCGACCACATGGACCCCGCCCTGCGGGAGCTGCGGGCCTCCACCGGCCCCTTCGCGGGCTGCACCAAGGGCGAGCACCAGATCGACCACCGCATGCCCGGCCTGGTGCCCAGCGCCTGGACGCACGCCGAGGACTGACGCAGCGCCACACGACGACGGGCCGCCGGGGCGGAACTCCCCCCGGCGGCCCGTCGGCGTCTCCCGACCCGCTACCGGCCGCCGATCGACCGGATCACCGTCGCCGCATCCCGGTCGCTGTGCAGAGACACGTCCGTCGCGAGGATGGCCAGCTTCCCGGCCATGCCCATCAGCATGCTCGGCAGGATGCATTCCGGATCGGAGCCCGCCGCGGCGATCCGGGCGAAGGACCGCTCCAGCTCGCTGGAGAATTCTGCTTCCAGGGCGGCGCCTTGCTCCTGGGGAGTCCGCGCCTCGGGGACGGTGAGGTGTTCCATGCTGCGGTCGGCCATGAGGCAGGCCAGGCGGACGCATTCCTCATCGAGGACGGCCATGTCGACGTACACGCGGGACTCCTTCGCCGGTAGGTCAGGACTCCTGCATACCGGACGACACCGACAGTGAGCCGCGAACAGGCCCCAGTTGGGACGACATGCCGCCAACTCACCCCAGAAACTCACCTCTTAAGAGGTGAGTTTCGGCTAGGATGAAGTCATGCCTACCGAAGCCGTCGCCGTCATCCCCGAGCCCGCGCCCGCCCCGTCCCTGGAGGTCGTTCCCGACCTGCCCGCCGAGGTCACGGTCGCCAAAATCGCCGCCGGAGTCACCTCCGCCCTGGTCGACGCCTGGGACGCGATCCGCGCCCGCCACGAGGACGTCCCCGAGGCCGTCATCAGCATGGCCACCGGCGGCCGCGCGAGCGCGGTCGAGCTGGCCCACTTCGCCCCCCGCCGGTGGAAGCTGCGCGAGGGCGACGAGCGCCACCACGAGGTCTTCGTCACCGCCGAGTCGCTCGCCGACGGTGCGGCCAAGGTCTTCGGCTACCTGCTGCACGAGGCCACCCACGCGGCCAACGAGGCGCGGGACGTCAACGACTGCTCCGCCAGCCAGTACCACAACAAGGAGTTCCGGAAGATGGCCGAGGCCATGGGACTCGTCCAGCGCGCCGACGTCGGCGAGAAGTGGAAGAAGAAGTACGGCTTCGCCGGTACGGAGCTGGGGGAGGAGGCGGCGAAGACCTACGCCAAGGAGATCGCCGCACTCGACAAGGCGATGCACGCCACCCGCACCCCCGACATCTTCGCCACCCGCACCCGAGGCGGCGGCGGGAGCAAGGGCGGGACCACCGACGACGCGGACACCGCAGACGCCGGCGGGGACGACGAGGTGCCGACCGGGAAGAAGGAGAAGGAAGACCGCAACTACGTCAAAGCCGTCTGCCAGTGCGCGACGCCCGCGGTCATCCGGGTCTCCCCGAAGACGTTGGAGCGCCGGAACATCATGTGCGGCGACTGCAAGGAGAACTTCGCACCGGAGGAGTCCGCCTGAGAACGGTCTATCTGGGCAGATAACCCGCGGGCCCCGGCAGTCCCCTTCGAGGGGGAGCCGGGGCCCGCGCCGTCGTACGGCCGCGCCACCGTGACGGTGACGATGCAGGCGCCTACGGCCGGGGCTTGCTGGTCTCCACGTAGTTCTCGACAACCTCGCGTGCCTCCCAGGCCAGCCGGTAGGCGAGCACGATGATCTGGAAGAGTTCGGCCGTGCTCGGCAGTTCCTTGTCGGGGAACTGGGATTCGACGTGGCGGTAGTGGACCGTGTTGGCAACGGCGGCGACGCCGGCGGGGAGCAGCCCGTCCTTCTCGGCTCGCTGGTAGGTCTCCACGACGTTCGATGACCAGCTTCCCGGGACGTCGCCGTAGTAGCAGTGCGCCAGTTGCAGAGCGCACACCCGCAAGACCTCCCAACTCGATGCGATGGCCCGCTTCGGATCGGTCGATGCGGCCGCGACCGCGTTCTCGAGACTCAGGCCGGTGGCAATCCTCGGGATGTCGGCACTGGCGCGCACGGAGGTGAGCCAGTCGGGTACCGGCTGCACCGTGGTCGGCCGCCCTCGCGCCGCGACCCACCGCTCCCGCAGGTCGTCGGTGTCCGCATCGAGCGCGGCGGCGAGCGTGTCGGCGACCGGCCAGGTGGGCAGCCGCCGTCCGGCGAAGGCCTCGCTGATCGTGCTCTTGCCGTACCCGGTCCGTGCCGCCATCTGACGGGTCGAGGGTGCGCCCGCCGCGGCGTGCAGTTGGCGGAGATGGTGGGCGAAGTCCTCAACTGCGGTCACGGCAACCTCCGGTGGTGCGTCTGTGCCCGCTCAGCGTAGGGGCGCCCGGTGCCCCTGTCCGGCTCTGTCCGGGAACCGTCCGGACAGGGCCGTACCTGTGCCGGAGTGCTGTCCGGACACCCGCCGGACACGGTTTCGTTGACATTGCCGCCCCGCAATTGGCCCCTGCCGAATAGGTATTTGGGAGTCCGGCGATGACTTTGGGCGCCACTTTTAAGGAATCTCGTTCCCGCTCTGCATATACGAGGCGACAGACACGTTAGAACCAGCTTCGACCCTCGGGTCATGCGGACGCGGAGACAAGGAAGAACATGCGCTTCAACGACACGGGGGACCCGGGCGCGCTCGCCCGGGGCAACGCCGAGGACGACGGGCAGGACCTGCCCGAGGACGTCCAGAACGACGTGGACCGCGTCGCCGACGTGGTCGCCGCGGGCTTCCGGGGCCCGGTCTGGTACCTGATGGCCGAGGAGCTGTACGCCTACGCCTTCGGTCGCCTGTGCGCGGTGATGCGCCGGACGGACAAGCTCATGCGCCTGACCGCGAAGTCGAAGACTCCGCTGGCGATGACGGAAGAGGACCGCACCACGCTGTACCGCAGCGCGCCGGACCGCGAGCACCTGGCCATCCTGACGCTCAACGTCGCCATGGAGACCTTCCCCCAACTGCTCAAGATGGGCGGGTACGACCCCGTCCACAACCGCGGCAAGGACGGCAGGGCCTCCCGCCTGACGTCGTACTTCTACGGCCGGTGCGGACTCGTCTTCCCCCGGGTCTTCTACATCTGGCGAGCCGAGCGCACGGACCGCTTCCTCCTGCACGCGGTGCGGATGGGGGACGGCATCCTCGCCCACGCGCTCGGGCAGGCGGGCCCCGAGCCGGTCCCCGAGGACGTCAGCGACCTGTGCGACACCCTCACCGTCATGATCAACAGGCTCAAGCCGCGTGACCGGGCGGTGTGGAACCTGACCGTGGACGGCCTCAGCCAGGGCGAGATAGCCGACGTGCTCGGCATCAAGGTCGGCGACGTCGAGAACGCTCGCTACCGCCTGCGCAGCCAGGTCAGGACGCGCAGGCGCAGTGGCGAGCTGCACGTCCCGCCGGGCGTCGAAGCCGAGTGGGCCCGCACCCGCGCGCAGGCCAAGGCCAGGAAGAAGGCCGCCTGATGAGCGTCCCGACGCAGCAGCCGGGGCCGTCCCCCGTCCCGCCCACGCCCCGGCCGGGCGCGACGCGGGTCACGGGCGCGACCGTGCTCGGCGGAGGCGCCGCGATCAGCGCGCTCACCTTCGTGGGCGCCCCCTGGTGGGTGGTCGCCATCGCCGTGGTGCTCGCGATCG
Source organism: Streptomyces diversicolor (assembly GCF_057537855.1). NCBI lineage: Bacteria > Bacillati > Actinomycetota > Actinomycetes > Kitasatosporales > Streptomycetaceae > Streptomyces > Streptomyces diversicolor. Next base: position 45,187 of record NZ_BAAJXA010000042.1, read on the forward strand.
TGACGCCGGGCGCGATCCTCTTCGTCCAGGCCGTCGTCCCCCAGGACTCCGAGCACAAGCGCGACCTCTGGCTCGCCCTCATCCAGTTCATGGAACGCCGCCGGAGGCGCCGGAGGACCGGCCGGAACCGCCAGTGAGCGGCCGCCGGCGTCACCGCCGCAGCGCCGAGGAAGGGCCCGACGGTCACGACGACCCCGGGCCCGTCCAGTGCGGTCGGCCTGCCGGAGACCGGCGGCGCCCTCCGAATGGTCTATCTGGCCAGATAACCCGCGGGCCCCGGCGGTCCCCTTCAAAGGGGAGCCGGGGCCCGCGTTGTTGTGCGTCCGCGCCGCCGTGGTGCACCAGGTGCAGCGCCTACGGCAGGGGGGTGCCCTCCCCGCCGGCGGGCGGCTGCGCCACCACGGTGTCGCAGCGGGCGTCCCATCCGGAGCAGTGCGTTGTCTCTCGGCCGTCGCGTTCGAACCGGACGGTGATGTCCCATACCGGCCAGGTGCCGAGCGGCCGCGGGCCGCGCTCGATCGCGAGGACCTCGTACGCGCTCGCGGCGTCGCCGTGGGTGTACCGACCGCCGACGACGCGGGGGCCGACCTGAGTGGCGATCCACTCCTCGTAGGTCATCTCGAAGCCCTCCTCGCGGTCGCCCAGCAGCTCGGCGGGCATCGTGTTGCCACACTCGGTGCAGTCGCTGCGGCCGGAGGGGTTGACGGTGCCGCATGCGGCGCACGACCAGGACGGGCGGCCGCAGTCGTGGCAGGCGTCGTACGTCGCCGGGTTGTCGGCTCCGCACGTACAGCCCCACGCCGTGCGCGAGCGCTTCGCGGCCGCGAGGTCGGATTCGTAGGTGCCCATGGATCTCCTTCTCGTACGGGCCGGGCGACCCGGCCCTGATCGTTGGTCTATCTGGCCAGATAACCTGTGCGGTCCAGTGAAGCGCCCTACGGCAGGGAGGGCGTCGGAGCGTTGGGCTGTGCGGGGCCAGCGTGCCGGGCGATCCTGGCGGCCGTGCGGCACAGGGTTACGACCTCGTCCAGGGTCCGGGAGGCGTGCTCGCTCCAGACCTCGTAGTCGACGTACGGGGCGCTCATGACGACCTGGAGCAGGGTCTCCATCACCTTGCGGGCGACGTACTGGGTGTCCGGGTCGCCGTGGCCGTCCGCGGCTGTGCTCCGGAGAGCGTCGCGCAGGTGGTGGCCGGTGAAGGGGGCGTAGAGCTGGGGGTCCCAGTTCTCGCGCTGCATCAGATTCGCCGCGGATTCGAGGTGGCGGGCGACGGCGTCGCCGGTGACCCGGTGACCGCTGAGCCCGAACCACGTGTCGGGGCGGTTGAGTTGCTGTGCGGCCTGGTCGGCGAGGGTGGCGATGTCGTTGATGCTCATGCGGAGTGTCCTTCCATTGGACGTGGTGGGCGGTGCGGTCAGATGGCGCGCAGGCGCCGGGAGCGCGCCGGCGGGGGGTTGCCGGGGTCGGGCCAGTCGTCGGCCGACAGGCCATACCGGGGCGGTGACCAGGCGGCCGGGGCGTAGTGGCGGTAGACGTCCGCCCACGGTGCCTTGAAGTACGCGGGCAGCAGTCCGCCGCGGTTCGGGATCGGTTCGGGCGCGGCCGCGTTCTGCTCGCGGACCTGTTCGGCGACCCGTTCGGCGTGGTCGACGTGCCGCTTGCAGAACCAGTGCGGGATCGTCCAGCCGGTCCGCGGGTCCAGCTCCAGCACCTTGTGATGGGAGTCGGCCCCGCAGATGCCCTGTGCGTTGCGGTGGTCGACGGGCGGGACGTAGCCCGGTTCGACGTGCACGACCGGCTCGGGCAGAGGCCTCAGCGGCACCACGGCCTCCTCCTCGCCGCTTGTGGCGGATCGGCGCGGCCGGTAGACGTACGGCCGCAGGCGCGGCGCCTCGCAGCCCGGAGCCTGCCCGGGCCCCCAGTCGCCCGCCGCCCGGGGCGGCTCGTAGCGGGGCGCGTCGTCGGCGACCAGGGCGTCGAACCGGGGGCGCCCCGTCGCCGGGCTCCGGCCCAGTGCCCGGGCGGCGGTGCTCAGCACCCGCCCGGGGTCGCCGGGGGCGACGAAGAGGGCGTACGCCACGGCCAGCAGCAGCTCCCGCGTCGGCGGGGCAGCCCGACGGTCACGGTAGATCCGGTGCACGGTCTGCGCGTGCACCTCCGCCCGGTCCAGGCGCGGGACGTCGGCCTCTATCGGGCTCACGCGAAGACCTCCACCAGCCGCACCCGCACCGCGTCCTCGTGTAGTCGCTGACCCTTCAGGTAGTGGTTCCAGGTCCGGCTGTCGCAGCGCTGCGGGATACCGTCGCCCGGGTCGAAGTCGACCAGGCAGTCGAGGTGCACGTCCCGCGTGAGGACGGCGGCCAGTTCGGCGGCGTCGTACATCGGCTCCAGGCCGTGGAAGACGCGCTGCCGGTCGACCCGGGCGCGGGTCGAGGCGACGCGCACCTCCAGGGCGAGCGGGGAGAGCGCGGCCCACTCCAGCAGCACGTCACCGTGGCACGGCTCGCCGGGCTCGCACGGGCAGGCCAGGTCCATGCCGCGCAGCTCCGGCAGCCGGGTGAGGATCTTCTCCCGGCGCCGGTCGCTCTCGTCAGCGGTCCAGTTGGCGCGGCTTCCGCGCAGCCACGGGCGGAACTCGGCGATCACGGTCTGCCGGGCCTCCGGCTCCTTGTAGCCGATGTCCACGAGCTGCGCGATGGTGAACGGGTTGCCGAAGTCGGAGGTGCGGTCCACGATCATGCACCGCTCGGGCTTGCGCCAGCCGCGATCTCGGCGGCGCTGGATACGGGTGCAGGTACGCACGGATGCGGTCCTTTCTCGCTGGTCAGCGGCCGGGAACGGCGTGAATGGGGATGTGGACCTCCCCGCCCCCGCAGTCGAAGTCGGACCACTGGTGCTCGGGTTCGAGCTGCCATCCGTTGTCCGTCGCAGCGCCCACGGCCTCGCGGATCGCCTCCGCCCTGCTGGTGTAGTGGTCGCCGAGAGCCACCGACGCGAGCGGCAGCCCGTAGTCCGAGGTGTAGGTGTCCACCGAGGCCAGCCACCCCCCGCACTCGATGATCAGGAGGTGCGTCGCCACCAGCCCGACGCGGGCGGCGTGTTCGAGGTAGCGGGCGTGATCGGTCTGCATCACCAGCCCCTCGTACTCCGGGAAGTAGCCGCGAAGGTCTCGGCGGGCGGTCTCGTCGCCTTCCTGCGCCTTGCGCAGTACGGCGACGGCATCGGCGATCCGCTCGGGGGCAAGGACGTCGTTGGACACGGTGTCTCCTGTCGGGGTGGGGTCGACCTGGTGCACGGCGGTGAAGCCCTCCCGGAGCAGGACGTCCGGGGTGGCCTCCCGCGCAAGGGCGTGCTGCCAGCGCAGCGTCTCCGGCGGCACCCGCCGGTTGACCGGCCGCAACGCGTTGCGGCTCAGGCAGGTGTCGAGGTCGGGCAGGAAGCGCAGGGCGATGACGGGGCGGCCGCGCCGGCGGGCCCGCTCCACGAGTTCGGCCCGCACCCGGGGCTCCACGTTCGTGCTGTCGAGGAAGACCGTCGCCCCGGCGCTCAGGTACTGCTCCAGGAGGGCGTTCTGCCGCTCCACGGCGGCCGGGGTGACGGACTGGTCGCCCTCGTCCCCGCCGATCTCACGGCGCAGGGAGTCGAGGCAGACCACCACGTCGACCGCCGCGGTGGCCGCGTACGTCGACTTGCCCGAGGCCCCGGGGCCGACCGCGACCAGCAGCGTGCCGGGGACCAGGTCGAGCGGCGGCACGACGGGGCCCGCGGGCTCCACGTCGTCCTCGTCCGGCCCGTCCTGCGAGGCCAGCTCGGCGGTCGCCTCCAGGTCGAGGTGGCCGTTGCCGCGGTAGGCAAGCACGGCGCCGTTCGCGTCGGTCTCGGTGTACGGCGGCAGCAGGTCGTCGTCGTCCTCGTTGTCGGTGCCGTACGTGCGGCGGCCGCACTCGGGGTCGGGGCAGCGCCAGATGGCCTCGCCGTCGACCGTCATGGGGACGGTCTCGGTCGAGCACTCCGGGCACGGCGGGGTGCTGGTCGTCGTCATCCCTGCCCTCCGGTCAGCCGTTCCACGGCGGCGGCGAGTTCGCCGCGCTCGGCGGCCTCGTCCGCCTCGGTCAGCCGCCGCAGGGCGTCCGCGACGGTGACCTTCGGGTCGACGCGGGCGGCCTCGGTGAGCGGCTGGTTCAGCGCCTCGTAGCCGGTGGTGTAGCCCTCGTGGTAGCGGCAGAGCTGGCCCGACACCTCGCCGCAGGCCGGGCAGTTCTCCCAGTCGGCGGCGTCGTACGGCTCGATCTCCATGGGCACGTCGGCGGTGGCGGGCAGCTCCAGCGCGGCGTGCGGCCGGGCCACGCCGAGGACGCGCTGAGACCAGTCCTCGGGCAGTGCGCGCACCTGCATGGCGAGTGCGGCGGCCACGGCGGGCTGGTCCTCGGTGAGGCGCTTCCACAGCGTTTCCGCCGTGGCCAGCGCGTCGGGCGATAACGTCACGATGTCTCCTGTTCGTTGGTGTCGGTGGCGGGCGGCCAGGACGCGGACGTCTTGCCGGTGCCGCCGGGGTGCAGTCCCGCCGCCCGGGCGGCGCCCTGGGTGTAGGCGATGCGGGCGAGGGCCTCGCGGAAGACGGGCACGTTCTCCGTGTCCATCCGGTAGGCGATGTTCTGGTGCCAGCTCGGGTTCTCCGGGTCGGACACCGGAGTGATCGGCGCCGGGGTGCCCTCGGGCCACCAGCCCTTCTTCACGCCGCGCGGGACGGCGCGGGACAGGGCGACCGTCGGCCCGTTCAACCGGCCGACGACGGAGCGCAGTTGGTCGGCGTCGAGGTAGCCGTCACCGTCCACGATGACCATCTCGGCGAACCGGCGGGCGCCGGCGGGAAGAGAGCGGAGGTAGCGTTCGGCGCGGTCGACGGTCCAGCCGGTCTGTACGGTGGCGACGGACAGCTCCGCACCCTGCCGCGCGGCGAGCGCGAGCACCTCCCGGGCGAATTCCTCACTCGCGCCCTCAATGGTGATCTTCACGAGAACCTTCCGACGGATTCTTACCCGGTTCTCCCGGGTCTCCACGGGCAGTGTGCCCCTTCGGCCCCCTCTCCGTCTAGGCCGGGGAGAAATGAGCCAGAAATCTAGACACGTTCGGGTGATGTGGTGGCACGGTGCGTCTCGGCTCGGATAACGTGCCATATCCGAGGCGATAAACCGGACATGACGACAGGTCAGCGAACCGGCCCGCCCAGCCCGGAGGGAATCGAACGCCTGTGTCATCCGCTCCCGAACCGCCGCGGCTCCACGTCGTGGACCTCACCGCCGCCGACGCCGAGGCCGTCTTCGCGTTCCTCGCGCCGCGGCTGCACGCCCAGATGGACAAGCACTACGGCACCCCCGCCTACAGGACGGCCTCCGCGCTGGACGCCATCCTGCGTCACGCGGAGCACACCGTCCGCCACCACTCCCAGACGCTGGCCGCGAACAGCTTCCACGACGTCCGCGAACGGCTGCGCTGCCTCCACGACCTCCAGGAGGCCTGGAACACGCTGTGGCGGGCCGTCTTCCCGTGGCGGGAGGAGAAGGGCTACGACACCGCCAGGTGGGTGTACGTCGAGTACCACGACGCCGAGGACGCCGCGCGCTACGACGCGATGAAGGCGGAGGTCGCCGCGGAACTGGACGCCGAAGCGGCGGCCGCCGGGCAGGCCCCGGAGAGCGGCCGGTGACCGCCCCGGCCGCGCCGGCGGCGGACACAACTCCCCGGTGCCCGGGGCAGCTTGCACTGTTCCGCGTACGGTCCCGCCCGCACCTCACCATCGACTACGCCCGCCCCGACGGCGGTCCGCTGACCGACGCCGACTTCGAGCGCCTCGCCCGGATCGCCCGGGCCGCCACCACACGAAAGGGTGACTGACCGCATGCCCCTGTCCGTACCGCTCCTCCTCGTGCCGGGAGAGCCGGACCGCCGCTACACCGTCCATCTGCACCGCGTGCGCTGGAGCGTCGGAGCAGTCTCCGTGCCGCTCACCGCCGACCACCTCTCGGCGCTGGGAGCCAACGCCCAGCGAGGCCTGCGGATGGTCTCCGAGTGCATCGCCGCCGAACTGGCCGACGCCGACGTCGAGGTCACCGAGAACCCGGACGGCTCCGCCGAGGCCGTGGCCCGTGTCCTGTGCACCGAGGACGAATGCGCCGCCGTCGCCGAGCGCTACCGCCGCGACGCCGAGGAGGACGTCGAGGCGGAGGCCGCCCGGAAGTGGGCCGCCACCCAGCTCCAGCACCAGAGCGTGGAACTCCTCAAGCTGCGCGCCGAGTTGGAGCACGCGACACCCGGCAAGACGCCTGCGGACATGCTCGCCGCCCTGCTCGCCGTCCAACAGGAGCGCACCGGCGGCAAGGCCGACCGCGTCGTGCTGTGGCTGGACGAGGCAGCCGACCTGTTCCGGGAGTCGGGGCTGTTCCCCGACCGGACCCCGGAGGGCGTGCGGGACGAGATCGAGCGCCTGATCCGCACCGGACGCAAGCCGTACCCGGTCACCGACCGGGACAGCGCCGCCGACGCCGTGACCTGGGTGGGCCCGGCCCGGGGCTCGATGACCCCGACGCTGACGGCCGAAGGGCGGGCCCACCTGGAGCTGCCGAACGCCGCCCACATGACGCCCGAGCACCTGGTGCGCGAGACGCTGGAGCTGGCCCGCACCGTGGCCGTCGGCGACGCCCCGAAGCTGAACGTGCTGCGACTCGGGGAGCTGTCCCGCGAGGTCGCGCGTCGCTGCGACGCGGAGCCGAACCCGCCCTGCCCGGCCGACTGCGAGCCGGACGAGGACCCCGGGCTCGCCCTGCTGCACCGCATCGGCTACCGGCCTCGCGCCGTACGCGTCGGCGAGGTCCGTGCCGCCCGAGCAGGGGCCCGCCGGGACTGGTCGTGGCGCACGCTCCCCGACATCCTGCCGGACGACGAAGACGACACCATGGTCCTGGTCTACCGCGAGCCCACCCCTGGCCTGGCACTGCTGGAGCACATCCGCCTCGGCGACGAGAACGCCGTGCAGAGCGACATCACCCTGCTGCTGCGCTGGCTCACCGCGGACGGGAAGTGACGCGATGAGTAGCTCCGACGCCATCGCCGCTCATCTGGAGTGGCACCCGTTCGCCCACCGGCCGGACTGCGCCAAGCCCGTCTGGGAGGTCGACCATCAGACCGTCTCCGACAAGCTGCGCCCCCGCCGGCAGGGCCCGGAGCACGCCTGCCCCAACGAGGAGTGCGACCACCGCGACCACTACGACCGGATCACCGTGCGGCTGCTGTGCCGGTCCTGCGACACGGTCCGCCTGATCAGCGGCGAGGAGCACTCCACCCAGACGACCACCACATCGCGTATCGGGTACGGGCAGCCCCCCAAGAGGGTGGCCGGACTGTGGCTCTACCCCGGTCCGCCGCTGCTCGACCTGGGGGACGCCGGGCCCGGCGCCTACCTCTGCTCCCGGGTGAAGGTCGACCGGCTGTCGCAGGACGACATCGTCGGCACCGTCAGCGAGGGCCGGGGCAAGCGCGGCGCCACGGTCTGGCACGCGGCCATCGGGCCCGACTTCCACCCGCCCGCCCGCGGCCTATCGGGCTACGCGACGTGGGCGAAGAACAGCGGAGACAAGCCGTTCACCAGCGTCACCGCGGCGGCGAAGTGGGTGGCGGCGGAGCTGGACTCGGCCGCCGCGACCGACACGAAGGAGGACCAGGAGCAGTGAGCACCGAGGAGATCGACGGCACGGCCGTCGTCACCACGTACTTCGAGGACCGGATCGCCGCGGCGCAGAAGGAGGTCGAGGCGGCCCGGGCCGCGCTCGCCGCCGCCGAGGCCAAGGTCGAGCAGCGGCAGACCGAGCGGGACACGTTCGTCCGGGACGGCTCGCTGCCCCCGGCCACGTACAACAGCGACACCGGCCAGCCGGAATGGGAGCTGTGCCAGTGGGCGCAGACCCGCAGCGCCCGGGTTGCCTTCAAGGACCTGAACCCTGCCGGTGACGCCACCTTCAGGCGGCTGCGGGCCGAGGAGAAGGCGCTCCACCTGTGGCTGCGCGAGCACGGCCGCACCGTCCCCGCACCGTTCGGAGAGAAGGCATGAGCGAGCAGCACACCGGCCCGGAGCAGGCGCCCCGACTGCGGGCAGCGGTCGCCGCCGCACCGATGATCGACACCGTCGGCGAGCTGCGGGCCCTGCTGGAGCAGCTCCCCGCCGAGATGCCGTTGTCCCTGGACGACCACCACCGGGCCCTGCCCGGCGAGCCGGACCAGGTGCACACCATCCACCCCCGGCTGGTCGCCGTGGTCTCCGGGCTCGCCACCGAGGCGGAGACCAAGCAGCCCGGGCTGATGCTCACCCAGGTGTACGTGCCCTTCCCCGCCGAGGACGAGGAGCAGGCCGCCGTCGCCTCCCGCGATGACCTGCCCGCGTATGGCGAACTCCCGCGCGCCGCACATCACCTGGAGCGCGGCGAGCTACGCCCGGGCCTCACGGACGCCGCCGAGGTCCTGGACGAGGTCGCCTACCTGGTGGGCGAAGTCGCAGCGGGGTACGTCCAGACCGGCTCGGACGGGTTGGCCGCGCTGAAGGTTGAGGCGGAACGGATCACCCACTCCGCAGCGCGGGTGCGCAAGCTCGCCGACGAGGTGGAGGTCGCCGAGTGACGACCGCCGAGGAGTACGGGACCGCGCTGGAGCCGGTGGAGGTTGTCGACGCCGAGCTGGTGGACGACGACGCCCCCGGCGCCGGCGAGGTCGCCGTGCACGACCCGGTGGCCGCCGTCCTAGCGGCCCTGGACACGGACGCCAAGGACCACCTGAACCGCATTCGGCCGAAGAAGACCCGGGACGGCTACGCCCGGGACTGGGAGGTCTGGCGGGAGTTCCACGTGTGGCTCGCTGCGAGGACCGGCACGCCCCTGCCGCTCAGCTCGATTACGGTCGGCACCTTCGTGTCATTCGTGACCTACCTGGACCAGGTGATCGAGGCGCCGCCGAACACGATCGAGCGCCGGATCACCGGCGTCACCTCGGAGGCCCGCAAGCGCGGCTACACCGTGCCCAAGGAGGCCACCGAGGCGGCCCGCAGGGCGCTGAAGCCGCTCCGGCTGGACGAGAGCCGGATGAAGCGCGGCCGCGGCAAGGCGGCCTCCCTCGCCCCGGTTGACATGCGGAAGATGGCCGAGGCGCCGCGCGAGCGACAGCCGCAGCCGACAGCCCGGACCCGCAGAGTTTTCGTCGTGCCGGAACTCGCCCGGCTGCGGGACCAGGCGCTCAACTCGCTCAAGGTGGCGGTCGCCGGGCGCAACGAAGAGATGAGCGTGCTGGATGACGCGCACATCGAGGTCGTGGATGAGGGGCTGAAGGTGTACGTCCCCAGCGTGAAGGGGCGTCCGCCCCGGACCGACCCTGTGACCTATGGCGAGAACCGCGCCACCTGCCCGGTGCGCTGCTGGCAGGCCTGGCGAGAGGCGAAGCTCGCCGCCGGTGCCGCCCCGGACGGCCCGGCTTTCCTGCCCGTCGACCAGTGGGGTCACCTGGGCTCCAAGCGGCTGTCTCCGGACGGTGTCGGCCGCGCGCTCGCGCGCTCCGCGCGGTACGCGGGCCTGACCGGGCGCCGGATCACCGGCCACTCTGCCCGGCGCACGCTGGTCACCCTCGGCATCAAGAACGGCAAGCGCGTCGACAAGCTGCGTCGTCAGGGCGGCTGGTCTGCCAACAGCCCGGTCTTCTGGGAGTACGTGGACGAAGGCTCGATGTTCGAGGACGCCCCGACCGAGGGCATCGGCCTGTGAAGACCTGACGCCCGATCACGCCCGCCCGGACGGCGCAGGCCGCGGTGCCGTCCGGCGCGCACCCAGCGCTACCCCTCGCTACCTGCCCGCGCCGGTCGGTGCCGCGGGGAGCGGGGGTCTGGGGGCCGGCGAAGGCCCCCAGCGACCACCCGCCTCAGCCCGCTTGTCAGTGCCGTGCGCTGTGCTGTGTCTACGACCGTCGATCGTCTGGAGGTTCTCGTGACCACGTCTGTACCCGCAAAGCCGGAGTCCCTGCCCGTGTACGAGCGCAGGGACATTCCAGCGGATCAGCAGCATCTGCGGACGATGACGGAACTCAAGAGCCTGCGGTTGAAGCCAGCTCCCGGCCAGGAACCGGTGGCGTTCGTGCGTGTGTACCGGCGGGGCCACGGGTGGGGGGACTTTCCGCTGTACGATCCGGCGGCCGCCGCGCAGATGCGGCCTCTGTCGGCGAAGCAGCAGGCCGCGAAGACAGCCCGCCGGACGTGCCCCCAGTGCGGCAACGTCCGCGATCACGTCGTGTACGGGAAGTGCGGGCCGTGCCAGGTACAGGAGCAGCAGGAACGGCAGGCCCTGCAAGCCCGGACCTGCTGGAAATGCCACCGTGTCTCGCTGGCCTCGTTCCGGATTGGGCAGCAGGAGCAGGACCGCTGCACGCCGTGCTGGGTGCTGTGGCGGTTGCAGAAACAGTTCGAGGCCGAGCGGCTGGCCGTGTGGCGACGCACCTGCCCGGGCCGGGACTGCAACGTGGTGACGGCCACCGACGAGGAGATCGCCGCCGTCCGGGCGGACCCCACCCACCGGGTGGGCTGGGTGCCGCGATGGTGCCCGCCCTGCGCCGAGCGCGACACCCGGGAACGCGCTGAGCGGCAACGGGCACACGAGGAAGCCCAGCGGCAGGCAGCAGAACACCGGCGCCGGCGGGTCGCCGAACTGGTCGACTGGGCGCAGACCCTGGTGGACGATCCGACAGTCGTCATCCTGGATTCGGAGACCACCGGCCTGGAGGACGACGCCAGGATCGTGGACCTGGCCGTGTACAGCATGGGCGGGGACGTCCTCCTGGACACGCTCATCGACCCGGGCATCCCGATCCCCGCCGAGTCGACCGACATTCACGGAATCACCAACCAAATGACGACGGGCGCCCCCTCGTTCGCCGACGTCCTTCCGCGCCTGAAGGAGGTTCTGGAGGGGCGACGCTGCCTGATCTACAACAAGTCCTTCGACGTCGGACGGCTGCGCCACGAGCTGACGCTGCACTACCTCGACCAGGCGGCGCAGGACGCGGCCCGGCAGGTGGCGGCGACGGGCATCATGCCCGAGGGGCTGCGGGAGCAGGCGGTGGCGCGGGCGCAGAAGCAGACCGCGGCCTGGCTCGCCGCCGTGAAGTTCGAGGACGTGATGCTGCCGTACTCCGAGTGGTTCGGCGACTGGTCCGACTACTGGGGCAACTACGCGTGGCAGCCCCTGCACGGCGGGGACCATCGAGCACTGTCGGACTGCCGGGCCGTAGTAGATCTCCTGAAAGGGATGGCGAGGCAAGTCGACGCCGAGGCTGCCTGACCCCTGCGTGTGGTCCTGCCGCCCCTCCTGCGGCAGGACCCGCGCCGTACGGATCAGCGCCAGTAGAACTGGATCAGCAGCGCCGCCACCACTGAAAGGACCGCGGTGAACACCGCCACGGTCATCTGCCCCCGCCTGGACCAGATGTCGCGCCACCAGCTCTCGGAGGAGTCGGCCGAGCGCCGCTGGGCCCGATCGGCGGCGTGCAGGGCGTCATCGCGTGCCTCGTTGTAATGGTTGGCCCTGGCCGCTCGCCACGCGATTTCGAAGTCTCTACCGACCTGCTCGCCGCCGATGCCGAGGCCGAGCCACTTCGCGGTCTCGATCCGCGGGAAGCTCTTGCCCCGGAGTACGTCACTGACGGTCGACGTGCTCAGCGTGGACAGATCGTCCTGCGCCTTCGCCTGCTCGACAATCACCTTGTACTTCGGCTTGTCGAACTTCTCGTGCGTCGTGCGGACGTACGCGAAGAACCCGGCCCGATTCATGCCCTCGAAGCTGTAGCCCTCTTCGTCACCCATCAGTGCCCCCCACCCTCCAGCCAGATGTTGACCGCCCAGGCCGCGAGCGCCCGGCAGGCCCCCGCGACCGCGCCGCAGGCCGCCGCCAGGCAGCCCTTCTTCACCAGTTCATGCCGATCTGAAGCCGCTATGTTCTCAGGGGCGTTGATGGGCTGAGCCCCGTCCGGGGTCGCCCCGCCCCTGCTCTGCTCTTCGCTCATGAGGTGAGCGTGCAGCAGGGATTTCCGTCCGGCACGAAACCGGATTCCAGCCTGGTCAGCACCGAATCCGGCGAGTCCGGGTCCGGTTTCCGGCGTCGGATCGGCACCGGATTCCGGCGCCATCCGGCCGGATTCACCGGACGGCTCCGGATCGGCCAGCGGCTCAGGGGGCCGGGCCCTCCCGGTCTGTCGGCCCCGGCTCGAAGCGCGGGGTGTCGGCGGGCGCCAGCTCCGGGCGCATCCGGTGCCAGCGCGCCGGGTGGCGCCAGCGGCCGGCACCGTCGCGTGCGACGTCGACGCCGACCTCCACCACCAGCTCCGGCACGACGAGAGTGACGTGCAGGCTCTCACGCGAGCCCCATCCCGCGCTGAAGGTCCAGCCCGTCCACGGATGATCTCCGGCCCGGGCGAGGAACCCGGCGACCGCCCTGCCCGAGGCCTGCGGGAGCGTCGTGCTGCGCCCGACGTAGCGCAGGCGCCCTTCGGTGTCGTACCGGCCCAACAGCAGCGTGCGCGGAGCCGCCGGAGAGCCGGTGAACGCCCCGACGATGGCGTCCTCGGTATGCCGGGCCTTGTACTTCCTCCAGGCCCCCTTCACGGTCGGCTGGTAGGTGCTCTCCAGCCTCTTGTAGACCACCCCTTCGACCCCGACGGCCGTCCAGCTCGTCAGCCACTCCCGGACGGTGGCCGGGTCGGTGGTCGACGGGCACAGCGCCCACGGCGCGGTGAGCTGATACTCGGCGAAGAGGCGTTCGAGGGCGGCCCTGCGGCGCCGGTACGGCCAGGTGGTGGTGTCGGTGCCCTCCAGCCGCAGGACGTCGAAGGCCACATAGTGGGCGGGCCACTGCTCGGCGAACCGGGCCGCGCCGGCGCCGCGCCGCTGGAGGCGACCCTGGAGCCGCTCGAAGGCGAGCCTGCCGGATTCCCATACGACCACTTCCCCGTCCAGCGCCGTCGCGTCGGGGAGCTGGAGCGCACCGGAGTGCAGCTCAGGGAAGCCGGGGACCAGGTCCGCGCCCCTGCGTGAGCGCACCACCAGGCGCCCGGCATCCCACGACAGAAGCGCTCGCCATCCGTCCCACTTGACCTCTCCCGCCCACCCGTCGGGCAGTATCGGGTCTGCAACGGGTTCCGCGATCATCGGCTCTGGCAGCATCCACACGGGCTCATGCCTTCCACGCGGGCGCCGGTCCGCCGTCAGTCCAGCACGCCGAGTTCCGTGTCCGGACGGCAGTGCACGCACGGCTTCACGTGCTGCCGCAGGGCATCGAGGGCCTGTTCCCGGCTGACCGGTCGGCACCGACCGCTCTTGGCTGCGGCCCAGCAGTCGCCGGTGTGGACGGCGTCGACGTTCGCACGGTTCAGGCCGTACTGGATCAGCCAGGCCGGAGGCGGCGGCCGCCGCTCCTCCCCCTGTCGGCGTTCGACCTCGCGCCGCTCCTCGTCGGCGATCCACCCGTCTATCTGGTTCAGCGCCGCGGTCGCCTGCTGGACCACGACGCGGCGCGCGAAGCGGAGCAGGTCGAGGCGAGACGGCTGGTCGTTCACGCGTTCGATTCTAGGCGGAGGCGCCCACCCGAGCCTCACCCGGTCAAGGACGACCGGCACGGCGAAGGCCTCCAGTACGTTCCTGGAGGCCTTCGCCGTGCGTACGGGCGCCCCGTCACAGCACCTCGGCGTCGAGGCGGGAGAAGACCAGGTCGCTCATCTCCGTGACGGGCCTGCGCCAGCGGATCGGCGGTGCGGCTCGGCGCAGGGCGGCCGGGTAGCTGGACGCGGCGTAGTCGTTGGCGAGCCGGTAGACGTGGAAGCCGTGGCCGCGCAGGGGCCCGAGGACGTCATCGACGTTCAGGCCCTGCTTGGCCAGCGTCCGGGGAGTGACCTCTACGACCAGTTCGGCATCGTCCCGCAGCCGGTGCAGCACGGGCACGAGGCCGCGCACGGCGGCGGCCTCACCTCCCTCTACGTCGAGCTTGATCAGTCGGGCGGCGGCGAGTTCCTCGCCGGTGAGGAGGGTCGGCAGCGGTGCCGCGTCGGCTTCGAAGGAGGCTTCCACGGTGCGAGGGCGCACCGTGGTGGTCCCGCCGAGGTTCGTGGAGCGCTCCGTGTAGAAGGTGAGCCGACTGGGGGTGTCGGAGACGGCGGCGTTGACGGTGCGGACGTTGCCGCACCCGTTGGCCGTGAGGTTCGCCGTCAGGGACTCGTGGAAGGCGGGCGACGGCTCGATGGCGACGACCCGGCCGGCGGGCCCAACGAGGCGGGAGGCCAGCACCGTGTAGTAGCCGGTGTGCGCCCCCGCGTCGACCACCAGGTCGCCCGGGGCGAGGCGGGAGCGCATCCAGGCGGTGAGGTGGGGTTCCCACACCCCGAACAGCCACAGGTAGCGCTGGATGACGTCGCTGGTCACAACGGGGAAGGCGGTGCCGTCGAGGGTGTGAGCCACTCCGGTGAGGGGGTGGTGCTTGAGGTGGTCGCTCAGCCGGGCGGCCAGTTGGGGCGCGCCGGGGCCGCCGGGCAGGTGGCGGACGTACGCGCGCAGGGCGTGGAGCACGGACGGAGGGATCACGGCAGGCTCCCGGGTGAGGGGGCGGCAATCGGGCCGCACGGCGGGGCGGTGGGTGGCACGCTGGGGTGAGGAGCAGGTCCCGCGACGCAGGAGGAGCCTCGGTGAAGGCGGCAGTGTCCGACCGGTCCGTGCACGGCCAGGAGAGGCCGGTGGTGTATCTGCTGGTCGGGCTGACCGGGTCGGGCAAGACGACGTACGCGAAGCGGCGGCTGGAGCCGGGTGCGGCGCGGCTGTCGGTGGATGAGCGGGTGCATGCCCGGCACGGCCGCTACGGCGTCGACTACCCGGAGCGGGACTACTTCGCGCTGGAGGCGCCGGTGGTCGCCGAGGTCCGCGAGGAGCTGGTCGCGCTGGTCGCGGCCGGGCGGGATGCGGTGCTGGATCACGGGCTGTGGCTGCGCTCGGACCGCGAGGAGTGGAAGAAGCTGGTCATCGAGGCGGGCGGCAGGCCCCGCCTGCTGTACTTCCCGGTCGACCGCGAGGAGCTGTTGCGGCGCCTTGCCGAGCGCAACGAGCGCGAGGACGCCAACGCGCTGACCGTCTCCCCGGAGGCGCTGGACGACTTCTACGCCCGGTTCGAGGCCCCTCACGACGAGGACGAGGAGATCATCGAGCCCGGCTCGTTCTGACCCGGCGCCAGGGCGGGCGGCCGCCAGGTGGCGACCAGACGGGTCGCCTCCCGCGCCCACCAGTCGGGTACGGCGGCCAGCGAGACGGGCCGGAAGTTCAGCCGTGCGGAGCCGACGGCGATCCGCCCGCCGTGCCGCTGAAGGTGTTCCAGCAGCCGCCGGGCCTCCGCCAGTCGGGCCGGTGACGCGGTCTGCCAGGTGCCGTCCGCCGAGTGCTCCGCGCGCCGTTCGACATCCCGGCGGACACCCTCGCGCCACTTGAAGTGGTGGACCACGACGGGCTGATTGGCGGGGCGGTGCCCCGGGGCGCGGTGGTTGCCGGATGCCACGGGCACGCTGGAGTGCGCGGCCACGATCTTGCGGGGGTCGCCGCGCAGGAGCCGGTGCGTGAGGAACGCGCCGAGCGGATACGCGGCGTCCAGGCCCTGGTCCGGGTCCCAGCCGGTCAGGGTGCCGTCGGCGGTGACCCGGTCGAGCATCAGCCCGCCGACCGTGCCGGTCCCCGATGTCTCCGCCGCGGCGATGACCTCCTCCAGCGGTGCGGGGTAGGAGTGGAGTTCGTCGGAGTCGGCGAGCAGATGCCACCCGGCGCCGGCGCGCTCGCGCAGGGCGTCCCGCAGCCGGGGGTTGGTGTGCTCGTGCCAGGGCCCGACGCTCACCGCGTCCGGGACGATGCCCAGTTCACGGCAGGCGGCCTGCACCTGGTGGCGCCGGTCGACGGTGACGTGCTCCGGGAAGTGGAAGGCCAGGTGGAACCGCTCGATCCCGAGGCCGCGGTAGTGGGTGACCCATGCGGTGAGCAGGGCCGGTTCGACGCCGCCGACGACGGCGATCAACGGGGGCAGGGCGGACATCAGCACGGCTCCTTCAGGTGGGCGAGGAAGGCGGTCTGTGCGGCGGCCGTGGGCACGCCGAGGTCGGCGGCCGCGGACACGGCGGGCCGGGGCAGCGGGGACCAGGCCAGGTCCCGCAGGACGGTGGCCAGGGCGGCGGCGTCGCCGGTCGGGAAGAGGCGGACCCAGTCATGCCCGGCCAGAGCCTTGGTGAGCGCCGGGTCATGGTCGGAGACGATCAGGGGGACACCCAGCCGTACGGCGTCGACCACCAGCCCGGATTCCTTGGCCACCCCGGGGTGGCGGGCGACCAGCGTCGCGTCGCAGGCGGCGTAGGCCTCCCGGACGAGCGTCTCGGGGACGGGGCCGGGGCGGGTGTGCAGGCGGACGTGCGGCAGCGCCGCCCACGTCTTGAGCCGGTGGTGGGTGGCCGGTCCGCCGACGACCAGCACGTGCACGGCGGTGTCGAGCCGGGCGAGCGCGGCGCCGACGATGCCGGTGTCCTTGTAGGGCCACCAGCCGCCGACCAGGCACACGGCCGCCTCGTGGGAGGGGATGCCGAAGGCCTCCCGCGCCCGCCCGCGGTCGGTGTCGGTGAGCCGGTCGCCGGGGTCCGCGACGGCGAACGGCCGCACGTGCAGCGGCAGGCGGGGGAAGCGGGCCGCCAGGTCGTCGCGGACGGCACCGGTGGGGGCGAGCGCGATCACCCGCCGCTCCCCCCGGCGGGCCAGACGCCCGAGCGTCCTGAGCGCGGTGTCCTCGGTGGTGACCAGTTCGTGCACGAACCGCAGGTGCGGCCCGCCGAGCAGTCCAGCGGCGCCATGCAGGGCCTCGCTGGCACTGAGCACCACCACCACGGCGGCGCCGCCGGTGAGGCGAAGCCCGGTGCGGACACAGGCGGCTTCGAGCAGGCAGCGGGACACCATCGCGACCTGGTGCGGCAGGCGCCGCACCGCAGTGGGCCAGCGGCGGGAGGCGAACGCCCGCCGCCCGTGGGCCGCGAGCTCCGCCGTGCACGTCCCGGCGGCCGCCAGCAGCGCGGGCACCACGCCGGCGGGAACGGCGACCCGGGCCCCGGCGCCCTCCAGCGCGGCCCGCGTCTGTGCCGCGACGCCGTACGGGGCGACGACCACCGTGTTGCCGTGCGCGGCCGCCAGCGCGGTCAGGGCATGGTCACGGTGGCCGCCCGGCCGGTGGGCGCCGGGTTCCACGAGGACCAGCGGCACGGCGGTCATCCGGCGATGGCCTGTTCGCCGTGACCGGCGGTGAACCGCTGGTAGAGCCATCCGGGGTCGTTGAGCTTGTCGAACAGGGCCGGGACGCGGGCGGCCTCGTGGGCGAAGGCGACGCCCTCACGGGCCCCGGAGACCGCGAACTCGGCGAACTCGCCCTGACCGCCCGCCGTCCACGCGTCGATCCGTTCGGTGGCCTCCGCGTCGGCCATGCCGTACTCGCTGCCGCGTGCGAGCATCGCGCACTCCCGAAAGCCCGCCTTCCAGGCGTGATACGGCGACTGGTTGATCCGGGTGGTCCCGGCGATGTCGGCGGCGAACTCGCACCGCCCGGGCAGTGCGGCCAACACGTCGACCGCGTCGCCGAGGTCCCGCAGGGCCGAGCGGCGGATCAGCTTGAGTCCGCCGTAGCCGTAGACCAGACCGTTGAGCGGGTTGCGGGCCCGCCACACCCGCATCGACACCCCTTCGGCCAGCGGTTCGACGGCGGACAGGGCGAACTCGGCGGCGAGGACGAAGTCGCCGTCGGCGAGCAGGAACTGTTCGCTCTCGACCACCTCGGCGGCCAGCCGGTAGGCCCGGCGCATCCCCTGCACGCCGTGCAGCCGCTTCACCTTCACCCCGAGCACTCGCTGGAGCCGGGCGTGCAGCCGGTCGGCGAGGGGTTCGTCGTAGGAGAGCATCACCGCGTCGAACAAGGTCATCGCAGGGCCTCCAGGTAGCGGGCCGCCACGGCGGCAGGGGTGAGGTCGGCGGTGGCGGCGTGGGCGCGCTTGGCGTGCACCCGGTAGAACTCGGCGTCCGTGGCCAGCCGGGTAGCGACGGCCACGGCCTGGTCCGGGGTGTCGAAGAGGAGTTCGTCGTCGATGTGCTCGGCGAGCCATCCGGTGCGCGGGGCGACGACCGGCAGGCCCATGCCCTGGCAGTCGATGACGGACATCGACCAGGGACAGCCCGGCCGGAACGGTGCGATCCCGAAGTGCGCCCCGGCCAGCAGCTCGCGGTAGCGCACCCGGTCGCCGCGGTCGGAGGCGATGGTGACGCCGTCGAGGGCGGCGAGTTCGTCGCGGTGCCGCTCGGGGCTCGGGTCCAGCCGGACCCGCTCCGGGCTGCGGGTGCCGAACAGGTCCATCACCGTCAGCGTGACGGGCGCCTGTGCCACCAGGCGGCGGGCCAGGTCGGTGAAGGCAGCGGTGCCGTAGTGGGCGTAGAGCCGGTGGTTGTAGAGGGCGGCCGCGGTGCCGTCCGGCACGGCGACGTCGGCGGGGTCGCGCACCAGGCGCTCATCACGCGGTGCGGGCACGATGTGCAGCTTCTCCCCCAGGTCCACGCCCGTGCGCGCGGCGGCCGCCGTGGTCCAGGACGCGGCGGTGGAGGAGTGCACCAGCAGGCGGTCGCAGGCCGCGAGCCCGGCGGCGAAGGCCAGCAGCACGCTGGACCCCAGTCCGCCGTCGTCCAGCGACGGGTCCGCCAGGAGCCGCCCGTCGTCGGTGAACGAGAACGGCAGGTAGTGGCAGTACCCGGCGATCAGCGCGTCCGTACCCGCTTCCAGCAGGGCGGCCCGGATGGCGGGGGCCGCCTCGATCTGGTTGGCCACCACCACCTCCGGCCGCCGACGCCGGATCAGGGCGGTCAGTGCGCTCACGCCCGGGTCGAAGCGGGCCCGGTACTTCGTGGCCGGCGCCGTGGTGGGCTCGAAGTTCACCCGCCGGTCCCCCGTGGCAACCGGTGCCGCCACCGTGACCTCAGCCCCGGCGTCCGTCAGGGCCGGGGCCAGCAGCTCGGCGAAGGTGAAGCCGGAGTCGGCCGACAACCGGTTCGGGTTGGAGACGTTGAGCAGATACAGCACGCGCATCGCAGATCCCCTCTCACCGGCCGCGACGGTCGGGCCGGTGATGGGAGCAAACCGGTGCCGGGCATGGCGACAGAATGGTGAACTGTCCTCACTCACGGTTCACTCACGCACTCAACTGGCCACGCAGGGCGGAGCTTTGATGGACGCGCAGGACGACGCGATCACCGTGGAACAGGCCACCGAGGACTTCGCCGCCGAGGTCGCGTACTGGCGCGAGGTGCGCGGCATGTCGAAGAAGGCGCTCGCCGAGCTGATGGGGTTCCACCCCAGCTACGTCAGCCACATGGAATCCGGCCGGCACAGGCCGACCGAGGACTTCGCCCGCCGTGCGGACGAGACGCTGAACGCGGGCAAGGCGATCTGGCGCCGGTGGGGCGAGTACGAGTCGGCCCGCGCCCGCCAGACCACCACGGTGGCCACCGTGCCCGCGCCACGGGGGCCCGAGCAGCCGTACGCCACCGGGTCGGCGATCGTCGTCGCGCACGACGCCGCCCGCCTCGACTACGACGGCCGCGCATACCGGCTCACCATGCGCCGCCTGCTGCGCAACACCGGCACCGCTCCGATCACCCGCTACCTGATCCGCATCTCGGTCGACCGCTACCCCGGCGACCCCGAACGCTCCAACGCCCACTACCGGCAGCACCCGCTGACCTGGGACGAACTCGCGCTCACCGCGACCTGCCGCGGGGAGGCGATGCGCTGGCAGGCCAAGGCGGACCGGGACGCGTTCAAGGAGGTGTGGCTGCTGTTCGACAACGACCAGGGCCGCTTCCCGCTCTACCCCGGCGATTCGGTGTGGATCGAGTACGCCTACACGGTCAGCGACACCAAATGGGGCAGGTGGTTCCAGCGCGCGGTCCGGCTGCCCACCGAGCACCTGGAGGTCACGCTCGCCTTCCCCGCCGCGCTCGATCCGGTGGTGTGGGGAACCGAGACCTCGATGACCGCCGAGGCCTCACCACTGCCCAGCGCCCCCGCGCGGCACGAGGAGAACGCGATGCGTCTCTTCACCTGGTCGACCGCCCGCCCGGCCCTGCACGCTCGCTATCGTCTCGAATGGCGGTTCCGGGCCCGGCCCGAACAGGACGTGAATCAAGGGGAGTTCAAGTGACCGTGGTGCAGCCCAGCGAGCAGATGCGCAACCTCGGCGTCGTCCAGCAGGGCGCCCCCGTCCTCGCCGAGGTTGCGCGCCGCTTCGATCTGCCCGCCGAACGGGAGGCCGCCGAGCAGGCCGTGGACACGCTGTTCGCCTTCATGGAGCGCATCTCGCGCGTCCACACCTTCGCCAAGGGGATGGGCATCGCCGCCCCGCAGATCGGCGTCGGCCGCGCGGCCGCCATCGTCCAGCCCGCCGAGCACGGCGCCGGTGCCATCGTGTTGCTCAACCCCCGGATCACCGACGCGTCCGACGACACGGACGAGCAGTACGAGGGGTGCCTGTCGTTCTTCGACGTCCGCGGCATGGTCCCCCGCCCCCTGCGCATCACGGTCGAGACGACGACGCTCGATGGCGCCACCATCACCACGACGTACGAGAGGGGCCTCGCCCGGCTCATCGCCCACGAGGTCGACCACCTTGAGGGGCACCTGTACGTGAGCCGCATGCGGCCGGGCGTCTACCCCATCCCCGTTGAGGAGTACCGGCAGACAGGCCGGAGCTGGGCATACGAGCAGTAGGCGGTTCCGGTCCCCACCTGACGCGGGGCATCTCACCCTCACAAACTCACCTCTTAAGAGGTGAGTTGACGGAGTGACCGGGCCCGGCACCCCCGTGCGGCGGAAACCGGGCGCACACCGTGCGACCCGTCGCTACGCTGGCCACAGGGTGCGGCGCTCCCCCCGTGGCGCCGCACCCTGACTCGACTGAGGGCCGCCCCCGGCATCCTGCTCCGGATGCCGGGGGCGGCCCTGTGTCGTGGTCGACGCGGAGGCCTACCCGGCTGCGGGGTACCCGTCGCTCTCGCCCGAGACGAGTCGGGTGAGCCGTTCGGCGGCCGCGGTGGTCGCGGCGACGGGCAGCGCCAGGTCCTCGGGCATCAACGAGGACGGCTTGAGCACGGAGACCGCACCGTAGACGGCCTCGCCCCACATCACGGGTGCGGCGACCGCACTCCAGCCGGGCACCTCCTCGCGGGCGACGGCATACCCCGCCTCACGGATCTCCGTCAGGGACGCCCCGTACGCCGCGGCGTCGCGCACCGTGCCAGGCCCGGCGCCGGCGGGAACCGGCTGCTTGAGGACGGCGGAGAGCAGCGACGGGGAGAGGTGGGCGGCGATCACACGGCCCGAGGCACCCACCCGCAGGGACTGGGCGACCTCCACCAGGTCGGCGACACCGAGCCCGAGCGACTCGAAGTCGTAGCGGCCCGCCGCACTGGCGGCGTAGGCCTTGCGCGGGCCACCGTACGGCGAGAGCACCCACAGCAGGGCGAAGCCGTCCACGGTGCGGCTCAGGCGCTCCAGTGCAGGTTGGGCGGCCGCCACGTCCGGAGTGGTGGCCATAGCTTGCATGCCGATCCGGGCAGCGCCGGGCCCCAGCCGATAGCGGCCGGGCGGCACCCGCAGGAACGTCGAGGTGGCGATCCCTGATTGCAGAATCCGGTAGACGACGGCAATGTTCAGACCCGTGGCGGCAGCAAGTTCGCTGGGGCCGTGATCGGTACCGGGTAATGCGGTGAAGGCCTGGACGACGAGCATGACCCGGTGCGCATGCAGCGTTCCGCCCGTGCGGGCTGCGGGTTCATCGTCCGGCGACGTTTGAGCAGGCTGAATTTCCTTCGACGTGGTGCGGCTGAGCATGCTGTCCCTTGTCGCGCATGTCGCCCTTCCCCCGGCGTGCGGTGGTGGGCGGTCATCCCCATAGGCCTGTGTCTGGCCCGGCGTTGCCGGTCGCGCGCACGGCCCCCGACCCCTCTAGAACCCCGTCACCCCCGTTGGTCAAAAATCGAACCACTGATCCAACCCTACATGCGCCACGCGGAACGTCTTCATACTTTTACTTCGCCCCATATCGGGCGGGGCGACCCTTCATTGCGCTACGCGAAATGAGGCCGACTCGCCACACGAAAAGGGCCACCCAACCAATCCGATATTCAGGATTATTGCGCGGTGCGAAAAGCCTAAGAGATGACGCATATTGCGCGGTGCGAAAAGATTTGACAGCCCCGTGCCGGTACTTCTTGAATTCATTTCGGTTTCACAAGCAAAGGCATTCGTGAGGGTGCCTAGAAATGACGGGGGAGTACATGCAGATGCGCAGAGTCGTCACCGCACTGACCCTGACCGCCGCTCTTGCGGGGTCCGGTCTGGCCGCCGCGGGTACCGCCGAGGCCGCCGCGAAGGGCTGCTACGTCACGGCGTCGTCGGCGAACCTCCGCTCCAAGGCGTCCACCCACTCGACCGTGGTGGGGGTCGCCTACAAGGGCAACAAGTGCAGCGAGAAGGACGTCAAGGTCATCACCAGCGGCATCTGGTACAAGGTCAAGATGACCACCGGCAACGCCAAGGGCAAGACCGGCTGGATCAGGAGCGACCTCCTCCACACCAGCGCGGACGACACGGGCATGTGCATCCCGGAGGACACGGCATGCCATCACGGCTGATCACGCGCTCCCGTGCCCGCGCCGGCGCGGTCGTGGGCGCCCTGAGCATCGCTCTCGTCACGGGCCTGGCGGCCACGCCCGCCTCCGCCAACAGCTCCGGCTGGTGGACGTCCCCGAACAAGCGTGCCGAGGGCTTCTACAACGCGCTGACCGGACGCGTCTACGCGAACGACATCAAGGCCGACGGCTACAGCGCGATCACCCAGGTCCGCACCGCCAAGCACGGCTATTTCGTGGTCGACGTCAAGGACACGGTCGCCAACAACGGCGGCTCCTGGAAGACGCCGACCCTGTACTCGGGGGTCCGCTTCAAGATGCGGGTCTGCGCCTACAAGACGAAGCCCACCCAGTGCGGGTCCTGGCACGAGTTCGACAAGTAGGAACCGAGCGCACCCAGAACACCACCACGCCGCCGGGCGGGTCCATGCGGCCCGCCCGGCGGCGTCCGTGTCACCGAAGGAGCAACGCCATGTCAGCGCAACTCGCCGTGACCTGGGTCCGGATAGGCGAGCAGTGGGTGCGGGCCGACCACATCGTCGGTGTCCGGCTGGAGGCCGCCGCCGGGGCCGCGCTCGGCGGCCGGTGGCGGGCCAGCACCGACCGCAGCCAGCGGCTCATGGTGTGCACGACGCTGCCCGCCGAGGAGGACAGCGGCAAGGCCGTCTGGCAGGAGGCAGCCGTCTGCGCCCCGGAACGGGGCGAAGTCATCGTCGGGACGCTGCTGGACGCGATGAACACCGCCAAGGTGGCGGCGGGCACCACGCGGTACGTGTACCCGGCCCGGTCGACGGAGGGATGGGTCACGCACTGGCAGGCCAGCACGACCCTCCCGCAGGGGCCCGCCCTCACCGGCGACCCCAAGGCAGTCCCCGCAATCAGCGGTATGCCGGTCACGCCCCCCAAGGCGCTGCGCGGCGCCTGAACAGGCTTGTACGGGGCCCGGAGTCAGTAGTCCTCACGCCGCTGGTGCCGGGCCCCACGACGTTTCGCACCACGCCGACGGGCCCCGCCACGAGGGCTTTTGGGAACCGCGAGGGCCCGCGGGTTATCTGGCCAGATAGACCACCCACGGGGGCGGGCCGGAGCCGGGGCGCCTCGTGGGTGCCCGGACTCCGGCCCGGCCGGTCAGCGCTGGGTGGGCTTGCGTGCCTGCGGTTGCTCGGCGGCGTCGCGGCGGAGGTGCCCGGCCTGCTCGGCGCTGCCGCCGGCGGCGGGCTTCTTCCCTCGCCTCGTGGTGGTCGACCGGCCCCGGGCGGCGGCCGCGGAGACACCGCGCTTGGCCCCGGGCATCGGCCGGTTGAGGGCCTCCCCCATCTTGCGCATCGCCGGGATGTCCACCGGGTCGGCCGCGCCGTTCGCCGACGGCGGGGTGCCGCCGCCCGTACGTCGCGGTCCCCGATACTCGAGGGCCGCGCCTCCCAGCCGCAGCAGTGCCTCCGCGCTCGGCAGTGCCTCGCGCTTGTCCGTGGCGCGTTCGTCGGTGCGGCGCAGCTTGTCGGCGGCGGCCTGCGCCCACCCGGCGACCTTCTCGCACGCGGTGATCGAGACCCGGCGGACGAAGTCTGCGACGCGCCCGTCGGCCATGAGCTTGCCGATGTGCTCGCCCGCCCGCTCCTTCATGACGTGCATCAGGTGGCCGAAGGCCCCCCGCACGCTCTGGATGCGCTGCCACTCTGGCAGGTCCTGGAGTGCGGGCGCATGGGCGTCCGCCTCCCGCAGCGCTGTGTTGACGGCGTCCGCCGACTGCTGCGGGTCGCGGTCCGGCGCCTTCTCCTGCTCGGCAGGGGCCTCGTTCGCCGGGGCAGCGAGGTCGGGCTGTCGCGTCTCGGCGGCCGGGGCGGGCTGCGGTTCGGCGGGCGGGTGGAGCTTGGCCACGGCTTCGGCGAACAGCGCTTCCAGCCGCTGGAGTTCGTCCTCCACGCTGGCGAACAGATCCGCGCCCGTGCCCTTGTCGGCGGGCACGAGTTCGTCCCACGCCTCTTGGACGGCAGCGAAGTCGGCGACGACGTCGAGCGGACGGTCCTCCTGCGGGCCGGAGTCTTCCGCCGGGCCGGTCCACAGCGGCAGGTCGGCCTCCGGCTCAGCAGCGGCGGGCGGCGCGGGGTCGGCCGTGGGCTGTTCCTCGCCCGGCTCGGCGGCGCCGTCCGGGCCGGGAGTCGCCGGGCTCTCGGGTGTCGCGGGGCGGGCGGGCGTGGCCATCTCGGTGTCCTCCGGGGCGTCGTCGGGGAGCGGGGCGGGCTGGTCGGTCGCGTCGGGAACCTGCTCCGGGCCGGGGGTGTCGGCGGCCGCGGGCGGTTCCGGCGTCTCGGCGGCCACCGGGTCCGAAGCGGGCTCCGGCGTCGGTGCCGGGTCAGCCTGCTGCGCGGTGTCGTCGCGGGCGGGTTCGGCCTGCTGCGCGGTGTCGTCGCGGGCGGGTTCGGCCTGCGCGGCGGCTGCGGCGGCCGCAGCCTCTTGTTCCTGGGCGGCGGCGCGCTCGACCACCATCGCGTCCAGGGTGGCCTGGAGGCGTCCCTCCAGGCGCGTGGTCTCGTGCAGCAGGTTCATGAGCGGGAAGGCCAGGTGCTGGCGCTCATCGAGGGCGGGGTCCGCCGGCAGCGCGGCCGCCCAGGCGATGACCGCCTCTCGGACTGCGGTGAGGTTCGCGGCCATCTGCCGCGAGCCGTGGTCTTCCACGTCGGCGGCACCGAGACGCCCGAGCTGGACGCTCAGGGCCTGGAACAGGGGGTTCTGCCCGTAGTTATCGCTCGCCCGCGCGGCCGCCAGGGTGAGGGTGCGCAGGTGCTGCTCGGCGGCGGTACGCAGTTCAACGCGCAGCACGTCCGCTCGTGACTGCACTCCCCGGACGTTGACGGCAACCGGCGGGGCGCCGTACGGCTCCCCGGTGACGACGGCGAACATCACCGCGCCCTGACGTGCGGCATCCATCGGTGAGCCGTTGAGTTCCGTGACGTCGACAGGCTGGCCGTCGACAGTCAGCCGGGCGAACCACCGTCCGGAGGCGGACAGGCGCACCGCGGCGACGGTGGCCTCGCCGTACAACAGCTCACCCTCGCGGGGGCCCTCGCCCTCCGCCGTGGTCAGCCGGAGTCGGTAGCGGGCGTCGGCCGCGAGCGGGACCGTCTCGGTGAAGGTCCGGGGTGCGGGCGGGTCTTCAACGTCCACGGCCGGTACGGCTTCCGCTGCGGGAGCCTCCGCAGGGGCGTCCTCCGAGGGCGGATCGGCGACCGGGGCGGCGTCCGGTGCGACGACGGTTGGGTCCGGCTCGCCTGCCACTGTTTCCTCCTGCTCGGGCTGTTCTGGTTCCTCGTTCGCTGCGACCTCCGGCGCGGAAGCAACCTCCGGCGCGGCCGTCTCGGCGACGGGCGCGTCGACCGGGGCCTCCTCGGGCTCGGGCTCCGGCTCGGGGTCGGGCTGCGCGGGCTCCTGCTGCACCGTCGGTGGTGCCATGGTCTCTGCGGCCGCCCGCTCGGTCTGGGCGTCCCGCACGCGCTGACGGGCCCACTCCAGTACGCCCTCCCACTGCGGATGACGCGTACTCATGTCTCCGGGCCCGGTCACTTCCAGGCGGTGACCGTCCTGGCCCGGCAGCCCCTGCTGGTAGACCATCTCCACCGTGAAGTCGGTGTCGCCGATGCGGAGGTCCCACAGGGGACCATGCTCCAGCGGCGCCCGGTTCCGGCGGGCCCCCTCCGAGCGGGCGGTGACGGACTCACCTTCGGGGATGCCGAGTTTCTTCAGGTCCTGGCCGTAGGAGAAGTAGACCCAGTCGTCGCTGGCGTTGGGGTGGGTCTCGGCGGTACGTCCCAGCGCGGCTCGTTCGGTGAGTTCCTGGATGGAGCTGACGGAGCCACCGGTGCCCACGGACACGCCGGACAGCTCGCGCGTCACGAAGCCCCGGTATCCGCTCTCGGTCTCCTTCGCGGTGCGGTAGCGCTGGCCGGTCGGCCGGTGGACGCTGGTCCACTCGTTCTCGGCGGTGCGCCGATAGACGACTTCGTCGTCCTCCGGGTGGGGCCGGGGCTGGATGCGTACACCGTCACGCCGGGCCTCGGCGAGGTCGGCGAGGCTCCGGTACTGCTGGTAGGGCAATCCCAAGGTCAGTTCGACGCAGGGGCCGCACTCGGCAGCCATCTCGGCGTGGTCCGGGCCGAACCAGTGAAGGACCACGGTGTAGCGGTCGGTGTCGGTGGTTCCGCAGCGCTCGCACTCGCCGTGGTCGGCGTGTCCGTACACACCGAGGCGTCCGTCAGGGGCTCCCTCGGTGCCCGGTGAGACAGCGGGTTCCGGCTCGCGCCGACCGCGCCGGCGGCCGGGACGCTGCGCGGGGGCAGGCGCGGGGGCTGCCTCGCCGAAGAGGTCGAGTTGTCCTTCCTCCTCGTCCGGCTCGTCCGGCGCAGGCTCCGGCTCCGGCTCGGGGGCAGGATCGGGCTCCGGCTCCGGGGCAGGCTCCGGCTCCGGGGCATCGGGGGCGTCCGGCACCGGGGCGGGGCCGGGCGGTGTCTCCTGCGGGGCGGGCACGCTGCCGGTGCCGAACAGGTCGAGCTGTTCCTCCGGCTCGGCGTCGGCATCCGGGACGGGCTCCGGCTCTGCGGTCTGCTGCTCCGCGTCGGCGAGGTCGGAGGCCGGAGCGGTGTCCGGTTCGGCCTCCGTGGTGCGGAGCCGCGCGTAGACCGGACCCGCCAGTTCGGCGTACAGGCCGTTGCGGTCGTCTACGACGTCGTCGCCCTCACGGAAGTAGGCGCGGACCCAGTTGGGCCAGTCGTCCGGCGGGACGTCCGCCCATTCCTCGGTCACCCACTCGTCCACCCAGGCGGCCAACGGGTAGATGAAGTTGTTGAGGTCGTTGGCGCGGGCCGCCTGTGCCACCGGCGGGGCGGCCAGTGCCGCAGCGGTCATGGCCTCCAGCGCGGGCCCGCGCAGGGCCGGGTCGGTCAGGGTCCCGGGGATCTGGCGCAGCGCGGCCACCCGGTACGCCTCGGCGGCCGCGTCCGGCTCCATGACCCCCGGCTCCACCGTGACGATGTAGAGGGGGGCGATGTCGACGTCCCAGCCGTTCGGCGAGCCGTCGCGGTCGCAGACGACCTGTGCCTCGCGCCCGTGTTCCTTGTCCGCGTAGCCGCCGACGATGCCCAACCGGCCGGTGGCCACGAACAGGACGCGGTCGCCGACCGCGGGCTCCGGGCGGTCGGTGCGCTCCAGTTCGTTGATGCGCTGGCGACCGGCCGGGGTGATGTCGACGTTCGGTGTCGCCCCGTACTCCAGCAGTCCCGCGTCCATCAGCCGCTCGACCGTGGCGCCGTCGACACGGACGCCGTCGCCGGTGATGACGATGCGACTGGTGTCCCGGGTGACGCCGCCGTCGGCGATGCCGGCGGGCACCAGTTCCCGGTAGGCGGCGTAGAGGATCGCGAACTCATCGGAGACGACGGGCAGGTCACTGTCGGCGTCCGGCACGGGCACCGGCGGCGCCGCGGGCGGTTCCTCGGCGGCCGGGGCGGGGTCGGCCGGGCCCTGCTCCTCAGCGGCCGCAGGGGCGGTCTGGTCCGGCTGGTCTCCGGCGTCCGGCTGCTGCTGAGCGGCGGGCGCCTCCTGCGTCGGGGCGGGGGTGTTCTCGGCGGCCGCGGCCCGTTCTGCGGTCAGGGCCGCGATGGTGGCCTGCGAGCGGGCGGCAAGGCCGTGAGCCGCCGCGTATACGTCCTGGAGGGGGTCGAGGAGAGCCTGTTCCACGGCGGGCTCCAGCGCCTGGCACCAGGCGGCCACGCCGTAGACCCGGCGGACAATCTCGTCCGGGCCCCCGGGGACGGGTTCGCGCAGCGCCAACCGGGCTCGGTGGTAGGCGATGTGCAGTTCGGCGATGGGGTTGTCCGGGGTGCCGAAGCCGTCGGGCCGGGCGTCGTTGTCCTGGTTGAGGTAGGCCCGGACGGTGGGGTGCTGGCTCCACCGGTCGTAGGCGGCGTCCAGCGCCTGCACGTCTTGCAGGTCGTCCTGGTCGGTGAAGGGTGCAGCGTTGAAGAACTGCGGCACCTCGTCCAGGTTCGGCGCCGTCACCTCCAACTCCGGCAGCCGCGCGGGCCGCTGGGGAGGCTGCTGGCGCTCCTCCCGGGTGGTGTGCACGGTGACCGTGCGTCCGGCGGCCGCGAGGACGCGCACGGCGTCGTCCACGCGCTGCCTGCGGGTCGGTTCCTTCCAGGTGCGGGGCAGGTACCAGCCGCTGACCTTGCGGGACTCCTTGAAGCCGCCGCCGGTCCACATCGCCGCCCGGGCGGTGTCGTCCTCCGGGCTCACGCCGAAGACGAGGGTGTCGGAGCCGTTGTGCAGAATCCAGACCGGGTCACGGCCCTGGTCATCGAGCGTGGGCCGGTGTACCCGGTCGCCGTAGACGACCGCGTGGTGGTTGGCCATGCGCTTGGCCACGGTGGCGCCGTCATCGGTGCCCCGGACGGTGTCGCCCTGGACGTCGCCCAGGTAGCGGTACTTGCTGTAGCTCCACTTCGCCGTGCCGACCTCCTCGCCCTCCTCGGTGTAGAGGCGGACGGTGCGGCCTTCCTCGGTGTAGTGGTAGCCCTCGGCGCCCGGGACCGGTACGGCGTCCTCGGGGAGCTGTGCGGACTCCTGCGGCGCGTTCTCCTCGGCGGGGGCGTCCTCGGTGGGGGCCGCGGGCTCCGTGGCCGTGGCGGGCGTGGCCGCCGGCGGGGCGTACCGGTCGCGTGCTTCGGCGAGCTGTTCGTCGGTCGGGGGCACGGTCTCGCGCAGCGCGTCGGCCAGGGCGTCCAGCGCGGTGCGGATGGCCTGGTTGTTCTCGTCGCGCCGGAAGTGGATCTCGTGGTCCAGGCGCCCGTATCGCCACCACGGCTTGAACGGGTCGCGGTTGGCGGTGTTGTGGGTGACGGCGGCGTTGATCCAGGCCGGGAGTTCCTCCCACAGGATCGTGGTGGAGACGTCGCCCTGCTCGATGGTCAGCCCGTCCGCGCGGGTCGACAGGTGCACGTCGCCGTCGCCGCGCAGGGCGGGCGGCAGGTCGTTGCTGGTGGAGGCGTAGAAGGCCGTCGTCGGTGTCTGCTGCTGCTCGGCAATCCACTCGCGTACGAGGTCGGTGGGCATCTCGCCGGGCTCCGTGCTGACCGGCTGCTCGTCCATCGTGACGGCGCTGACCAGTGTCTTGACCTGGTCGTCGCTGAGCACGCCCATGATGGCCCACCCGGCGGACTGGTGGGTGCGGGCGGGCTGCGGGCCGCCGATGTGGCCGACCATGACGCGGTCGCCGAGAGCGTCGACCGCGTCCTGCCAGAGCGCCTGTCGTGCGTCGTCGGTCGATGTCTCCGCCGGGGCGGGGGCGGGTTCCGTCGAGTCCTCGGCGGGCGCCTGTGGTGCCTCCGGTGCGGCCGGCGCCGCTTCCTGCTGCTCGGTCTGCGGGGGCGCGGGAGGCGCGGCGGACTCCTCGGGCGCCGGTGCCGGTTCCGGCTCGGGGGTCGGGGTGTCCTGCGGGGTGGGCTGCGCTTCTTCGGGTTCGGTGGCCCTGGCCTGCCGCCAGGCGATCCCGGCGGCCTCGGCAAGGATGGCTTGACGCGTGTCGGCCCCTTCGGGGTCGCGCAAGGTGTACAGCCAGGCTTGGAGCCACGCCGGGCGGTCCTCGGGGAGGTTGGCGCGCTCCAGGGCCCAATCCTGTGCCCATCCAGCGAAGCCCTCGCGGAACGGCGCACCCTCGTTGGCGTCGATCTGCGCCCATGCGGTCACGTCGGCGTCGGCGGCCGCGGCCGTGGCGAAGGCGCGCACGGCCTCATCCCACAGGCGCGGATCGGTCAGATCGGGTGTGGGATCTTCCCCGGGCGAGGTCCCGTCGACCAGGCGGGCGCCGCCGATGATCTGGCCGTCGCTGATGACGACGGCGGTGCCGCCAAGCATCCCGGCCATGGCGGTGGCGTCGTGCATCGCCATCTCCGCCTCGGTCATCTCGCGGCCGCCGTCGGCGGCGGCGCCGGGATCGAACTGCGGACCCGACCCGCTCTCACGACCGGAGGCGATGGCGGCGCCCGAGATCTGCTCCTCCAGGGCGGCCTTCCGCTCGCGGACCGCTTCCAGTTCGGCGTGCTTCTCGAAGGGGCGCCCGATGTGGGACCGGGTGTCTTCCAGCGCCGCACGCTGCTTGACGACCCTCTGCTCGATCTCGACCGGGGCGGTCACCGCTTCGTCGGCGGCCTCTCCGAGCGCCTTGACGATGCGCCAGGACTGGCCCTTGCCGAACCAGCTCAGGTTCAGGCGGACGTCAACCTGATGTCCGCCCGCGACCAGGTGCGCCCACCCCTCGTAGGCCATCCCGCCGAACTGTTGGCGCCGGTGCCAGGTGAAGCCGACTTGCAGGCCTCGCCAGCGGTAGCCCGCGTCCAGGTCGAGGGTGGGCTTGGAGCCCTGTGCGGTCTGTGCGAGGACGCCGGCGACGTCGTCGGGCTCGATGAGGCGGCCGTCTGCGGTGCGCCATGTGTCGTCGTCCCCGGCAGCAGTGATCGCGTCAGCCATGGCGCGCATGGCGGGCAGGGTGCGCTCCGCGTCGCTGATCTGGTCGGAGAGGACTTCGACCTTGCGCCTCATGCGGGCCTGCGCCTGCCGGTGGCCGTCGGCTTCGTTGAGGAGCATGGTCAGCTCGCCGTTGACGTCAGCCAGCTCCAGCAGCATCGGGTTGCCCGTGGCGATGGCCTTGGCCTGCCCGAAGCCCGCCCCGACAGGGTCGATCTCCTGGATCACGCGGCCGACCTTGCGGCCGGACATGATCTGCACGATGGGCCGCTGCTTGCGCTCCAGTTGCTGGAACATGTAGCTGTCGAAGCTGTTCAGCGCGATGTAGCGCAGGAACTCGACTTCCATGTCGAGGTCGATGAGCAGGTTGCCGGGCCGGTCGAGGCGGCCCTCGCGCTGCTCCCACTCGGCGGGCTTGTGCGGCGGGTCGACGTGGTGCAGCGCGACGCCGAGGGGCTGGACGTTGACGCCCGTTGCGCCCTTCTCCGAGGACATGAACAGGACGCTGACCTTGCCCGCCCGGGCGTCGGTGAACAACTGCTCCTTGGCGAGGTCGCTGTTGTAGTCGTGGATGAAGCGGATGCGCTCGCGCGGGATGCCCGGCAGGCCTTCCTCCGGCAGACCGTCGATCAGGCCCCGGCGGATCTTGCCGTAGACCTGACTCCCACGGTCCTTGCTCGGGGTGCCCAGGTCGCAGAAGACGAGCTGAAGACCACCGGAGACATCGTCCGGATAGCCGGGGAACTTCAGGTCCTTGGTGCGCTCGTGGATCTCCAGAACGTTCCTGACGACGGCCCCGACCTTGCCCGGGCCGTCCGGCTCCATCCCGACCAGCTCAAGGTCCAGGGCTGCCTTCCGGCCGTCCGTGATGACGTTGAGCATGTTGTCCTCGAACGGCTTGACCTTGCCCTGCTGAATCAGGTCGATGCGGCCGGAGATCGAGCTAACGTACTGGACCAGGTTCGGTGTGGCCTCGACCTCCACGTAGCGATCGACGCGCTTGGGCCGCTTGATCTTGAAGTCTTCACGCGGCCGCAGTTCCGCGACCTCCGCAAACAGGGCGAGTGCTTCATCGGCGTTGGTGTACTCCACCGGGCGCCGCTTCAGGCGGAAGCTAACGCCGTCGACCCCGACCTCCGGCCGGGACTCGAACTGGATGAAGTTCGCCGCCCAGGCATCCGGGCTGCCCAGCCCCAGCTTCTCCAGACGCTTGGGCATCGTGAAGTGCTTGAAGACGTACATCTCGCGCACCGAGTTCGAGATGAACGTGCCGCTGTAGAGGGCGGTGACGTTGTCCCGGCCGGTGCGCTCGCGGGTGACGATGAGCTTCAGGTCGAGGTCGGTGGCCCGCTTGGATGGCTTGCCGAGCGACATACCTTCGGTCGTGGCCGGCAGGGCGAGGTTCTTGAACAGGTGGGCTTCGTCGATCTGGAGGAAGTCGACACCGAGGTTCTCGTACGTGACACCGGCGTCGGTGGCCTTGGAGCGGAGGTCGGACGCGCGGGCGTCGAACCGGTCGACCATCTTGGCGATCTCTTTGATCCGCCGCTGGTTGGCGTCGTCGCCGTCGATCGCGCTCAGCGCGACGCGGTACTCGTTGGCCAGCTCCTCCAGGTAGGTGGCCTCGGTGACGGGGTGGACCCCGAGACGGCCGAAGGAGTTGTGCGTCATCACGATCGCGTCCCAGTCGCCGGTGGCGCACCGGGCCGCGAACAGCATCCGCGAGCGGGCGTCGGCGAGGTCCTTCTTGCCCGCCATGAGGATCTTGGCGTTCGGAAACAGCTTCTTGCCGTCCCGGGAGATCTGCTCCAGCAGGTGGTTCGGGACCACGATCATCGGCTTGTTGACCAGGCCGAGCTGCTTGAGCTTGACCGCCGTCATGAACATCGTGGCCGTCTTGCCCGCGCCGACCGGGTACGGGCACAGCGAGCCCTCTTCCGCGCTCAGCACGCGCTGGACGAAGTCCCACTGGTGCTCGTACGGCTTGAACTCCGGGTCCATGCCGTCGACCGTCAGGTGCGAGCCGTCATGCTTGGGCAGCACCGTGCTGTTGAAGATGCGGTTGTAGTCGGCGGCCAGGCGGTCCGCCCGGTCCGGGTCCTCCCACACCCAGCTCGCGAAGCGGCGCATCAGCGCCGTCATCTTCGACTCCGCGAGCATCGTCTCCTTGTCGTTACGCACCCGCCGCGAGCCGCCGTCGGGCGTGCGGAAGGTGTCGTAGACCTTCGGGGCCTGCCCGTTCAGCGCGAGGTCGAGCAGCTCGAAGGCGTTGACGCGGGCCGTGCCCCACTCGCTGGTCGCAGCCTCCGGGATCGTCATCGGCATGTCGACGTTCCACGTCGCCGTCTTGGCCACGTGGATGATGTCGACCCGTACGCCCAGCATCTCCTCGGCGAACGCAGTGACGTCCTCCACCGGAATCCAGGGGGCGCCGAGCTTGGCCTTGATGTCCTCCGGCGGCAGCGGCTCGGGCTGCACCTCGCGCAGGGCGTCGACGTGCCCCTGAAGGTCCTCGCGGCCCTGCGACAGCAGGAACTCGGCGCGCTCCAGCTTGTCCACGACCGGCCCGGACAGGTACGCGCCGCGGGTCAGCAGTTCGCCGCTGTCCGGGTCGGGGAAGACCAGGTCCCCGAGGGCGCCGGGCACCTGGTCCTCTTCGATCCCCAGGAGCTGCGCGATGGTCGGGACGTCGACCTTGTTCTTGAAGTTCAGGCAGAGCGACAGCGCCTCTTCCGGCGTCTCCGCCGACGTCGGCCGCTCGATGCGGCGGTTGACCCGACGCAGCAGCAACGGGGCCTTGTCCGCCTTCTGCGTCTCGTCGTCAAAGTCCTCCAGCGCGAGGACCGAGACGACGTCCGGGTCACGACGGAACCCGCCCAGCCGCGGGTAGCGGCGGCTGACCGACTTCTCCCCCGTCTCCTCGTCAACCTGCCCCTCGGCGAGGGTGAAGCGGTTGATCGGGCCGTGCGCCTTGACATAGGCGTCGTAGAGCCGGTTCACCTCGGCGCGCAGCGGGTCGAGCTGCGCGTCGGGGGTGTCGTGGTCGGTCTCCGCCTCGATCAGCTTCAGCGTGGCATCGCGCAGCGCGATGAGCTTGGGCAGTTCCTTGCCCGCGCGCTCGACCGCGACCAGCTCGCCGTCGACCACCTCGTGCGGCTTGCCGTCCACGAGGTGGAAGGAGCCTTCCTTCCGGCCGTCTTCGCGGACGGGGAAGGGCAGCGTGTCCTCGGTGAACGGCTGCGCGCCGACCGCGACCCGCCAGTCGCGGCCCTCGTTGCGGGCCTGCGCGGTGATGCCTTCGAAGGCGGTGCCGAGCGCGGCCCCGAGGTCCTGGCCCTCGGGCGCCTTCACCGCCAGGGTGTGCCCGTACTGCGCGGCCCGCCCCTGCTCGAACCTGCCCAGCACGTTCTCCGGGTGCCGGAGGAAGTAGTCGTTGGCGTACTGGCCGGGGACCGTCGGAACCTCGCTGACCTCCATCCAACTGTCGTCCAGGGGACCGTCGGTGTCGCGCCGGCGGACGATGAGGATGTCGGCCAGGACGCCGGTGCCACCCTCGGCGAGGGCACCGTTGGGCAGCCGGATAGCGCCCAGCAGGTCGGCGTGCTTGGCGATGGCGCGGCGGGCGGTGTCGTCCGCGGAGTCCATCGTGTAGCGGGAGGTCAGCAGGATGGCGACGCCGCCGGGGCGCAGTGCCTGCACCGAACGCCAGATGAAGTAGTTGTGGATCGAGTCGGTGACCGCCTTCGGTGCGGTCTTGTCGTGGACCTGGAAGTTGCCGTACGGCACGTTGCCCAGGACGGCGTCCACGCTGTTCGAGGCGAGTCCGGCTTCCTGGAGCCGGGCGTTGATGATCTGCGCGTCCGGGTGCAGCAGTGCGGCGATGCCCGCGGTGGTCGGGTCGCGCTCGACACCGAACCACTCGACCGGCATCCGGTCGGGGGTGTGGTTGATGAAGGTGCCCGCGCCGCAGCCGGGTTCGAGGATGCGGCCGCCGCGGAAGCCGAGATCGCGTAGGGCCGTCCAGCAGGCCTCTGCGATCCGGTCGGGGGTGTAGTAGGCGGTCGGTGTGCCCTGTTCGGCCTGCCGGTACTCGCGCGGCGACAGCAGGCGTTGCAGCTCCTCTCCGATCTCCGCCCAGGTTCCTTCGCGGTTCTCCGCCAGGGCGGGGGCGAGCGGACCCCAGCCGGGCCAGTGCCGCAGGGCGGCGAGGTCTTCCGGGGTGGGCGGGGACTGGTCCTCGCGCAGCCGGAGGAGGGTCTCGATCGCCGTCAGGCTCGCGCGGGCACGCCCGATCGGTCCGAGGCGGCCCTCCGGACCGGGCTCGGGGGCAGGGGCGACCGGGGTTTCGACGGGGTTGGACATGTCGTTCTCCAAGCTGCGGGGCCCGGCGCAGCCTCAGCGCCGACGGCCCGCGGGCGGTCGGGAGGACAGCGAGCGCGTCAGGCGGACGCGGCGAAGGCCGACAGGCGCGACTCGAACGCCTCGTCCTCGCTCTCGGGCAGGCGCTGCGGCCCGTCCTCCCGGCTCGGTGTCAGGCCCGGGTTCGACAGCACCATGTCGACCCAGCGGGCGACCCGGGCGGGCGCAGGCACCAGGTCCTCGCCCATGAACCAGTCGCTGATCCCGGCCTCGGCGGGCAGGTGGAGCACCCAGCCGTACGCCTCGTTCCAGACGAGTTCGAGGTCGTTGTCCTCGTCGGCGTACGGACCGCTGTCCGGCACCTCCAGCGTGACGACGGCCGTGCGGACCGCCGGCGGGCGTCCGGTCACGGCGTCCCCCGCGACGCTCAGGCCGATCTCTTCGATCTCGGCGACCACGGCCTGCACGTAGGGCTGGTGATCGGTGCGGCTGTTCGTCATGCGCGCTACTCCCCCGTTGCTCCGGCGGGCGGACGTTGGCCCGTCCCGCACCGCCTGCACCGGGTACCACCCGGCCGGCGGCGGACATCCTTGATCCCTACCTGACGACCATAACGACTCAGGAGCAACCGATTTAAGTTCCCACCCCGACACGAACCTCCCGCCCCGGGGCCCGCGTTCGTCCCTCGGGTTATCTGGCTACATTTCCTTCATGGCGAGGGTGAGCATGAAGTTCCACGTGGCCGTGACCGAGGAGGCCTTGGAGGCGCTGAACGCGCGCCGCAGGGACGAGCGGGAGCGAGAGGAAGAGTGGGTCGCCGCGCGCCGGAAGGAGTTGATCCTGCCGGGCATGTCTCGGCGCGCGGCCGCGGCTGTCCGCAGCGACATCCGGGCCCGGGTCGCGAGGATGCGCCGCACCGGCGAGTTCGGCGGCACCCGGGACGACATCGTGACCCGGGCAGTCCGCGAGGAGCTGCGCGCCCGCGGCCTGGACCGCAAGTGGCCCAAGCCGCCAGAGGGCGAAATCGAGGCCCCGGGCCGCCCGTGGGGCACCCCACCGAGCACACCCATGGGCGACGGCGGATACACCCACCGCGTGTCCGTGAACCTGCCCTACAGCCTCGGCGACACCGTCCGCCGCGCCGCCTACTGGACCAGCAAGGAGGCCGTCGAAGCCCTCCAGGATTGGGCCGACCGCTGGGGTGATGGAGTCGACGTCGCCCTCCGGGAAGCCGAACGTGACGGCATCCCCGCCGAACTCGCCCTCATGGTCGCAGCCGGGCGGCCTTCCGCGCCGCAGTCCGCACTAGAGATCCGCGACCGCCTCCGCGCCAAGGTCCTCACCACCGGCGACCTACTCCGTGCCGCGATCGACCGGGCCACGGCAGCGGATCAGCCCGAAATCCCCGACCAGGCTTGAGAGTAGAAACAACTGTTTCCAAGTCGTTCGATTTCACTCGAACGCCATTGCTCTTTCCGTAATGCTCCGATGCACATCAACGCCCCAAACGTCTGGCAAGCTGTGCGCGATCCGAGTAACCGCCCATCGTGCGGTGAAATCAACGGAAGGCCTCGGAATGAGCACATCCACAGCCCTCTCAACGGCCATCGACACGGCCGCTGACGCTGTCGCCAGAACGGCGAAAGTGATCGTCGTCATCCAGCAGAAGGGCGGCGCGGGCAAGTCCACCATCGCCGTCAACACGGCCGCGTGCGCGGGCCGGTCGGCGGTGCTGTCCAACGCGGACGAGTCCGCGGGCGCTCCCGTCGTTGCGGCCGGCATCGACGTCCAGGGCACCCTGGAGAAGTGGTGCGCGGGCGTACGAGAGGAGGCCCTCCCGTTCGACTTCGTCGTCACCCGCAGCAAGCTCAACATCTTGCCTAGCGTCATCAACGACCCCGAGCGGCGGCGGATCATCGTTGACACGCCGGGCTTCCTGGACGTCGACCCTGACGCCGAATGGGGGGCCGACCCGCTCGGCGAGAGCCGGACAGCAGATGCACTGCGCGAGGTGCTGGAGGTCGCGGACCTGGCGCTCGTCCCGATCACTCCGTCAAAGATCACCTGGGATGAGTGCGAGTACACGATCGAGCGCGTACTCAAGCCGCGAGGCATCCCCTTCCTGGTCGTGATCAACATGCACGACCCCGGCAAGGACAAGTTCGAGACGCAGCTCGACAAGGTCAAGGCATGGATTGACGAGCGGAACTACCCGCGGGTCGCAGACCCGATCCGCCGGTACACCATCCATGAGCACGCCTACGAGAACGGCACCCTGGTCACCGAGTACAAGATGTCGGGTACGGCCCTGAAGGCGCGTGAGGACTTCATGCGCGTGGCCCTGACGATGGAGCAGATGCTCTGATGGGTAAGGCGATCAACGTAGGCGGGGCCCCGGTCGCCCCGGGGCGCCCGAACAACGCGATCGAGCTGGCTCGCGCACTCGGCGACTCCACGAAGCTCCCGACGAAACAGCTCACCGACACTCCGGCGCTCATCGCGCAGGAGCAGGACATGTTGGTGAAGTGCGAGAGCGCAATCGAGAACCTGCGCTTCGCCTTCTGGGCCGCTGGCAAGGCGCTCCAGGTGGTGCGTGATGCCCGGCTGTATCGGGCTCAGTTCGAGACCTTCGAGGAGTACACACAGGCCCGCTGGGACATCACGCCGCAGTACGCAGGCAAGCTGATCCGTACGTGGCGCGTGGCCGAAGCCCTGTTCCAGGCCAGGCCAGGGGGCGGTTTGGAAACAATTGTTTCTACGAAGCTGGGGTACGGGCACGCGTGGGCCCTGGTCCCACTGGTCGAGAAGCACAGCGTGCAGGCGGCCGTCTACCTGTACCTCGGGCTCGTGAAGGCCAAGGGCGCGAGTGTCACCGCCGCACTCGTTCAGGGAGCCGTAGAGGCCCTGCCCGAGGGAGCCGCCGGGCACAAGGCCAAGACGGAGGAAGCGGTGGTCTCCTACCTCTCCTCCGAGGAGAACGAAGCACGCTCGACCTCCGCGGCCGACCCCGCGAAGACCGTGCGGGCGCTGTCGAAGGCTGCTCGCACCTTCGATACGGGCGCCCTCCAGGCCGCACTGGAACACGACCCGAAGCGGGCTCGCACTGCGGTGAGGTCCCTGATCGAGGTCCTGTCCTCGGTCAGCGGGGTGACGGTCACGTTCCTGGACGGCGAGACCGAAGCCGAGGGCGGCGAGCTTGAAGGAGGGCTCGCCGATGTGAGCGAAGACCCCGAGGAGAGCAGCCCCGAGGTCGAAGCCGCGGACGCGTCGGCCGCATCCGCGGCGTAAGTTCCCGAACACAAAGAAGCGGGCCCCGTCCGAGGACGGGGCCCGCTTCTTGTTTTCAGCTCAGGTGCCGTGCGCAGGCCGCAGTGAACAGCTTGGTGAACGCGTCGTCGCCGGGGTCCTGGAGGAGTTCCCACCAGGCGAGGGCGACCAGGTCGGCGAGTTCGCTCGCCTGGTCGGGGTTCTTGACTGGGATCGAGGCGGCTCCGGTTCCGCAACGGGGGCCGGTGGCGGTGAGCCAGCCGGGCAGCCCTCCGTGCGGGAAGCAGACTTGCAGTGCGGCGTACAGGTCGGCGGGCACCGCACGGCCGGTCACCGGTCAGGCCGTCCGGGGGTGCTGGAGGCGTGCCGTGGGCTGGACGAGGCTGCGCAGGAGCGGCACTCGGCGGGCCCATGCGCGCCAGCGGGGCGGGTGGACATGGCGCAAGGCACTTGACCACACGCCCTCTTCGGCGGGGAAGCGCTGGCCGATCCCGCACGTGCACTCCCAGCCATACGGGAGCGGGGTGGAGTCGTCACGCACGGCGAGGGCGACGACGTCGGCGTCGTCGTGGGCTCCGTGGAAGGTTCCGATCACCCAGCGTCCGGCGCGACGGGCCGCGGTGATGGGGTCGAGGTCGGTTGTCATGCGGTTTCTCCAGAGCAGTCAGGCGACGAGGGCGGCGAGCAGGGCGGCGCCAAGGACGACGAGCGAGGCGCCGGTGATGATTCCGGCAAGGCGCAGGCCCTCGTACTTTCGGCGGGCGATCTGCGCGAGGTGGATGACGTGGGCTACGCGGTCGTCCGGGGCCTGGAGGTCCTCCACCAGATCCTGGGGAGTGCATAGCGACCAGTAGAGGAAGCTGCCGCGTGCGGCGCCCGACAGGCGCGGGTGGACGACGACGAGCACGACGAGCATGGCGGCGATGAGTCCGAGGGCGCCGGCGCCGACGAGGAGGCCGACGACGGACGGTAAGTGGTGACCCGGGACCACCGCGACGAGCGCGGCGAGGGGCAGGGAGAAGGATGTGAGCAGGACGCCGGACTTTGCGTCCGTGCGGGAGATCTCGGCGAGGACGGTGGCGTTGGCCGC